>JBGPPD010000256.1:0-3810 GCA_041488375.1 Gammaproteobacteria bacterium | reverse complement strand
CGATGCCGAGCTCCTGGATCTTGCGCGTGATGGTATTGCGGCCCATGCCGAGCAGGTTGGCGGCCTCGATGCGCCGGCCGCCGGTGCGCGCCAGCGCCTTGGCGATCAGCGTGCGCTCGAACTGCCGTCCGAGTACATCGAGTATCCCGGTCTCGCCGCGCGTCAGGCGCCGCTCGGCTTCCTGTTCCAGCGCAGCGACCCAGTCGGTCGCCGGCGCGGATACGCCGGGGTCGCGGAACTCCGCCGGGAGGTCTCCCAGTTCGACCACCTGCCCCGGCGCCATCACCGTCAGCCAGTGGCAAAGGTTCTCGAGCTGGCGCACGTTGCCCGGAAACTCCAGGCGCGAGAGGTGCTCCACCGCGTCGTCCGAAAGGCGCTTGGCCTCCACGCCGAGCTGCTTGGCGCTGTGCGCGAGGAAATGCCTGGCCAGCAGCGGGACGTCCTCGCGCCGCTCGCTCAGGGACGGCAGGCGGATGCGGATCACGTTGAGCCGGTGGTACAGGTCCTCGCGGAAACTGCCCTCGCGTACGCGCGTCTCGAGGTTCTGGTGGGTGGCTGCGATCACGCGCACGTTGGCCTTGATCTGCTGGTGGCCGCCGACGCGGTAGAAGCTGTTCTCCGACAGCACGCGCAGCAATCGCGTCTGCAGGTCCGCCGGCATGTCGCCGATTTCATCCAGGAACAGCGTGCCGCCCTCGGCCTGCTCGAAGCGCCCCCGGCGCTGCTGTTGCGCCCCGGTGAACGACCCGCGCTCGTGGCCGAACAACTCCGACTCGAGCAGGTCCTTCGGCATGGCCGCGGTATTGATCGCGACAAACGGCCTCGCCGCGCGCGCACTGTGCCGGTGCAAGGCGCGCGCCACCAGCTCCTTGCCGGTTCCAGACTCCCCAGTGATCAGCACCGTTGCGCTGGATTGCGACAGGCGTCCGATGGCGCGGAAGACTTCCTGCATTGCCGGGGCTTGTCCCAGGATTTCCGGCGCCTCGGCGAGCGGCTCGGTCGCGGCAGCATCGCGCTGGCTTTCGTCGAGCGCGCGCCGGATCAGGTCCACCGCCTGGTCGACGTCGAAGGGCTTGGGAAGGTACTCGTAGGCGCCTCCCTGGAACGCCGCCACGGCCGACTCGAGGTCGGAATACGCCGTCATCACGATCACCGGGACGGCGGGATGCTTCTCCTTCACCGTGTGCAACAACTCCAGCCCGGAAGGTCCGGGCATGCGGATGTCCGACACCAGCACCTGCGGCGGGCCGCCGCGCAGGGCATCGAGCGCCTCCTGGGCGGAGGCGAAGGAGTTGTAGGCGATGCCTTCGCGGCCGAGCGCCTTCTCGAATACCCAGCGGATAGAGCGGTCGTCGTCGACGATCCAGACCGGCTTCATGTGAGCGGCAAGAGAATCCTGAACACGGTGCGCCCGGGACGGCTGTCGCACTCGATCACACCCCGGTGGTATTGGACGAAAGTCTGCGCCAGGGATAGTCCCAGCCCGCTGCCTCCGTCCCGCCCCGACACCAGGGGATTGAAAATCCTTTCCCGGATGTCCTCAGGGACACCGGGCCCGTCGTCGATCACTTGCAATTCTAGTGCCAGCCTGTGGCGCTGCCGCAGCAGTGTCACCTCGCGCACGGCGCGGGTGCGCAGCGTGATGTTGCCTTCCCTGCGGTCCCGGCCGCCCGCGATGCTCAGCGCCTGCGCGGCGTTGCGAACCACGTTCAACACCGCCTGGATCAATTGTTCCTTGTCGCCGACCATGTCCGGCAGGCTGGGGTCGTAGTCGCGATCAATGCGGATGCCGGCAGAGAACTCGGCCAGCACCAGGCTCCTGACCCGCTCGAGGACCTCATGGATGCCGAGCGGGCCGACGCGAGGCGCGCGATGCGGCGTGAGCAGCCGGTCCATCAGCGACTGCAGCCGATCCGCCTCTTTGATGATCACCTGGGTGTACTCGCGCAACTCGGCCCGGTCGAGCTCGCGTTCGAGCAATTGCGCCGACCCGCGCAGGCCGCCGAGCGGGTTCTTGATCTCGTGCGCGAGATTGCGGATCAGCTCGCGGTTGGCCTGCTGCTCCCCGATCAGCCGCTCTTCGCGCGCCAGCCGCAGCTGCTGCTCGATCGGGCGCAGCTCGGCGAGCAGCGGGGCGTCGGGTACGTCAATCCGCGTCAGCGTGCACGACAGCGGCAGCGGCTCGCGCCCCGCACGGGCATAGCTGACATTCTGGGCGGAGTAATCCCAGTGCGTCACCAGGGCTTCCGCCAAGGCCCTCTCGAGCGCCGCGTCCGCGGCAAACAGCGGCAGGAAAGGCTGTCCGATGAGGCTCTTGGCCGCAGTGCCCAGCAGGTTCTCGGCGGCCTGGTTGGCATAGCGCACGTTGAAGCGCTCGTCGAGGACCACCACGGCGGTGGCCAGGAACTGCAGGCCCGCAAAAGGGACGGCCATGATTCAGGCCGGCGCGCTCACCGGTTCAGGTTGACCAGCTCGCGCCTGAGCGATTCGAGGTTCTTCTCGTGCAGATCCACCGCGTCTTTGTACTTCTGCAGTCGCTCGAGGACCCTGGCGTAGTTCCGCTCGTCGCCATAGCGCACCGATTCCTGCTCGGCGAGTTCCTTGCGCGCCTGGGCGAGCGACACTTCTTCCTGCGCCGCCTCGCGCTCGAGGATGTCGCGCTGGCGCGACTTGGCCGAGGCCCGCGTCTGCGCGTCCTCCCTGGGGAAGGCGGTCGGGGGCCTCGCCGCCGGCTTGGCCGTCAGCGTCGCGGCCGGCACTACCTGCACCCGCGACTGCTGCACGACCTTGCAGTTCTTGCCGGCCGTGTCTTCCTTGAGATTGGTGAATTGCGTACGGCCATCCCGGTCCCGGCAACTCCAGATGGTGACGTCCTGCTGCGCGAGTACCGGCGCGGACGCCAGCACCAGGCCGAACCCCAGGAATGCAAAAAACCTGCGCATGTTCAATAAGATAACAGAAAAAAGTAAGGGACGGGCAAGCCCGTCCCTCGTTGACGCGGAACAATGCGGCCCGGATTACGACGAGTAGTACATGTCGAATTCGACCGGGTGCGTCGTCATGCGGAAGCGCGTCAACTCCTCGTGCTTGAGGCCCGCGTAGGAGTCGAGGAAATCCTCGGAGAACACCCCGCCCTTGGTCAGGAAGGCATGGTCCTTCTCGAGGTTGGCCAGCGCTTCGTCCAGCGACGCGCACACGTGCGGCACCTTGGCGGCCTCCTCTGGCGGCAGGTCGTACATGTTCTTGTCGATGGGATCGCCGGGATGGATCTTGTTCTGCACGCCGTCCAGGCCCGCCATCAGCATCGCGGAGAAGGCGAGGTAGGCATTGGCGGTCGGGTCCGGGAAGCGCACTTCCACGCGGCGCGCCTTCGGGTTCGAGACGTAGGGGATGCGGCAGGAGGCGGAGCGGTTCTTCGCCGAGTACGCGAGGTTGATCGGCGCCTCGAACCCCGGTACCAGGCGTTTGTAGCTGTTGGTGCCCGGGTTGGTGATGGCGTTGAGCGCCTTGGCGTGCTTGATGATGCCGCCGATGTAATACAGGGCGAATTCGGACAGTCCGGAATAACCGTTGCCCGCGAACAGGTTCTGGCCGCCCTTCCACACCGACTGGTGCACGTGCATGCCGGAACCGTTGTCGCCGACGATCGGCTTGGGCATGAAGGTCGCGGTCTTGCCGTAGGACGCGGCGACGTTCCACACCGTGTACTTCAGGATCTGCATCCAGTCGGCACGCTTGACCAGGCTCTCGAACCGGGTGCCGATCTCGCACTGGCCCATCGCGCCCACCTCGTGGTGGTGCACCTCGACT
>JBGPPD010000255.1:0-3813 GCA_041488375.1 Gammaproteobacteria bacterium | reverse complement strand
CTTGTAAGGGTGCTCGAAGGGCTGCGGGTCGAGCGCTGCCTTGACCCTGCCGGCTTCGGCGCGTCCGACGCCCGTGCGCTGGTTCGAGCCGTAGGCGACCAGCACGACGTCGCACAGGCCCGCGTTCAGCGCCAGCGCGGCGGGGAGCAGGTGCCCGACGAAGGACGAGCCGCCGAGCATCGACGACTCGGTGAATTTCGGCCGGATGCCGAGGTGCTCGGCGAGCGCCAGGCCCGACATGAAGATATTGGTGCTGGCGATCACCAGTCCATCGACGTCGCGCGTCGTGAGCCCGGCGTCTGCCAGCGCGTTCTTCGCTGCCGCCGCCGCGATCTCCATCTCGGTCCAGCCCGGCGCCTCGCCGCAGCCGGCGAGACCCACGCCCGCGACGGCGACCGAGCCCCTCATGCCGGGGTGAACTCGACGAGGCCGTCGGCGATGCGTGCGGTGACCGCCATGCCGATCCTCACTTGTTCAGGAGGAATGGTGGCGATCCGGCTCAGCAGGCGCGGGCCTTCGGCGAGGTCCACCAGGCACACGTTGTAGTCCCCACCGTCGGCGCTCTTGCGCCGCACGATGGTGCTCGAGTAAACGGTGCCGCGCCCGCTCGGCGCCACCCAGGCGAGCCGGTCGGCGCCGCAATGCGGGCAGACCACGCGGGGGTAGAAGACGTGCCTGCCGCAAGCGGCGCACTTCTGTATTTCGAAGCGCCCCGCGGCGAGCTTGTCGAAATACTGCTTTTCAGGTCCGGACGGTGGCGACATGCTGTCCTTCCGCGACCTGGTCGCCCTCGGCGACGTGCAGCGCCTCCAGCACGCCGGCGAAAGGCGCGGGCACCGGGATCTCCATCTTCATGCACTCGATGAGCAGCAGCGTGTCGTCCGCCGCCACGCGCGCGCCGGCGCGCACCTCGATGCGCGCCACTTTCCCGGAGATTTCGCAGCGGACCTGGACGCTCGGCATGGGCGGCCGATTATTGCAGAACTCCTGTGCAACAATCGAGCCGGAAATCGAAATGACGCCGACTCCCGCTCCGATCGTGCGCGGCATGCTGTGGATGGCGGCCACCGGCCTGCTGTTCGTGGTCATGAACACCATCATGAAATGGCTGTCGCAGGACCTCGATCCCTGGCTGGTCGGCTTCCTGCGCTATCTCCTCGGCGCCGCCGTGATGCTGGGGCCCGCGCTGCGCCTGGGGGCGCGCGCGTTGTGGCCGAAGGCCCCGCGGCTGCAGCTATTGCGCGGGTGCTTTCATGCGGGCGGCATGATCCTGTGGTTCGCCGCGCTGCCGCTGGTGACGCTGGCCGAGCTCACCGCGATCGGCTTCAGCGGCCCGTTGTTCATCTGCGTGGGCGCGGTCCTGTTCCTGAACGAGCGCATGACGGGTGCGCGCTGGGCCGCGGTGCTGGTCGGGTTCGCCGGCGTGGTCCTGGTGGTGCAGCCCTGGGCGGGCGCGGGTTTCGCGGGCATCTCCACCGGCATGCTGCTGATGCTCGCCTCCGCCCCGGTGTTCGCGGGCTCGTTCCTCACCGCCAAGGCGCTGACGCGCTACGACCGCCCGGACGTGGTGGTGCTCTGGCAGCACCTGTGGGTCTCGGTGCTGCTGGTCGGTTTCGCCATCGCCTGCTGGAAGAGCCCCTCGCACGCGCAATGGGCGCTGCTGGTGCTGTGCGGCTTCCTCGGCGCGGGCGGGCACTACTGCATGGTGCGCGCCTTCCGCGCGACGGACATCTCGGCGGTGCAGCCGGTGAAATTCCTGGAACTGGTGTGGGCGGCGGTCCTCGGTGTGGTCGTGTTCGGCACGGCGCCGGCGGGGGCCACTGTCGCCGGCGGCGTGGTGATCCTCGTCGGCACGCTGCTGCTCGCACGGCACGAGAGCCGCACGGGCGCGCCTGTGAAAGAATCGCGCCGGGAGGCGACATGAGCTGGGAGAAGGAGCTCGAAGAGCTCGCCAAGCGCAAGGCGCTCGCGGCGCAGATGGGCGGCGCGGAGAAGGTGGCGCGCCACAAGGCCCTGGGCAAGCTCACGGTGCGCGAGCGCGTGCAGGCGCTGGCGGACCCGGGCAGCTTCCACGAGATCGGCAGCATCGCCGGCAAGGCGAGCTACGACGCCGAGGGCAAGCTGGCTTCCTTCATTCCCGCCAACCTGGTCATCGGGCGCGCGCGCCTCGACGGCCGGCCGGTGGCGGTGGCCGGCGACGACTTCACCGTGCGCGGCGGCGCCGCCGACGCGGCGATCCGGGGAAAACTCGTGACGGTGGAGAAGATGGCGCTCGACCTGCGCATCCCGCTGGTGCGCCTGGTGGACGGCACGGGCGGCGGCGGGTCGGTGAAGAGCATCGAGATCGAAGGACGCACGCTCCTGCCCAGCATCGCGATGTGGCAGATCTGCGTGGACAACCTGTCGCAGGTGCCGGTGGTGGCGCTGGCACTGGGCTCGGTGGCGGGCCTGGGCGCGGCGCGCGTCGCGGCCAGCCACTATTCGGTCATCGTGAAAGACACCGCGCAGATGTTCGTCGCCGGCCCGCCGGTGGTGGCGCGCGTCGGGCAAACCCTGGACAAGAACGAGCTGGGCGGCAGCGACATCCATACGAAAAACGGCGCCATCGACGACGAAGCCGACTCGGAACAGGAAGCCTTCGCCAGGGCACGAAGATTCCTGTCCTACCTGCCCGCTTCGGTGCACGAGCTGCCCGCGCGCAGCGAACCGAAGGACGACCCGAAGCGCCGGGCCGAATGGCTGCTCGATGCCATCCCTCGCGACGCAAAGAAGGTCTACAAGATGCGCCCGATCGTGGAGGCGCTGGTGGACGGGGGCACGTTCTTCGAGATCGGCCGGCGCTGGGGCAAGCCGGTGATCACGGGCCTTGCACGCCTGGACGGCTGGCCGGTCGCCGTCATGGCGAGCGACCCCTACCACTATGGCGGCGCATGGACCGCGGACGCCTGCGACAAGGTGATCCGCTTCGTCGACCTCGCGCAGACCTTCCACCTGCCGGTGGTGCACCTGGTGGACGTGCCGGGATTTCTCATCGGCCGCGAGGCGGAGGAGGCCGGCACCATCCGCCATGGTGCGCGCGCCATGCAGGCCATCTACCAGGCGACCGTGCCCTGGTGCGCAATCCTCGTGAGGAAGGTCTATGGGGTGGCGGGCGCGGCGCACATGAATCCCTCGCGCTATTGCATGCGCTACGCCTGGCCCTCGGGCGACTGGGGCTCGCTGCCCATCGCCGGCGGATTGGAGGCCGCCTACAAGGCCGAACTGGAAGCGGCGGCGGACCCGAAGGCCAGGCTCGCCGAGATCGAGGCGCGGCTGGAGAAGCTGCGCTCGCCGTTCCGCAGCGCGGAGTCCTTCCTCGTGGAAGAGATCATCGACCCGCGCGACACGCGCGCCCTCCTCACCGAGTTCGCGGCGCTGGCTGCGCCGCTCCGGACAGCGGGCCCGCCGAGCTTCGGCTACCGGCCATGACGCTGCGGGCAGCACTGGAGCCGCGATCCATCGCTGTGGTGGGGGCGTCGGACAACCCGCACAAGGTGGGCGGGCGCCCGATCCTCTACATGAAACGCTACGGCTTTCGCGGCGCGATCTACCCGATCAATCCGGGCCGCGCCGAGGTGCAGGGCCTGAAGGCCTACGCGTCCATCGGCGAGGTGCCGGAAGCGCCCGACCTCGCCGTCGTCGCGGTGGCGGGCGACGAGGCGGTGCGCGCCGTGGAGGAATGCGCGGCGAAGGGAGTGAAAGTCGCCGTGGTCATGACCTCGGGTTTCGGGGAGATCGGCGCCGAGGGCAAGGCCGCGCAGGACCGCATGGCGG
>JBGPPD010000254.1:0-3820 GCA_041488375.1 Gammaproteobacteria bacterium | reverse complement strand
GCCTGGAGGATTTCGGCAAGCCGGGGGACTACATCGCGCGCCAGGTGTCGCGCTGGACCAAGCAGTACCTGGCCTCCGAACTCGAGAGAATCGAGGAGATGAACCGGCTGATCGAATGGTTGCCGAAGAACATCCCGGCCGGCGACGAGACCTCGGTGGTGCACGGCGACTTCCGCCTGGACAACACCGTCTTCCACCCGAGCGAGCCACGGATCCTCGCGGTGCTCGACTGGGAGCTGTCCACCCTCGGCCATCCGCTCGCCGACTTCGCCTACCACTGCATGAGCTGGCACATCGCGCCGGGCAAGTTCCGCGGCATCGCCGGGCTGGACCATGCCGCGCTGGGGATCCCGGGGGAGCGCGAGTACGTCGAACGCTACTGCAAGCGCACCGGGCGCAAGGGCATCGACCCTTCGACCTGGGCCTACTACATGGCCTACAACCTGTTCCGCATCGCCGCTATCACGCAGGGCATCGCCAAGCGCGTGGTGGATGGCACCGCGGCGAGCGAGTACGCGCGCGAGGCCGGATCGCGCACGCGCCCGCTGGCCGAACTGGGGTGGGCGCAGGTGGAAAAAATTCTGCAAAGAGCTGCCTAGGAGAGGGAACATGGACTTCGAGTATTCGCCGCGGGTGCAGGAACTCAGAAAAAAGCTCATCGCGTTCATGGACGAGCACATCTATCCGAACGAGCCCGCCTACCACGCGCACACCAGGAGCGACAAGCGCTGGGAGCCCGTGCCGGTGATCGAGAAATTGAAGCCGCTGGCGAGGAAGGCGGGCCTGTGGAACCTGTTCCTGCCGCACTCCAAGCGCGCGCCGGAGGGGCTGTCCAACCTCGAGTACGCGCCGCTGTGCGAGATCATGGGGCGCAGCAGCTGGTCGCCCGAGGTGTTCAACTGCTCGGCGCCCGACACCGGCAACATGGAGACCATCGAGCGCTACGGCAGCGAGGCGCAGAAGACGCAGTGGCTCGAGCCGCTGCTGCGCGGCGAGATCCGCTCGGCGTTCCTGATGACCGAGCCGGCGGTGGCGAGCTCGGATGCCACCAACATCCAGATGCACATCAAGCGCGAGGGCGAGCAGTACGTGATCAACGGCCGCAAGTGGTGGTCCTCGGGGGCCGGCGACCCGCGCTGCAAGATCTACATCGTGATGGGCAAGACCAACCCGGACCACGCTTCCCGCCACAGCCAGCAGTCGATGGTGCTGGTGCCCGCCGGCACGCCGGGCGTCACGATCCTGCGCCACCTGCCGGTGTTCGGCTACGACGACGCGCCGCACGGCCACATGGAGATCGATTTCAAGGACGTGCGCGTGCCGGCCGCGAACATCCTGCTGGGCGAAGGGCGCGGCTTCGAGATCGCGCAGGGGCGGCTGGGGCCGGGGCGCATCCACCACTGCATGCGCTCGATCGGGCAGGCCGAGCGCGCGCTGGAGAAGATGTGCAAGCGCGCCACGCAGCGCGTCGCCTTCGGACGCACGCTCGCCGAACAGGGCGTGACGCGCGAGCGCGTCGCCGAGGCGCGCATCATGATCGACTCGGCGCGCTTCATGGTGCTGCACGCCGCCTGGAAGATGGACACGGTGGGCAACAAGGTGGCGCAGAAGGAAATCGCCATGATCAAGGTGCTGGCGCCGACCATGGCCTGCCAGGTGATCGACTGGGCGATGCAAGTGCATGGCGGCGGCGGCGTGTCGGACGATTTCGGCCTGGCCAACGCCTACGCGCACCAGCGCACGCTGCGCTTCGCCGACGGTCCGGACGAAGTGCACCGCAACGCCATCGCCAAGCTCGAGATCGCCGAGCAGACCTCGCTCGCCGAGGCGCTCGCCGGCCGCAAGCACTGACATGGACCTGAAGGGCAAGGTCGCGGTCGTCACCGGCGCGGCGAGCGGCATCGGCCGCGCCGCCGCGCGGCGCTTCGCGCAGGAGGGCGCGGCCGGGCTGGTGCTGGCCGACCTGAACCTGCACGGCCTCGCGCCGGTGGCCGAGGAAGTCAAGGGGCTGGCGGTGGCCTGCGACGTCAGCCGCGAGGCGGACATCAAGCGCCTGGTCGCGCAGGCCGAGGAGAAGTACGGCCGCGTCGACGTGTATTTCTCCAATGCCGGCATCGTGCAGCGCGGCGGGCTGGAGGCGAGCGACGCGGACTGGGAGCGCAACTGGAAGATCCACGTCATGGCCCACGTCTGGGCGGCGCGCGCGGTGGTCGAGAAGATGGTGGCGCGCGGCGGCGGTTACTTTCTCATCACCGCCTCGGCCGCGGGATTGCTCAACATCGTCGAGTCCGCCACCTACGGCGTGACCAAGCACGGCGCGGTGGCCTTCGCCGAGTGGCTGGCGATCGCCTACGGGCGCCGGGGGCTGCGCGTGTCCTGCCTGTGTCCGCAGGCGGTGATCACCGGCATGTACAAGGGCGACGGCGGCTCGGCGGGCGTGGACGGCGCGCTGAGCGCCGAGCAGGTGGCCGCGGAGGTCGTGAAGGTGATGGGCGAAGAGAAGTTTCTGGCGCTCCCGCACCCGACGGTGCTCAACTACATGCGCAACAAGACCGCCGACTACGACCGCTGGCTCGGCGGCATGCAGAAGCTCTACGCCAGGCACCAGGGGGAAAAGCGATGATCCGGCTTTGCGGCTTCCGCATCAGCAACTACCACAACAAGGTGCGCATCGCGCTGCTCGAGAAAGGCATCCCGTTCGAGGAGGACGAGAACGTGAAGCCTTCGCAGGAGGATGACTACCTGGCGAAGAGCCCGATGGGCAAGGTGCCCTACCTGGAGGTGGACGGCACGCGGCTGCGCGAGTCGGCGGTGATCCTGGAGTACCTGGAGGACGCCTACCCGCAGAAGCCGCTGCTGCCGAAGGACCCGCTGGAGCGCGCGCGCGTGCGCGAGCTCACGACCTTCATCGAGCTGCACATGGAACTGGTGGTGCGGCCGCTGTACGGCACCCTCGGCGGCGGCAAGCCGGTGTCGGAAGAAAGAAAGCAACGCGTCGAGAAGGACATCGCCAAGGGCGTGCGCGCGCTCAAGGCGGTGGCGAAGTTCGATCCGTACATCGCGGGCCGGGCCCTGAGCATCGCCGACTGCGCGGCTTTCGTGCATTTGCCGCTGGTGACGCTGGTGACGCGCAACGCCTTCGGGCGCGACTTCCTCGAGGACATTCGGCAGCTCAAGCCCTACCTCCGGATGCTGGGCGAGCGCCCCGCGTTCGCGAAAGTGACCGAGGACCGCAAAGCGGCGACGGCGGCCGCCAGGAAGTGAGCGGGCTGAACGAGTACCTGCGTTTCGTCGTCACGCTGGCCGCGGTCGTCGATCCCTTCCTCGCGGTGCCGATGTTCCTCGTCTTCACCGCGCGGCGCAGCGACGCCGAGCGCCGGGGGCTCGCGCGGGCGGTGGCGTTCACGGTGTTCGTGGTGCTGGCGGTTTCCGCGTTCGCCGGCGAGGCGCTGCTCGAGCTGATCGGCGCGAGCCTGTCCGCGTTCCGCGTCGGCGGCGGCCTGGTGCTGCTGCTGATGGCGCTGGCGATGCTCAATGCGCAGGCGGGCGGGGTGCGCCAGTCGCAGGCCGAGGCGAAGGAGCTGGAGCAGGGCGAGCTGCAGGGAGTGGTGCCGCTCGCCATCCCGCTGCTCGCCGGGCCGGGCGCGATCAGCA
This sequence comes from Gammaproteobacteria bacterium, assembly GCA_041488375.1. Taxonomy (GTDB): domain Bacteria; phylum Pseudomonadota; class Gammaproteobacteria; order Burkholderiales; family SG8-39; genus JAABQT01. The sequence goes on along the minus strand of JBGPPD010000254.1, from coordinate 166 downwards.
CCGCCATCATCGCGGCGGAAGGCGGCAGCCTGGTGCACCAGGCCGTGATCGTCGTGTGCATCGCCGTGGTGTGCCTGGTGTCCTGGCTGACCTTGCGCGCCGCGCCGCGCATCGCCGCGCGCATGGGCACCACGGGACTGAACGTCGCGACGCGGATCCTGGGATT
>JBGPPD010000253.1:0-3829 GCA_041488375.1 Gammaproteobacteria bacterium | reverse complement strand
GAAGCGACGTACAACTACAAGGTGGTCCGGCAGTTCGCGATCATGACCGTGGTCTGGGGCGTGGTCGGCATGCTGGTGGGCGTGATCATCGCCTCCCAGTTGCTGTGGCCGGAGCTCAATTTCGGCATTCCCTGGATTTCCTACGGGCGCCTGCGCCCGCTGCACACCAACGCGGTGATCTTCGCCTTCGGCGGCTGCGCCCTGTTCGCCACCTCCTACTACGTGGTGCAGCGCACCTGCCACGCGCGCCTCTTCTCGGATGGGCTGGCCGCCTTCACCTTCTGGGGCTGGCAGGCGGTGATCGTGCTCGCCGCGATCACGCTGCCGCTGGGCATCACCAGCTCCAAGGAATACGCCGAGCTCGAATGGCCGATCGACATCCTGATCGCGCTGGTGTGGGTGGCCTACGCCTTCGTTTTCTTCGGCACGCTGCGGAAGCGCAAGGTGCCGCACATCTACGTCGCCAACTGGTTCTTCGGCGCGTTCATCCTCACCATCGCGGTGCTGCACATCGTCAACAGCGCCGCGATCCCCGTCACCCTGTGGAAGTCCTACTCGGTGTACGCCGGCGCGCAGGACGCGATGGTGCAGTGGTGGTACGGGCACAACGCGGTGGGCTTTTTCCTCACCGCGGGCTTCCTCGGCATGATGTATTACTTCATCCCCAAGCAGGCCGGCCGGCCGATCTACTCCTATCGCCTCTCGGTGGTGCACTTCTGGGCGCTGATCTTCACCTACATGTGGGCGGGCCCGCACCACCTGCACTACACCGCGCTGCCCGACTGGGCGCAGTCGCTCGGCATGGTGTTCTCGCTGATCCTGCTCGCGCCCTCCTGGGGCGGGATGATCAACGGCATCATGACCCTGTCGGGCGCGTGGCACAAGCTGCGCGAGGACCCGATCCTCAAGTTCCTCATCGTGTCGCTCTCGTTCTACGGCATGTCCACGTTCGAGGGCCCGATGATGTCGATCAAGACGGTGAATGCGCTGTCGCACTACACCGACTGGACCATCGGCCACGTGCACAGCGGCGCGCTCGGCTGGGTGGGCCTGGTGTCGATCGGCTCGGTCTACTTCCTGATCCCGAAGCTGTTCGGCCGCGCCGAGATGTGGAGCGTGCGGCTGATCAACGTGCATTTCTGGATCGCCACGGTCGGCATCGTGCTCTACATCGCCGCGATGTGGATCGCCGGCGTGATGCAGGGGCTGATGTGGCGCGCGGTGGGCGCCGACGGCACGCTCACCTACACGTTCGTCGAGAGCGTGAAGGCCACCTATCCGTTCTACGCCATCCGCCTGCTGGGCGGCCTGCTGTACTTCAGCGGCATGCTGATCATGGCCTACAACGTGTTCAAGACCGTGGCCGGCGCCAACCCGGCGCCCGCGGCGATCCCGGCGCCCAAGCTGGCGCACGCCTAGGGGAAGCGAAGATGAAACTCACGCATGACATGATCGAGCGCAACCAGGCGCTGCTCATCGTCCTGGTGCTCCTGGTGATCGCGGTCGGCGGCCTGGTCGAGATCGTGCCCCTGTACTTCCAGAAATCGCTGACCGAACCGGTGGCGGGCCTCAAGCCCTACACGCCGCTGCAGCTCACCGGGCGCGACGTCTACATCCGCGAGGGCTGCTACAACTGCCACTCGCAGATGGTGCGGCCGTTCCGCGCCGAGGTGGAGCGCTACGGCCACTACTCGGTGGCCGGCGAGTTCGTCTACGACCACCCTTTCCAGTGGGGCTCCAAGCGCACCGGGCCGGACCTGCACCGCGTCGGCGGCCGCTATTCGGACGACTGGCACCGCATCCACCTGAACGATCCGCGCAGCGTGGTGCCCGAATCCAACATGCCCGCCTACCCCTGGCTGGCGAAGACGCCGGCCGACGCGGCGGACATCGAGGCCAAGCTGCGCGCGCTGCGCATCGTCGGCGTGCCCTACACCGACCAGGACATCGCCGGCGCGAAACAGGCGCTGAAGGACCACAACGAGCTCGATGCGCTGATCGCCTACCTGCAGGTCCTGGGCACCGCGCTCAAGCAGAAGGCGGACTGAACATGGACCTCGATCTGCTCAGGAGCCTGGTGACGCTGGCGGCCTTCGCCGCGTTCCTCGGCATCGTGTGGTGGGCATACGGGCCGGCCCGCAGGGAGCGCTTCGAGCGCGACGCGCGGCTGCCGCTGGACGACGGGGAATAGGCATGAGCCAATTCACGAGCAGCTTCTGGGACTACTACATCGGCGTGATCAGCCTGGTCAGCATCGTTGCCTGCGGGGTGTTCCTGGTGGCGCAGAGCAAGCGCCGCGTCGCCGGCGGCCAGGCCGAGACCACCGGCCACCGCTGGGACGAGGACCTGGGCGAATACAACAACCCGCTGCCGCGCTGGTGGATGTGGCTGTTCTGGATCACCATCGTCTTCGGGCTGGTCTACCTGGCGCTCTACCCGGGCCTGGGCAGCTACCGGGGCTACTGGAAGTGGACGGCGATCGGCCAGTTGCAGCAGGAGAACGCGCAGGCCAACGCCGAGTTCGGCCCCCTGTACGAGAAGTACGCCGGGCAGGAGATCGCCGCGCTGGCGAAGGATCCCGGCGCCCTCGCCATCGGCCAGAAGCTGTTCCTGAACACCTGTGCGCAGTGCCACGCCTCCGATGCGGCGGGCAGCCGCGGCTTTCCCAACCTGACCGACGGCGACTGGCTGTACGGCGGCGACCCGGCCACCATCAAGCAGACGATCACCGAGGGCCGCAACGGCGTGATGCCGCCCTTCGGTCCGGCCCTGGGCGAGCAGGGCGTGAAAGACGTCGCGCACTACGTCATGTCCTTGAGCGGCCTGGCGAGCGACAGCATCCGCGTGGCGCGCGGCCAGCCCACCTTCGCGCAGATCTGCGCCGCCTGCCATGGCGCCCAGGGCAAGGGCAACCCCCAGCTCGGCGCGCCCAACCTGACCGACAAGACCTGGCTGCACGGCTCCGCCGAACCGGTGATCATCGAGACCATCACCCGCGGGCGCAACAGCCAGATGCCCGCGCACAAGGAACTGCTCACGCCCGCCAAGATCCACCTGCTCACGGCGTACGTCTTCTCGCTGTCGCAGCCGCAGAAGTGAGCATGGGCGGCGCGCCGGCCGGGCTGGTCGAGCAGTCGCTGTACGAGGTCCGCAAGACCATCCATCCGCGCGCGGTGCACGGCTGGTTCGCCGCCTGGCGCTGGGCGCTGGTGTGGGCGACGCAGCTGGTGTTCTACGGCACGGCGTGGCTGCAGTGGAACGGCCGCCAGGCGGTGCTGTTCGACATCGTGCACCGCAAGTTCACCATCTTCGGCCTGGTATTGTTTCCGCAGGACATCATCTACCTCACGGTCCTGCTGATCATCTCGGCGCTGTCGTTATTCCTCTTTACCGCGATCGCCGGCCGCCTGTGGTGCGGCTTCGCCTGCCCGCAGACCGTGTACACCGAGATCTTCCTGTGGATCGAGCAGAAGATCGAGGGCGACCGCGCGGCGCGCATCCGCCTCGAGCAGGCGCCGCTCGGCGCGCGCAAGGTCGGCCTCAAGGCCGCCAAGCACGGGACCTGGATCGCGCTTTCGCTATGGACCGGTTTCACCTTCGTGGGCTACGTCACGCCGATCCGCGAGCTGTGGCGGGAAGTCCTGGCCGTATCCACCGGCCCCTGGGAAAGCTTCTGGATCCTGTTCTACGGCTTCGCCACCTACGGCAACGCCGGCTGGATGCGCGAGCAGGTGTGCAAGTACATGTGTCCCTACGCGCGCTTCCAGAGCGCGATGTTCGACAAGGACACGATGATCATCACCTACGACCGGGAGCGCGGCGAGCCGCG
>JBGPPD010000252.1:0-3842 GCA_041488375.1 Gammaproteobacteria bacterium | reverse complement strand
GTGCCGCGGTGGCCAAATCCCATGCGCACCAGGCGCTGGTAGTAGTGCTCGCGGTGCGCCCGCCATACGCGCTCGCGCCGCAGCAGGCGGCGCAGCAGCGTAAGGCTCGCGTCGCAGACAAACGGCGCGAACACCAGCAGCGGGAACCAGATCGGCCACGCGCCGCGGCTCCAGCCCCACAGGCCGAGCGCGCCGGCCAGGAACCCCAGCGGCACCGAGCCCACGTCGCCCATGAAGATGCGCGCGGGATGGAAGTTGAAAACCAGGAAGGCCGCGGCCGCAGCCGCGATCGACCAGCACAGCGCCGCGAGCGGCGCTTCGCCCGCGAACTGCGCCGCCACCGCGTAGGTAGCGAAGCCGATCAGCGCCATGCCGCCCGCCAGGCCGTCCGAGCCGTCCATGAAGTTGTAAAGGTTGGTCATCCAGGCGATGGCCAGGACGAACAGCACCAGCAGCACCGGCTCGGCATAGCGCAACTCCAGCACCACGACTGCCGCCGCTGCGGCCACATGCAGGGTGAAGCGGACCAGCGTGGGCAACCCGAGCAGGTCATCCGCAAAGGACACCGCGGCCAAGGCGACGGCAACCGCCAATGTCACCGGCAACTTGGGGGCCGCCAGCACGCAGGCCATGGCGACGCCCGCCGCGATCGCGATGCCGCCGGTGCGCGGAACCGGCCTGTCATGCAGCGAGCGCTCGTTGGGCGCATCCAGCGCGATGCGCCGGCCCGCCGGCGTAAGCAGCAAGCGCGTCACCAGCAACGCAAACAGGAACGCGGCGAGCGGCGCCAGTGCGAGCATGGCGCGCATTCTAGCCGCCCTGCTCGCGGTACCACGCGGCGGTGCGCCGCAGTCCTTCCTCGAAGCCGTACGGCGGTCGCCAGCCGAGATCACGCCGGATTGCGCTGTCGTCGATCTCGAAGGAACGGGTGAGGCGCTTGAACGGCGGAACGAGTTCGAGCAAACGCGGTGGAAAACCGAACAACCGCGCCGGGCGGCCCAGCGCCGCGCCGATCGCCCGGCACAGCGCCGGCGTCGAGACCGGCGCGCCGTCAGTCAGCGCGTACTCGTTGCCGGCGGCCTTTGGCGCCTCGACGCAAAGCACGATGGCGTCGACCAAATTGCCGACGTACAACAAGCTGCGGCGATTGTCGATCGAGCCGAAAGGCAGCGGAATGCCGCGATCGATCGCCCGCAGCAGAGCGAGGAAATTCGCCTTCACCCGCGGCCCGTAGACCAACGGCGGACGCAGCACCGCGATGTCGACGGCCCGCATCTGCGCCAGCGCCCGCTCTGCCTCTAGCTTGGCTTCGCCATAGGCGTCGTCGGGCGCAATCGCCTTGGCCGAGCTCAAGTACACGAAACGCCTCGCGCCCGCCCGGGCCGCCCGCTCGGCGGCATCGCGCGTGCCCTCGACATTGACGCGACGCAGTTCCTCGCGCGAAACACGAGCATGGGCGATGTTCGCCAGGTGCACGACTGCGTCAGCGCCCTGCATGGCCTCGCTCAGCTCGTGGCCGCGCGCGCGCAACTCGGGCGCGAGCGCGCTGCCGATGAATCCCGAAACGCCGGTGACGTGAACGCGCATCAGCCGCCGCGCAGCCGCCAGCCGGCAGCGGCGGCCGGTACCAGCAGCGAACGGAACAGGGCCGGGTGGAAGACTTCCGCCAGGGGCAGCCCGGCCGTGCCGCCCGCGAGGCGCACCCGTGCCACGCTGGAGGCCATGCGGGCGTCCCAAGCCAGTTTCTCCAGCAGCGACAGGGACGGCGCGAGCGCCGGGGCGACCTGCCGGAAGAAACGCTGCTTGTCCTCCACCAGGCGCGCGCTGCGGATGTTCGCCGCGGTCGTCTGCGCGCCGTGCTGGCGGATGCGGCAAAGCGGGTCCGGCAACAGGACGGCCGGGCCCGACGCGAGGAGGTGAAACCACATCTCCAGGTCCACCAGCTGGCTGTAGTCGGCGCTGAAGCCGCGCGCGCCGGCGCTGCGCCGGAACATCACGGCGCTCGGCTCGCCGATACGGTTACCCCAGGCGAAGCATTCGCGCATCAACTGGGGGCCCGCCACCCGCTCCGGCCGCGCACGCGCGTGCAGCACCCGCAGCGGGCGCAGTTCGGCATCCGCAATGATGCGCCCGCACGCGGCCAGCACCGCCGCCGGCGCGTCGGCCAGCGCCGCGGCCAGCGCCGCTACGCACCCGGGTTCGAGCACGTCGTCGTCGCAGAGAATCAGCACCAACTCGCCTTTCGCCATCGAGACGCAGGCGCTGAAATTGCCGGCCATGCCGAGATTCTGCGGATTGCGGACGTAGCGCAGCCGGGGATCACCAGCTGCGGACTCCACCACCACGCGTTGCGTGTCGTCGGTCGAGGCATTGTCGAGCACCAGGATCTCGAGCGCCGGATAGCGCTGCGCCCGCGCCGAGCGGATCGCATCGGCCAGCACTGCCGCGTGATTGCGGGTCGGGATGCCGATGCTGACCAGGGCGCTAGCGTTCATAATGCCGGCCACAGTGATCTCCGTCTCCGTCGTGAGCCACGGCCAGGCTCATCTGGTCTCCAGACTGCTGCGCGACATCCGCTCCCTCGGGCGAGATGACCTCCAGATCATCTTAACAGTCAACCATCCCGAGACGTTGCCGGCGGAGGCGCGGGCGCAGGAGGGGGTGGAGGTGATCCGCAACGCGACCGCGCGTGGATTCGGCGCGAACCACAATGCCGCGTTCCGCGCGGCGCGCGGGGAGTTTTTCTGCGTCCTCAATCCCGACATCCGCCTCGCGCAGGATCCGTTTCCCGCGCTGCTCACGGCGCTGCGCGAGCCGCAAGTGGCGCTCGCCGCACCATGCATCGTGGACGGCGGCGGAAGGCTCGAGGACAGCGCGCGCCGCTTTCCCACTGTGGCGAGCCTGCTGAAAAAACTGTTCCGCCTGGCGCCGCGGCTCGACTACCCGGCGGACCAGCCGCCGCCGTCGCCGGACTGGGTCGCAGGCATGTTCATGCTGTTCCGGCGCGAGGCTTTCGAGAAAGCCGGGGGCTTCGACGCGCGCTTTTTCCTGTACTACGAGGACGTGGACCTCTGTCGGCGGCTGCGGCGGTTGGGCTTCGACGTCCGGCTGGTACCGCAGGCGACAGTGACCCACGAGGCCCAGCGCGCCAGCCGGCGCGACTTGAGGCACATGCTGTGGCACGCCAAGAGCATGTTGCGGTACCTGACCACTAACTACGGCTGAACACCGCGGTGTAGGCGGCGCCGTAGGGATCGCGCTCGATCAGCCTGGATAGCGGGATGGTCAACCGCCAGGCAAAGGAAACCAGGCGATGACGGTGCGAGCGTGGAATAGAGGTCTTCACCGACGCGATCCAGCCCAGCAGGTTGCATTCGCGGGCACCCTGGTCCTCGCTCGAGAAATGCAGGCGCCGCATTCCTTGCCGCGCTAGCCGTTGCTCAAGCAGACCAGGGGGAATCAGGTTGACGTGTCGCGGTGCATCAAGGTGTATCCAGCGCTTGCCGAAGATGCGGAACTGAAGTGAGCCGGGATTCGGCGTGGCGATGGCAAGCAGGCCGTCTCGAGCCAAGTGCTCCGGCAAGGCATCCAGCACCAGCCAGGGATCCGGCAGGTGTTCGAGCGAATGCCACAAGGCGATGACATCGAACTGGCCGAGCTTGCCCAGCGCCGGCCCAACGTCCCGGGCCAGGTGGGCCTGGATCCCGACCACTTGTTCCAGGAAGCGGCAGCAATCCGGGTCCATCTCAATTGCTTCGACGTCAAATCCACTTTGCTTGGCCAGGGCGGCAAACTTGCCGAATGACGGGCCGATCTCGAGCAGCCGCCGGCCATGGCCCTGC
>JBGPPD010000251.1:0-3853 GCA_041488375.1 Gammaproteobacteria bacterium | reverse complement strand
TTCGATCGCACGCGTCACGCTAGACGCTGGCCGGTACTCTGCTCCGCCATCCCACCCGTGAGGGTGAGCTTTGGCCTATTTCTCGGCGTGCACGCTTGCCCCGTCGTGACCGGGGTGCCGAAGTCTGGTCCGTCCCTTACCTGGATGAGCGAGGCTACCCTCGCCGCCCGCGGTCGTCGTGTCTGGATTGTTCCGCGTTGTGCACGCTGTCCGGGCCTCGCGACGATGCGCCCCGTTGGGGCCGCGCGCCGATTGTGACGCTCGCATCGTTGACCCTTGCTTTCTTCTGCATCCGCTCGCGGTTCTCGCGGTCGCTTGCTGGCCCCGCCCCGCTGTCGGTTCAGGCTATTGCAGTAGGCGTGCCATGCGCTAAGTCGTTTGATTGCAACGAGGCCTGCACGCTTGGGCAGCAGATGATCGGGCGTTTTCGCGTTGCAGCCGTGGCAAATGGCCCGATCCCTCGCGCGCACGCGCGCGATTCCACATGCGTCGCGGCACGCGCTCGCGCGCGTAGCAATCGCCGTACCACGTTCTGGTGAGACACTTTGTCCCTACCGGCTGGGTCTAGGTGTGTCCATTTTGACACACTCGAAGAATTCACATGTTTCCGCGGCACGATGGCGCGAGGTGTGGTATAATACTACTGCCCCAGCCCGGCACGGGGCTTGCGATTGCGAGATTCGTGCCGGCGACGCTAGCAAGAATCGTGCCCTCGGGCTGCGGTTCGGGCGCGGGCGCGCTATCCTAGCCGCGCGCAGTGTCTTGCGCGGGCGCGCGCGGGCGACTGGTGCACGTGCGGCCGCGCGCTGGGCACGAGGCCCGAGGCCCCGGGTACGACCCACCCGCAAGAGCGCGGGGATCGGCCTAGTGGCAGGACATTTGATGGCCTAACCCTATGCCATTCTTCTAGTTACCTGTAAATATGCGCTCCGTGCGAGCGAGCCGGCGGAGCCGGAGCCGAGTCGAAGGCTCGGCGCATTTCTTCTTGGTTCTTGTTTAATATAGGAATAGACCAAATCGCAGCGCGAGGGTCCACCTCGCCCACCGGCCAATTCCTGACCACCTCACGAAGGGATCCTGGCTCATGCCCGCCGAGAAGAGCAAGTCGAACCTGCGCGCCGTGAAGGCGTGGCAGCGGGACGCCGCGAGGGCCGAGTACCTCCGGCACCCGGACGCCTCGATCTCCGACGTCGCCCGCGCCACGGGCGTCGCCCTGCGCACGGTGGCTCGCGCCCGGGAGGTCCTCGTCAAGGAGGGTCTCCTGGCCCCGGGCCGGAACTCGCCCATCAGTGGGGCAGATGCCGCAGCCCTCGCGCTCGCGGCCCGGATCGACGCCCACGATGCTCCGCTGGATCCAGCGCCCGAGGGTGCGCCTCCGCCGGACGAAGGCGAGTCCGCTCCGCCCGCCTCGGCGGCTCCCACCCGGGCCGCCCGCTCCGGCCAGACGATCGACGGCGAGGCGCTCCGCCAGATGAACGAGATGCTCGACGGCCTCGCGGACGAGGACGACGAGACCACCCGGAAGAGGATGCTCCGGCAGGTCAAGCGCTTCGCGTTCGACCCGACGCTCCACACCGACACGCGGATGACCGCGACGCAGTTGTGGGCGAAGCTCCTCGACATGGCGCGCGCGAAGGACCTCGGCCCGGGCAAGCCCCTGACCGCCCTCGACGCGACCGCGAGGGTCCGAGACGTCGACGTCGCCGTCGGCGTGAGGATCGCCGTCGCCGGCCTGTTCGCGGCCTTCACCACCGAGCAGGTGCTCGCGGAGGTCAACCTAATCTTCGCCGGAGGAACCAGTGAGGGGAACGTACCCGCTGAGCCGGGTCAAGCTCCACCGGGCGATGCTGGAGCTTCTCCGGCACCCGGAGACGCACCTGACCTACGGCCCGCTCAAGATGGCGGGACGAGTTGAGTTCGACTCCGTCTTCCCGCCCACCAACTTCCGAATCAAGGTCGACGCCAACGCGGGCGACCACGTCCAGTACGTCCTGCACGAGATCATCCACGTCGTCCTCTCCCCGATGTTCTCGGGGCACGTCGACGAGACCCTCGAAGAGATGATGGTCACGGCGCTGGACGGCTACATGTACGCCTACGTGAAGAAGTCCGCGAGGCGCTTCGCGCTATGGAGCGACGAGATCACCAAGAAGCTCGACGAGGATCGAGTCGTCCTCCCAGTCTCACAGATCGTCGAAAGGTGAGGCACACGATGGGTCAGCCTGTCGTACACCTGCTGTCCTTCCCCCTCAACGGGCACGTCACCGACCCGTCGAGCGACCACGCCGCCGATTGCTGGTGCGAGCCCGCGAGCATCCGCTGGGTCCGCAACGACGCCGGCGTCATGATCCTCGTGGTGGAGCACAACGACTACACCATGAAGTCCCGCAGCCTGCAGCTACAGGAGCAGGAGGCGGGTATCCCGGAGCCACTCGCGTGGGTCAACCACGCGCTGTACGATCCGGCAACGTACCCGGCGGCACCGCAGCGCGACATCCGCGCCCGGTTCCCGCTGCTGCCGCCCCACGAGGGCGAGGAAGGAGCACCATGAGTCTGAGTTCGTACTGCCGCGTCTGCGGACTGACCAACGGTACCGTGCCCGAGATGTCCGCGAACCACTGCGACGGCTGCGAGAAGGAGCGTCAGGCCACGATGACCGCGTATGCCGCCGAGAACCCGAGCGCCAGCGAATCCGACAAACTCTACGCCGGCCGTCAGGCCCTCGCGGGTCGGTCGAACTACGCGGCGCGTCACCGCATCTCCCCGCGGGACTTCAACCGCGGCGACATGGAGACCCGATGAGCCTCGTCAAGTCAGCGCGCAGCAAGCACAAGATGCCGAAGGACGTGTGGATCGTCGTCTGCACGCGCCGCGGCCAGAACATGTTCTTCTACGGCGACACGCGCAAGGACGCGATCCGCGCCGCCGGCATCAGCGCCGACGAGGTGTTCACTGCCCGCAGGTATCGCGGCGACCAGAAGGTCGTCTGCGGGATGACCTCGCGCGGCACGGTCGTCGAGTACCGATGACGCCGAATGAGAAGTTGGACGCGATCGACGTCATGATCGAGCCGGTCTATCCCCCGATCATCGTTCGCCGCGCGGTGACGAAGAACCTGTACCTGCGACCCGGTCGCTTCATCCCCATCTTCACGCCCACGCTGTTCCCGTTCGAGCGAGAGGGTCAGCGGGTGTGGATGACGCCCGAGTCCGCGCACGCCAACCGCGTCGTCGGCTGCCTCCACTACCAGTGGCTGCGGCTCGTCCGCTACGCGAAGGAGAAGAGATGGACCCGACTCGCCCACTCCAGACCCCGGTAGCTGAGGTTCGCGCGCAGGCACCCGTCCACGTGGACGGGTTCGGCGAGGCGTGGGTCGTGATCGACGGGATCGAGACCAAGGTGCCGAACATCAAGGCCGCCCGGGCGCTGCTCGCGCAGCAGGATGCCCTGCGCGTGAAGATTCGCGCCGACCTCGACGAGCGGGGCATTCGGTTCAACCCGGACGGTACCGACCGCGAGGAGCAGGTAGAGATCACGCTCGAAGACGGGACGAAGACGACTGTCGGACTCCTGAAACCCGGCGACGCGAACTACCTCCAGATGGAGTTGTTCCCCGACCTTCCCGGCCTGATTCAGAACGCAGACGCCGCGCAGGCCAAGGAGGACTACGCGGGCGCGGTCGCCGCGGCGGTCGCCGAGCATCGCCGACTCACGTCGCGCACCATCTGCACCAAGATTCTGGACGTCGTGGTCGGCTTCCTGAGAAAGGATCCGAAGTGACCAAGTACAAGCTCATCCCTGAGGAGGCCCAGGTCGAACTCGAACGGCAGGACGCCGCGAGGGCCTCGGCCCC
>JBGPPD010000250.1:0-3858 GCA_041488375.1 Gammaproteobacteria bacterium | reverse complement strand
GGCGACAGGGTGCGCGGGCACGCGCAAACCCACCGTGTCCTGCCCGCCGGTGACGAAGTCCCCCGCCTTGGCGGACTTCCTGAGAATCAGGGTGAGCGGCCCCGGCCAGAACTTCGCCGCGAGCTTGCGAGCCGCCTGCGGCACTTCGCGCGCCCAGGAGAACGCGAGATCCGCATCGGCGAAGTGAACGATCACCGGATGGTCCGCCGGCCGGCGCTTCGCCGCATAGAGCCGTTTCACGGCTTCTGCGCTGGACGCATCCGCGCCCAGCCCGTAAACGGTTTCGGTGGGAAACGCGACCAGCCCGCCGCGCTTGAGGATCTCCGCGGCGCGCCGGACCTCGGGCTTCACAGCTTGAGCGGCGCGGCTTTCAGGACCGCTGCGGTCTGCTTCTCGCGGAACTTCGCCAGCTTCTTCGCCAGGGACTTGTCCGATAGCGCGAGTATCGCCACCGCGAACAGCGCCGCGTTCGCGGCCCCCGCCTCGCCGATGGCGAAGGTGGCCACCGGAACCCCCTTGGGCATCTGCACGGTGGACAGCAGAGAATCGAGGCCCTTCAGGTGCTGCGAAGGCATCGGCACGCCGAGCACCGGCAAGGTCGTATGCGCCGCCACCACCCCAGCGAGGTGCGCCGCCCCGCCGGCAGCGGCAATGATCGCCTTCAGCCCGCGCTTGGGCGCGCCCTCCACCCACTTCACCACCGCGCGCGGCGTGCGGTGCGCCGACATCGCCTTGGCTTCGAAGGAAACCCCGAACTCCTTGAGCATCTTCGCCGCCGCCTTCATGGTCTCCCAGTCCGAGGTCGATCCCATCACGATGCCGATCATGCGAGCTTCCTCCCGGTAAGGCGCTCGAGTGCCTCCTGGTATTTCTGCGAGGTCTTGGCGATCACCTCGGGCGGCAGCCGCGGCGCCGGCGGCGCCTTGTTCCAGCCCAGCAGCTCGAGGTAGTCGCGCACGTACTGCTTGTCGAACGAGGGCGGGCTGATGCCCACCTGGTAGGAATCCGCCGGCCAGAAGCGCGAGGAATCCGCGGTCAGCACCTCGTCGATCAGGACCAGGTTGCCTGGTGCTCTTTCGTTCGGGTCGGTACCGAACTCGAACTTGGTGTCGGCGATGAGGATGCCCCTGGTCGCCGCGTATTCCGCGGCCTCCTTGTAGAGCCGGATCGAGATCTCGCGCACCCGGTTGGCCAGCCCCTCGCCGATGAGCTTTTCCACCTCCTCGAAGGAGATGTTCTCATCGTGGCCTTCCCCGGCCTTGGTGGCCGGGGTGAAGATCGGCTGCGGGAGCTTTTGCGCCTGCTTGAGGCCCTTCGCCAACTCGATGCCGCAGACCTTGCCGGTCCTCTGGTAGTCCTTCCAGCCCGAGCCGCTGAGGTAGCCGCGCACCACCGCCTCGATGGGCAGCGGCTTGAGTTTCTTCACCACCACCGAGCGGCCGCGCACCTGCGCTCTTTCCTCTTCGCCCTCCACCACTTCCTCCGGATCGATCCCGGTGAGCTGGTTGGGCACGATGTGGCCCAGTTTCTCGAACCAGAAATTGGCCATTTCGTTGAGCACCCGCCCCTTCTGCGGGATCGGGTCGGGCAGGATCACGTCGAAGGCGGAGAGCCGGTCGCTGGCGACGATCAGCATCTTGTCCTCGCCCACCGCGTAGATGTCGCGCACCTTGCCGCGGCCGAGACGCTTGAGGCTTTTCAGGGAAGATTCGTAGAGCGTGCTGCTCAAGCGACCCGTCTCTCAAGTTCCGGCTTCCACTTGCCCTGCGCCGCGAGGCCGTTCATGTGCGCGCGGTGGTGGAAGGCCGTCTGCGCCGCGGCGGCGTTCGACGCCTGGCCGCGCCAGGTCTTCAACGCGGGGTTCTGCAACGCGCGCGAAAACGAAAAGGTGAGCGGCCAGGGCAGACCCTTTATCGCCGCCATGGCGTTCAGGTGCGCGGTGGCGGCCTCGTCCGACTGGCCGCCGGAGAGGAACACGATGCCCGGTTGCGCCGCGGGCACGGTGCGCTTCAACACGCGCAGCGTGCGCTCGGCGACTTCGTCCACCCCCGCCTGGCGCGGGCAGTCCTTGCCCGACACCACCATGCTGGTCTTGAGGATCAGGTGCTCGATCGAGACGTGATACGCGGCCATCGCCGCGTAGGTGGCGCGCAGCGCGGCCTCCGTCACCTCCTCGCTGCGCTCCACCGTGTGGCTGCCATCGAGCAGCACCTCGGGCTCGATCATCGGCACAATGGAAGCCTCCTGGCACAGCGCCGCGTAGCGTGCGAGCGCATGCGCGTTGGCGTACAGGCAAGCGTGGGTAGGAATCGCCTCGCCGATGGTGATCACCGCGCGCCACTTGGCGAAGCGCGCGCCGAGCTTGAAGTAATCCGCCAGGCGCCCGCGCAATCCATCCAGCCCCTCGGTCACCTTCTCGCCGGGGCACAGGGCCAGGTCCATCGCGCCCTTGTCCACCTTGATGCCCGGGAGGATGCCCTTCTTGGCCAGGTACTCGGGGAACAGCACCCCCTGGTCGGTCTTCTGGCGCAGCGTCTCGTCGAACAGGATCACCCCGGAGAGGAACTGCTCGGCGCCCGGCGTCGTAAACAACAAGCCGCGGTAGTTGCGCCGCGTCTCCTCGGTGCATTCGACGTTGACGGTCTTGAAGCGCTTCTCGCAGGTGCCGCTGGACTCGTCCGCGGCGAGCACGCCTTTGCCGCGCGCGACCATGGCGGCGGCAGTCTTGGATAGCAGGGCCTGGTCCATCTCGTTCTCGCGTGTTGAAGGGTGAAATCCGGGAAGGCCCGGATTTTACCGCGAGCCCGCCTCAGAATTCGATGTCGTCCCGGATTGCGGCGATGCCCGCGGCGGCGCAGGCGTCGTCCTCCTTGCCGCCCGGCGCGCCCGAAACGCCGATCCCGCCGAGCAGCGCGCCGGCCGCCTCGATCATCAAGCCGCCGCCCACGGCGGCTACGCCGGGCAACTGGCGGACGCCGCTCTGCGGCCGGCCCGCCTGCGTCGCCTCGGCGAGCGCCGTGGTATTGGTGCGGAAGCTCACGGCCGTGTAGGCCTTGGCGCGCGCCATCTCCATGGTGTGCGGGCCGGCGAAGCGGTCGCGCAGCAGCACCTGCGCCACGCCCATGCGGTCCACCACCGCCACGGTCACCTGGAAGCCGTTGTCGCGGCACTTCTTGAGCGCCGCCTGCGCCGCCTTGAGCGCGGTCTCGGGCGTGAGCAGCTTGATGGAGTGGGTGCCCTCGGCCGAGGCGGCGAGGGGGAAGATGCCGAAGCAAAGGAACAGCAAGAGTGGTTTCATGAGATCCGCCAGTATTGGTACTTCATGGTGAGCGCAGAGCCTGCCACGATGGCAGCGAAGGTGAGGAACGAGCCCAGCGCGAGGGTAGAAATGCCGGTGATGCCCTGCCCGATGGTGCAGCCCAGCGCCGTGATGCCGCCAAAACCCATCAGGATTCCGCCGACCACGTGGTTCGCGGTGTCCTCGGAGTCGCGAAAGCCCTCCCAGCGGAAAGTGCGCGTGGCGAGCGCATACGCGGCCGAGCCGGCGATCACGCCGAGGGCGGAGGCGATGCCGTAGGTCACGATCTTGGACTTGTCGGTCCAGAACATCAGGTACTCGAGCGTGTAGGCCATGGGCGACACGAAGGAGAACGACTCCATGCGCCCGGTGTTGGTGGCGACGAAGGCTTCCTGCAGCGTCTGCGGATCCTCGGCGAGGTAGCCCAGCTTGCCGCTCACGAACCAGCCGCCGACCACCACCAGGCCGGTCACCACGCCGCCCAGCGTGCAGTCGAAGCTCGAGCGGAACTCCTTGCTGGCGTAGATGTACGCGAGCAGGCTGCCGCCGATCGCCGCGGC
>JBGPPD010000249.1:0-3904 GCA_041488375.1 Gammaproteobacteria bacterium | reverse complement strand
TCAAGTTGCACCAGCAGTCGCGGGTGATGGAAATCGCCTTCGACGACGGTCGCATTTTCCGCCTGCCCTATGAATATCTGCGCGTGTTTTCGCCATCGGCGGAAGTGCGCGGGCATGGCCCCGGGCAGGAAGTGCTGCAGGCTGGCAAGAAGGATATCGAGATCCGTAGCGTCGAGCCGGTGGGCAGCTACGCCATCCAGCCGACGTTCTCCGACGGCCACGCCACGGGAATCTACTCTTGGGAGTACCTGTACCAGCTCGGCACTGAACAGGAACTGCGCTGGGCGGGCTACCTCAAACAGATGCAGGCGGCCGGCGCTAACCGTTAACGAAAGCCTGCACTCACTTATGTCAGACACGGATTTCGGCTACCAGCGCGTCCCCGAAGCCGAGAAGCGTAGCCGCGTCGAAGAGGTCTTCGACCGGGTGGCGCCGCGCTATGACTTGATGAACGACCTCATGTCGCTCGGGCTGCACCGCCTGTGGAAGGCGTTTGCGGTCGGTATCGCGCGGCTGCGGCCCGGCGAGCGGGTGCTCGACGTGGCTTCCGGCAGCGGCGACCTGGCGCGGGCGCTGGCGCGCCGGGTCGGCCCCTCGGGACAGGTGTGGGCCACCGATATCAACCACAGCATGCTGGCGCGCGGCCGCGACCGCCTGCTCGACGCCGGATGCCTGGTGCCCGCCGTGCAGTGCGACGCCGAACGCTTGCCATTTCCGGCGGGCCGCTTCGACTGCGTCAGTGTGGGCTTCGGGCTGCGCAACATGACCCACAAGGAGGCGGCGCTCGCGGAGATGGTGCGCGTGCTCAAGCCGGGCGGGCGCCTGCTGGTGCTCGAGTTCTCCAAGGTGTGGAAGCCGCTGGAGAAGGCCTATGACCTGTACTCCTTCAAGCTGCTGCCCTGGCTGGGGGAGAGAATCGCGGGCGACGCCGCCGCCTACCGCTACCTCGCGGAGTCCATCCGCATGCATCCGGACCAGGCCGAGCTCGCGGCGATGATGGAACGCTCAGGCCTGGCGGGGGTCGAATATTTCAACCTCAGCGCGGGCGTGGCGGCGGTGCATCGCGGCGTCAAACTGGGGTAGCATGACTGGACAAATTGAACAACGGAGGATGGGTGTCATGGTCAGGCTGTGGCTGGTAGTAGCGGTGGCGATCCTTGGCGTTGCGCTCGCGGCAACCGACGCTGAAGCGCGGCGACTGGGCGGCGGCCGCAGCATCGGCGCGCAACGCAATATCACCGCCCCGCAGCAGGCCACCCCGCCCGCGAGGCAGGCGCAGCCGGCCGCTCCGGCCGCCGCGGGCAGCAAGTGGATGCCGATGCTCGGCGGCCTCGCCCTGGGCGGATTGCTCGGCGCGATGTTCGCCGGCAGCCCGGTCCTTTCCACGATCCTTTCCGCGATGATGGTGGCGCTGCTGGCATTTGCCGCGCTCACCGTGTTCCGCATGCTGCGCGCGCCGCGCAGCGAAGCCCGGCCGCTGCACTACGCCGGCCTGGGCAGCGAGACCGTCGCCGCGCCGCCGCCCTCGCAGGCCACGGGCTTCGACGCGCGCGCCGCGGCCGTCGCGCCGCGCGCCGGCATCCCGGCGGGCTTCGACGTGAACGGCTTCCTGCGCGCCGCGAAGTCCAATTTCATCAAGCTGCAGATCGCCAACGACACGGGCAGCCTGGACGAGTTGCGCGAGGTCGCCACGCCCGAGATGTACGCGGTACTGAGCGAGGACCTGCGCGGCCGCGGCGCGCAGCAGACCGACGTGGTGACGCTGAACGCCGACCTTCTGGAAGTGGCCACCGAGGGCGGGCGGCATTGGGCAAGCGTGCGCTTCTCCGGGCTGGCGAGCGAAGCGCCCGGGGCGGCGCCGGCCGGGTTCGAGGAGGTGTGGAATCTCTCCAAGCCCGTGGACGGCTCCTCCGGCTGGCAACTCGCCGGCATCCAGCAGATGCACTGACCGGTCTATACTCCCCGAGGGCCACCACAGGGTGGCCCTTTTTGTTTGCATGGCCGCTTTCGAAAACCCATTCGTCTTTGCGTTGAACCGCCTGCTCGAGGCCGAGCCCTGGGCGCGCGAGAGGCTGGCGCCCTTCGCCGGCGAGACCGTGGAATTGCGCGCGCCGCCGCTGCCCTCGCTGTGCTTCGCGATCCTCGAGTCCGGTCGCGTGGCGCCCGGCACGCAGCCCGGCCTGAGCATCACGCTGCGCCTGGATTCGCTGGCGGCCCTCGCGCGCGGCGAGGAGCACTTCATGCGCACGGTGCAGATCGAGGGCAATGCCAAGCTCGCGCAGGAAGTGCTGCACCTCGCACGCCACCTGCGCTGGGATTTCGAGGAGGACCTGTCGAGGGTCTTCGGCGATGCCGCCGCCCACGCCATGGCGGGTGCCGCGCGCAGCTTCGCAGCCTGGCAGGCGGACGCGGCCCGGCGGCTGGGCGAGGGCCTGATGGAGTACGCACTGGAGGAAAGCCGCCTGCTGGCGCCGCGCGCCCAGTTCGACGCCTTTGCCGGCGAGGTGGCGCGCCTGCGCGACGCCCTCGAGCGGCTGGAGCAGCGCCTGGAGCGCCTGGCGTGACCCGGCTGTTGCGCATCCTCGCCGTCGCGCTGCGCTTCCGGCTGTACCGCTTCCTGCCGCGCTTTGCCGGGAAAGCGGACCCCGACCGCGCGGTGCGGCTGCGCCAGGCGCTGGAAGCGCTGGGGCCGATCTTCGTCAAGTTCGGGCAGGTGCTGTCCACGCGCAGGGACCTGTTGCCGCTGGACATCGCCGACGAGCTGGCGAAGCTGCAGGACCAGGTGCCGCCGTTCCCCGCGGCCGAAGCAGCCGCGGAAATCGAGAAGGGCATCGGCCGGAAGATCGAGGACGTATTCGCCGAATTCAGCGCCGAGCCGGTGGCAAGCGCCTCCGTCGCCCAGGTGCACTTGGCGCGCCTGAAGGATGGCCGGGAAGTGGCGGTGAAGGTGCTGCGCCCGGGTGTGGAACGCGCGATCGCGAATGACGTGGCGCTGCTCGAGACCGCGGCCGGGATGGTCGAGCGCCTGTGGGCCGACGGACGGCGCCTGAAGCCGCGCGAGGTGGTGGCCGAGTTTGCGCGCCACCTGCAGGACGAACTGGACCTGCTGCGCGAGGCGGCCAATGCCAGCCAGTTGCGGCGCAACTTCGAGGCTTCGCCGCTGCTCGCGGTGCCGCAAGTCTACTGGGACTGGTGCTCGCAGCGCGTGATGGTGATGGAGCGCATGCACGGCACGCCGGTGTCGCAGGTGCAATTGCTGCGCGCCAAGGGCGTGGACATCCCGCGGCTCGCGCGCGCCGGGGTGGAGATCTTCTTCACCCAGGTGTTCCGCGACGGCTTCTTCCACGCCGACATGCACCCGGGGAACATCTTCGTGGCCGACGATGGCAAGTACGTCGCGCTCGACTTCGGCATCATGGGTACGCTCACCGAGGTGGACAAGAACTACCTGGCGCAGAATTTCCTCGCCTTCTTCAACCGCGACTACCGCCGCGTGGCGCAGGCGCACCTCGACGCCGGCTGGGTGCCCGCGGCGACCCGCGTGGACGAGTTCGAGGCGGCGATCCGCGCGGTCTGCGAGCCGATCTTCGCCCGGCCGCTGAAGGAGATCTACTTCGGCAAGCTGCTGCTGCGCCTGTTCCAGACCACGCGTCGCTTCGGCGTCGAGATCCAGCCGCAGCTGGTGATGCTGCAAAAGACGCTGCTCAACATCGAGGGCCTGGGGCGCGAACTCGATCCGGACCTGGACCTGTGGCAGACCGCCAAGCCGTTCCTCGAGCGCTGGATGGGCGAGCAGGTGGGCTGGCGCGGCCTGGTGAGGACGCTCAGGCAGGAGGCGCCCTTCTGGGCGGCGACGCTGCCGCAGCTGCCGCGCCTGCTGCACCGGCTGCTGGCCGAGGACCGC
>JBGPPD010000248.1:0-3952 GCA_041488375.1 Gammaproteobacteria bacterium | reverse complement strand
GCGGGCTTCGCCTACGGTTTCTGGCCGCGGCGCGTGCCGCTGCGCTTCGCGCTCGCGCTGGTGGGCCTGTCGCTCGCGGCGAGCTGCGTGCTGATGGGGCGGGTGCAGGCTGCGCCGCTCGCCTACGGCGCGGCGGCGCTCTTCGGCCTGGGGGTCGGCGGGCTGCTTACTCTCTTGCCCATCGCCTGGGCGGATTATTTCGGGCGCGAGAGCTACGGCGCGATCCGCGGCGTGGCCTTGAGCGTCCAGGTGCTCGGGCAGGCCGTGGGGCCGCTGCTCTCCGGGGCGCTGCGGGATGCGACCGGCGACTACGCGGCCTCGCTCGCGACCTTCGGCGCACTGGCGTTGGCGGGGGGCGTGGCGGCGCTGCTGGCCGCCTCGCCCGGCCGTCCTCATCCCGCGATGTAGTGCTCCAGCTGCTCGATGAGGAATTTCTGCTCGGAGATCACGTCCTTCACCAGGTCGCCGATGGAGACCAGGCCGATCAGCCTGCCCTGGTCGAGGACGGGCAGGTGGCGCACGCGGTTCTCGGTCATCAGCGCCATGCATTCCTCGCTCGTCTGCTCGGGTCGCACGTACATGACCTGCGAGGTCATGATCTCGCGCACCGGCGTGTCCTTCGAGGACTTCGCCATGAGCACGACCTTGCGCGCGTAGTCGCGCTCGGTCACCAGCCCGACGATCTTCCCGCCCTCGAGGACCATCAGCGCGCCGATGTTCTTCTCGGCCATCAGCTTGATCGAGTCGTACACCGACGCCGTGGGGGCGATCGTATGGACGGCCTGATCGGATTTGGACTTGAGGATCTGCGACACGGTTGCCATGGGCGCCTCCCGGTGTTCGGGGACTATAGCAAGCTTGTGTAAAAATGGGGTCCGACCCCCAAGGAGAATCCGATGCCGAAGGCCTACATGGTTGTGACTTACCGTTCGATCAGCAAGCCCGATGCGCTCGCGGCGTACGCCAAGATCGCCGGCCCCGCCATCCAGGCCGGGGGCGGGAAGTTCCTGGTGCGCGGGATGCCGTCGAAGACCTACGAAGCGGGGATGACGGAGCGCACGGTGGTGGTCGAGTTCCCCAGCCTCGCGGCGGCGACCGCGGCCTACGAAGGCCCGGGCTACAAGGAGGCGCTGCGCGTGCTCGGCAAGGATGCCGCGGTGCGCGACATGCGCGTGGTGGAGGGCGTGGACTGAGCGGGCGCGGCCGGCGGGTCAGGCGGTGGTCGTGCGCCTTGCGTCCGGCGCCGCCCGCACGAGGTAGTCGAGAACCTCGCCCTGCATGCGCTCGATTTCCAGCCGGTAGCCGGAGCTGAGCGCCGGCCATTCCTCGGGCCGCGCGGTTTTGCGCAGATCATCGAGCAGGCGCTCGAGCTTTGCCACGCGCTCGCGGGTGGTCGCCAGTTCTTGATCGTTGCAGATCATGCCAGTGGAAACTCGCTGATCGTTCCCGGCAGTGCAGCGGCCACGAACTCCGCAATCCTTGTGGCGGCAGGGCGCAAGCGAGGCCAGCTGGTCGTGGGGAGGACGACGATCGCGAGCTTGCGCGCTGCCACGTTCTGCTGGAATCGCAGGTTGCGATCCGCTGTCACGAGCACGTCAAACTGCGCTTCGGCCACCGCCAGGAGCTCGCCGTTGCGAAGCGTGGACCAGCCCTTTTCGTAGGCCGTCGCGACGCTGTGGCCCGGGAGGTGTTCCTTCAGGGGAACCGGCGTGCCCTGGTCGAACAGGATGCGCACGTCGGGAGAGGCGGCGTCAGGCGGCCTGCAGGCTGCGCGCGGCGTGCTCCAGGACGGCTTCGGCCTGGGCGCGCGTGACCCCCGGGAACCAGACGAGGAACTGGTCGAGCGTCGCACCGCCTTCGAGGTTCTCGAACAGGGCGCTCACCGGCACGCGCGTGCCGCGGAACACCCAGGCTCCGCTCAGCCTCTCGGGATTGCGTTCGACCGCCTCGCAGGTCGTCCAGTCGAGCATCGAGCGATTCTACGCCCGTTGCTCCCGGCCGTGCTGGAGCGCAGCCACCTTTGCTTTGGGTGAATCAGTTCAGCGCGCTGGAGAGCTTCCTGCGGTACTCGCTCACCAGCTCCGGCTCGCCGGCGAGGGTGAACAAATTCAGTATCTGCTTTCGCGCCTCGCCTTCCTTCCAGTCCTTGGCGCGGCGCACGATCTCCAGCAGCTCGTCCAGCGCCTCGCGGTAGCGCTTCTTTCCCGCGTAGAGCGCGGCGAGCGCGGCCCGGGTGTCGTGG
Organism: Gammaproteobacteria bacterium; assembly: GCA_041488375.1. Lineage (GTDB taxonomy): Bacteria > Pseudomonadota > Gammaproteobacteria > Burkholderiales > SG8-39 > JAABQT01. The sequence goes on along the minus strand of JBGPPD010000248.1, from coordinate 1,710 downwards.
TCCGCGGGGTTGGCGGCGAGCTTGGTCTTGAGTTCGGCTTCGCCCGGGCCGGTTTTTCCCGCCCTGGCGTAGGCGATGCCCTGCTTCACGGCCTCGACCCTCGCGTCCCAGTCCGGGTCGGACTTCACCTTCGCCAGTTCCGCTTCCGCCTCTTCCAGTTTGCCTTCCGCGAACAGCCCTTCCGCCCTCAATAGCGCGAGCTCGGATTCGGTGGGCAGGAGCTTGTCGAAGAACGCCCGCACCTCGCTCTCCGGGATCGCGCCCATGAACTGCTCCGCCGCGCGGCCGTCCTTGAAGGCGATCACGTTGGGGATCGAGCGGATGCCCAGGGCCTGCGAGAGCTCCTGGTTCTCGTCGGAGTTCACCTTCACCAATTTCACGCGGCCGACGTAGTCGCGGGCCACTTTCTCGAGGATCGGGGTGAGCGAGCGGCAGGGCCCGCACCAGGGGGCCCAGAAGTCGACCACCACGGGGAGGGACTTGGAGGCTTCGAGGACTTCTTGTTCGAAAGCGGGGGAGGAGACGTCCATCGCGGCAAGATGGGGGCGGGGGTGGGGGAAGTCAAGGACGGGCCCTTGCGTGCGACCATGGCGGGAAGGGGGAAATCCGGATGAGTGCCTGGTTCATGGTGCGCGCGCAGGTGGTGGATCCTTCGGTGAAGGATGCTTTCGACAAGTGGTACCAGGATGAGCACCTGCCGGAGGCGATGACGACCTTCGGGGCGAGGAGCGCCTGGCGCGGCTGGAGCGACATGGATCCGTCGGTGCATTTGGCGGTGTATGAGTTCGACGACATCGCGCAGGTGCGCGCCATTCCGGGGTCCGCGGGGTTGAAGGACCTGGTGGCGGAGTTCGACCGGGCGTGGGGGAAGAAGGTGTTGAGGACCCGGGAAGCGGTGCGGGTGGTGCAGCGGATCGGCGCCTAGCGGGGCAGACCGCTCCTGCGCCACTTGATGGAGCAGCCCACACCGGCGATCTGATCCCGCGGCCCCGGTTTGCCGTTGGCTATCGTGAGCATGGCCTCGAACAGGTCGCGGCGCGCGCCCGGCAGCGGCGCTGTTTTCGAGGCGTCCAGCCTGCCGTGGTACTGCAGTTCCAGATGCGCGTTGAAGCCGAAGAACTCCGGCGTGCATACGGCGCCGTAGGCCTTCGCCACTTCCTGCGACTCGTCCAGCACATACGGAAAGCCGAATCCGCGTTCGCGCGCGATGCGCTTCATGTTGTCGAAGGAATCCTCCGGGTAGTCCGCCGGATCGTTCGACATGATGGCCACCGAGCCGATGCCGTGCGGCGCGAGCTCGGCGCAGTCGCGCACGATCCGCTCGAGCACCGCCTTGACGTAGGGGCAGTGGTTGCAGATGAACATCACCAGAGCGCCCTCGGGTCCGCGGGTCGAGGCCAGGGTGTGGCGCTTGCCGTCCACGCCCGGAAGGTCGAACTCGCGCGCCTGCCAGCCGAAATTGCAAACCGAGATTTCATTGCGCTGCATGCGAAAATCCTAGCATGCACAGGCGGCGAGCGGACCCGTGAAGGACCAATAGTGCATATCTGGGTCGACGCCGACGCCTGTCCGGCGGTCATCAAGGACATCCTGTACCGCGCGGCGGAGCGGACGCGGCGTGGAATGACGCTTGTGGCGAACAAGATGCTGCGCACGCCGCCTTCCAAGTACATCCGTGCGCTGCAGGTGCCTCGCGGCATCGACGTGGCG
>JBGPPD010000247.1:0-3983 GCA_041488375.1 Gammaproteobacteria bacterium | reverse complement strand
TCCCACATCACGTCGTAGAGCCGCTCGCGCAAAGGCTCCAGCGAACCATGCGAGCCCGCCGCCTTCGGCTCGCAGCGCGCCACCGCCGCGACGATCGCCGCCTGGTCCGGGTCGCGGAGCGCCGCCTCCCTCTTCACCCAGGCGGCCATCGTGTCGCCCGCCACCGCGCCGAACACGGTGGAGTTCGCCACGCCGTTGCCGCCGAGGCGGTTGGCGCCGTGCACGCCGCCCGCATCTTCGCCGGCGACGAACAGGCCCGGCAATTCCGTGGTGCAATCCAGCCCGAACTCGACCCCGCCCATCATGTAGTGCGCGGTGGGCACGACTTCCACCAGCCCGCCCGCCAGGTCGAAGCCGCAGTCGGCGCAGCGCTCCACCATGCCCTTGAAGTCCCTCGCCACCCTGTCGCGGCCGAGGTGCGCCATCGAGATGTACAGGCCGCCGTTCGGCGTGAGGCTGCCCTTGCGCATCTCGGTGACCATCGCGCGCGAGACGAAATCGCGCGTCGCGCGCTCGGCGAGCGGGTCGTACTTCGGCATGAACCGCTCCTTGGCGCCGTTCAGCAGGTAGCCGCCCGCGCCGCGCAGGCCTTCCTCCAGCACCGTGCCGGTCATGCGCGTGTGCGGCCCGGCAAGCAGGCCGGTCGGATGGAACTGCACCATCTCCATGTCGCGCAAGGGCAGCCCCGCGCGCAGCGCCATGGCGAGGCCGTCGCAGCTCTTGTCGCCCGAGGGCGTGTGGTAGCGGTACATGGTCGGGCCGCCGCCGGTGGCGAGCAGCACCGCCTTGGCGCGCACGAACGCGTACTCGCCCGTGCGCATGTCGATCATCAGGACGCCGGCGAGCGCGTCGCCCGATCGGGTCTTGACCAGCTCCACCGCGCGATGCTCTTCGAGGCGGTTGATGTTCCTGGCCCACACCTGCTCGGCCAGCCGGTTCATGATCTCGATGCCGGTGAGGTCGCCCTTGTGCACCGTGCGGTCGAACGTTTGCCCGGCAAAGGCCTTCTGGTGGACCGTGCCGTCGGGATTGCGATCGAAGAAGCAGCCGAGCTCGTTCTCGAGTTCCCGGATGCGCTCCACGGCGAGGGTCACCAGCTTCCAGGCGAGGTCCTGGTCGGGCAGCCACTTGCCACCCTCGATGGTGTCCATGAAGTGGCGCTCGACGGAATCTTCCTTGGCGATGGCCACGTTGAAGCCGCCTTGCACCATGCGCGTGCAGCCACATTTGCCCAGGAGCCCCTTCACCGCAACGGTGATCGAGAGCGCAGGATCGGCCTGGTGCGCATGCAGCGCGGCAAACAGGCCAGCGCCGCCCGAGCCGAGGATCAGGATGTCGGTATCAAGCGTCTGCATGGCCGCGCCGAAGCCATTGCATCAGCAGCACCAGCGCCACCAGGATGAAGCCGATGGCGTCGAACATCGCCTTCGGATAGACCAGCAGGAAGCCGGCGACGACCAGCATCGCCCGCTCGGCGAGGTTGGTGCGCTTGAGCAGCCAGCCCTGCAGGCCGCCGGCGAGCGCCGCGATGCCGATCGCGGCGGTGAAGGTCACCAGCGCGATCGAGCCCCAGTCGGCGCTGCCGAGCGTCTTGATCGAGCCCGTCAGCAAGAGGCCGGTGCCGCTCGGGTCGAGCACGAACATGAACGGCACGAGGAACGCGGGCGCGGTGTACTTCCAGCACTGCAGCGTGGTCCTGTACGGGTCGCCGCCGGTGATGGCCGCGGCGGCGAACGGCGACAGCGCCGTCGGCGGCGAGACCTCCGACAGCACCGCGTAATAGAAGATGAACATGTGCGCCGCGTATTCGGGCACCTTGAGCGCGATCAGCGCCGGCGCGGCGATCACCGCGCAGATGATGTAGCTCGCGGTGACCGGCACCGCCAGTCCGACGATCCAGACGACCAGCGAAGTAAAGATGGCGGTGAGCAGCAGCGAATTGCCGGCGTAGGCGAGCACGATCGAGCTGAATTTCAGCCCCAGGCCGGTGAGCGTCACCACGCCGACGATCAGCCCGGCGCCGGCGCAGGTCGCCGCCACGTTGAGCACCGCGCGCGAGCCGCCCTCCAGCGCCTGGATGAACCCGGAGCGGGCGAAGCCGCGCCACAGGGGTTCGCGGCCGCGCAGCAGGTCGTAGGACAGCAGCGCGCAATCCCGGCGCAGGAAGCTGGTGACCAGGGCCACCACGGTCGCCCAGAACACCGACAGCTCGGGAGAAAAGCCCATCAGCATGAAGGCGACGATCGACACCAGCGACAGGAAATGGAACCAGTACTTCTTGGTCAGGCTCCAGGCCGACTCGACCTGCTCGAACAGCACGTCCTTCATGCCGAACTTGCGCACGTCGATCTCGACCATGATGAACAGCGCGAGGTAATACAGGCAGGTCGGGATCGTCGCCATCAGCACGACGTCCAGGTACGAGATCTTGAGGAACTCGGCGATCAGGAACGCCGCCGCGCCCAGCACCGGGGGCGAGATGATCGCGCCCAACCCTCCAGCTGCCAGCAATCCTCCCGCTTCGTCCTTGCTGTAGCCGACCTTGGCGAGCATCGGCGCGGCCACCGCGCCGAGCGTCACCGTCGTCGCCACGCCGGACCCCGAAGGGCCGCCGAGCAGGAACGAGGCCAGCGTCACCGTGCGCCCGGCGCTGGTCGGCTTGCCGCCCATGGCGGAAAACGAGAAGTCGATGTAGAACTTGCCCGCGCCCGAGAACTGCAGGAAGGCGCCGTAGATGGTGAACAGGATGATCAGCGTGGAGGACACGCTGATCGCGGTGCCGAAGATGCCCTCCAGCGTCATGTACATGTGCCCGACCAGGCGCGGAATCTCGTAGTCCTTGTGCGTCCAGGGCGCCGGCAGGATTTCGCCGTAGAACGCGTAGAGCAGGAAGCCCACGGTGATGAACGGCAGGATCCAGCCCGTGGTGCGCCGCATCGCCTCGAGGATCAGCAGCACCAGCGCGACGCCGAACGCGATGTCCCAGTCGTTCGGCAGGATGGAGCGGTCGAAGAAATCGTCGCCGCCCGCGATCAGGTAGACGGTGGTCGCGATCCCGGCTGCCGCCAGCAGCCAATCCCACCACATGACGCGGTGCCGGAAGCGCTTGGCGACCGGAAAGATCAGGAACGTCAGGAACAGCACGAAAGCGACGTGGATCGCGCGCAGGTGCTCGGGCCGCACGATGGCGTACGCGGCGTAGAGGTGGAACAGGGACATCACCACGGCCACCGTGGTCACCAGGCCCGCGAGCCAGCCGCGCAGCTTGTTCTGCACGCCCTCCTCGCGCTCGATCATCTCCTCGGCGCGGGCGAGCGCTTCCTCGCTGACTTCCCTGGCGGGCTGGTGCAGCCGCGCGACGTCTTCGCTCATCGTTCCCCCTCGAAACGAAAAAGCCCCGCCAGCGATCTGGACGGGGCTCCGGTGCGGCGGCGCCTCAGTTGCCGATCTTGATGCCGTGCTCCGCGAAATACTTGATGGCGCCCGGATGCCAGGGAATCGAGGAAGCCTCGGTCTTCTGGTTCGCGAGCTTGATGTTCTCGGCTTCCTTGTGCACGCGGATCAGGTCCTCGCGCCGGTCGAAGAGGGTCTTGACGACGTTGTAGGCGGTCTTGTCGTCCATGCTCTGGCTGGCCACCAGCAGGTTCATCACCGTGGCCTGGTGGTTGTCCACCTGCATGCCCTTGTAGATGTCCTTGCCGATCACGTCCTTGACGTACAGGTTGCCGTACTTCCGGTTCATCGCCGGCACCAGATCCGCGTGGTCGATCATCTGGATCGTCACCCCGGGCGTATTGGCGAGGTCGGTCACCGCCGCGGTGGGCAGGCCGCCGACCCAGAAGAAGGCGTCGATCTTGCGGTCCTTCAGCGCGTTCACCGATTCGGCGACGCCCAGGCGCTCGCGCGTCATGTCCTTGTCGCGGTCCAGGCCCGCCGCCTCGATGACGCGGAACGCCATCACTTCGGTGGCGCTGCCGCCCGAG
>JBGPPD010000246.1:0-3987 GCA_041488375.1 Gammaproteobacteria bacterium | reverse complement strand
CGACTGGCACCGCAAGCGCGGGCTGCTGCGCTAGGCGCCATGCCCGCCTGGATCGCCGCGCTCAGTCCCGCCACCGTGATGGTCGCCGTCGGGGGCCTCGGCGCCGTCATCGCCCTGCTCTGCCTGATCGAGGCAGTGCGGCGGCTGCGCGACTGGCGGATCCGCGGCGGCATCGCGTTCCTGGCCATCGCCGCCGTGGTCGCGGCCCTGGGCACCGCCGGCGCGCTGCTCGCCGCCAGCCTGCAGTCCTACAGCCGGTTCACCGAGGAGCAGGAAGCGGCGCGCGCCGTGTTCCGCGCGCTCGCGCCCAAGCGCTACGAGCTGATCCTGGTGCTGAAGTCCGAACCGGCGCGGCGCTTCGAGATCCGCGGCGACGAGTGGCAGATCGACGCGCGCGTGCTCAAATGGAAGGGCCTGGGGACGCTGCTCGGCCTGGACACGCTGTACCGCTTCGAGCGCGTGTCGGGCCGCTACGCCGACATCGCGCAGGAGAAGAACGCGCTGCGCACCGTGCACGCGCTGTCCGCCGACGCCGGCTTCGACCTGTGGTCCCTGCTGCGGGAGCAGCGCCGGTGGCTGCCGCTGGCGGATGCCCTCTACGGCAGCGCCGCCTACGCACCGATGGGCGACGGCGTGCAGTACGCGATCAACGTCTCCGCCACCGGCCTGCTGATCCGCCCGCTCAACGAAGCCTCCAAGCGCGTCCTCGGCGGCTGGCAGTAGGCCGCGCCGCACTGCGGTAGAATCGCCGCCCGGCCATGAAGTTCCTGTTCGACCTGTTCCCGGTGATCCTGTTCTTCGCAGCCTTCCAGCTGTGGGGCATCTACGTCGCCACCGGCGTGGCGATCGCCGCCAGTTTCGCGCAGATCGGCTGGCTGGCGCTGCGCCGCAAGCGCATCGATCCGATGCTCTGGGCCAGCCTCGCCATCATCGTGGTGTTCGGCGGCCTGACGCTCGCCTTGCGCGACAAAACCTTCATCCAGTGGAAGCCCACCGTGCTGTACTGGCTGTTCGCCGCCGTGCTCACCGGCGGCGCGCTGTCCGGCCGCAACCTGATCAAGGCGATGATGTCCGCGCAGATCGCGCTGCCCGAGCGCGTCTGGGCGCGGCTGAACTGGAGCTGGGTCGGGTTCTTCGCTTTCATGGGCGGGGCCAACCTGTACGTCGCCTACCATTATTCGGAGAGCACCTGGGTCAGCTTCAAGCTGTTCGGCGGCATCGGCCTGATGCTGCTGTTCGTGCTGGCGCAGGGACTGGTGCTCGCCCGGTACGTGGAAGACAAGACTTGAGCGTCGCGGAGCAGATCCGCACGCGGCTCGGCGCGCTGCAGCCCTCACGGCTCGAGCTGGTCGACGAAAGCGAGCAGCACCGCGGCCACGCCGGCTACCGCGAGGGCGGCGGCACGCATTGGCGGCTGACCATCGTCGCCCCGGCGTTCGCCGGCAAGCCCGTCGTGCAGCGCCACCGCATGATCTACCAGGCGCTCGGCGAACTGATGCATCATCCGATCCACGCGCTCGCCATCACGGCCCGCGCCCCTGAAGAGAAAGGCAATACATGAAACTGCATCTCCTTACGCTCGCGGCCGCGGCGGCGCTCGCGCTCCCGGTACAGGCGCAGGACACGCCCGCCAAGCCGCCGGCCAAGCCGGCCGCCAAGGCGGCGGCCGCCGGACCGGTGGCCACCGTCAACGGCGTCGCCATTCCACGCGCGCGGCTGGACTTCCTGGTGCGCCAGCAGATCGCGCGCGGCTCGCCGGACAACGAACAGCTGCGCGCGGCGGTGCGCGAAGACCTGATCAACCGCGAGCTGGTGGCGCAGGAGGCGGTGCGCGCCGGCATGGCGAAGAAGCAGGAAGTCCAGGTGCAGCTGGACATGGCGCGCCAGGAGGTGCTGGTGGGCGCCTTCCTCAACGACTACATGCGCACGCGCCAGGTCACCGACGCCGAGATGCAGAAGGAGTACGACGGCGCGCAGGCGCAGGCGGGCAGCACCGAGTACCGCGCGCGCCACATCCTGGTGGAGACGGAGGACGAGGCGAAGAAACTGATCGGCGAGCTCAAGAAGGGCGCCAAGTTCGAAGAGGTGGCGCGCAAGAGCTCCAAGGACGAAGGCACGCGCGAGCGCGGCGGCGACCTGGACTGGACCGTGCCCGGCAACCTGGAAAAGGCGTTCGCCGAAGCCATGACCAAGCTGCAAAAGGGTCAGATCACCAACGACCCCGTGCAGACGCGGCACGGCTTCCACATCATCCAGCTGGAGGACACGCGCGCGGTCGCCTTCCCGCCGCTGGCGCAGGTCAAGCCGCAGGTGCAGCAGCGCCTGACGCGGCAGCGGGTGGAAACCCTGCTGCGCGAGCTGCGCGCCAAAGCCAAGATCCAGTAGCGCGGCGATGCGCATGCCAGCGCTGTTCCTCGGGCACGGCAGCCCGATGAACGCGATCGAGGACAACGGCTTTCACCGCGCCTGGGGCGCACTGGCGCGGCGGCTGCCGCGGCCCAAAGCGGTGCTGTGCGTGTCGGCGCACTGGGAAACGCGCGGCGTGGTTGCCGGCGCCGCCGGCCGCCCGGAGACGATCCACGACTTCTACGGTTTTCCGAAGGCCCTGTTCGACGTGCAGTACCGCGCGCCCGGCGACCCCGCGCTCGCGCAACGGGCGGCGCAACTCACCGGCGCGCGCCTGGACGCGGAGCGTGGCCTCGACCACGGCGCCTGGGGCGTGCTGACCGCCATGTACCCGGAGGCGGAGGTGCCGGTCGTGCAGTTGAGCCTCGATACCGCGCAGCCCGGCCCGTGGCACTACGCACTGGCGAAGAAGCTGGCGCCTTTGCGCGACGAGGGCATCCTGGTCCTCGGCAGCGGCAACATCGTGCACAACCTCGGCGTCTGGCGGCCGGGCGACGGCCGGCCCTACGATTGGGCGCTGCGCTTCGACACGGAAGTGCGCCGCCGCATCGGCGCGGGGGACCACCAGGGGCTGGCGGACTACCCGTCGCTGGGCTCCGATGCGCGCCTGTCGATCCCGACGCCGGAGCACTACCTGCCCCTGCTGTATGCGCTTGCGCTGCAGGGGCCGGGCGAACCGGTAAGCACCTTCAACGACCAGGTCATGACCTCGATCTCCATGACCTCGGTGGTGATCGGCGCCTGACGTAAGGTCCGGGCGGCGGGCACGACCAACTCCCCGAGAGGAACCCATCCATGAGAAGAATGCTGCTGGTCCTTGCCCTGCTCCTGCCCGCCGCGGCGCCGGCGCAGAACCTTGCGAAAGCCACCTTCGCCGCCGGCTGCTTCTGGTGCACCGAGGAAGCCTTCGACAAGGTCCCCGGCGTCGTGGAAACCACTTCAGGCTACATCGGCGGCAGCGTCAAGAATCCGACCTACGAGCAGGTCTCCTCCGGGAGAACCGGGCACACCGAGGCGCTGCAGGTGACCTACGACCCGGCCAGGGTGAGCTACGAGAAGCTCCTCGAGGTGTTCTGGCTCAACCACGACCCGACGGTGCTGGACCGCCAGTTCTGCGACCACGGCTCGCAATATCGCCCGGGCATCTTCTATTACACCGAGGAACAGAAGCGCCTCGCCGAGGCGTCCAAGGCCAAGTGGGAGCGGGAAAAGCCGTTTCCGCAGAAAATCCTGACGCCCATCGAGCCGGCCGGCGAGTTCTGGAAGGCGGAGGAATACCACCAGGACTACCACCTGAAGAACCCGGTGCGCTACCGCTACTACGCCACCGGCTGCGGGCGCTATGCGCGGCTGGACGAGCTGTGGGGCAAGTACCGCAAGAAGTAGGCCGGCCTCAATCGTAGCGCCCCAGCCGCAGCATGGTGGTGCCCGGCTTGAGGTGCACCATCGAGGGCATCACCATCACGCAGTCCTCGTAAGGCGTGCGCCACTCGGTGTCGCCGTCGCGCGCCACCAGCGTGCCTTCTTCCGGCAGCACTTCCAGCCCTTGCAGGGGCCGCACGAAGTGGAAGTTCATGCTCT
>JBGPPD010000245.1:0-4031 GCA_041488375.1 Gammaproteobacteria bacterium | reverse complement strand
CCGGCTCGATGACGCGGAGGATCCATGGTGGGGCGAGGATCACCGTGCGCCCCCGGCCGCCTCGAACAGGTCGGCCTGATTGCCCGTCCTCTTCGGACAGGTCGAGCAGGCGCCGGCGGCGGGGACCAGGTCGGGATCCGTGGTCGGGAAGCCCCCGTCGGAGAGCCGGAGCATGTACTCGCGCTGGATGTGGTCGACCGCCTGGCGGAACGACATCGGGCCAAGCTGGCCAGCGGTGACCTCCTTCGCTGCCTTCGCCTGCAGGGTGGGCACCGGGATGCGGGCGAGCAGGAGGGCGACGGACGGGCTGATCGTGCCACCGAGGAAGGGCTTTCGCGCCTCGGGCACCAGGGCGCACAGCTTCATCCGCGCGTAGATGTAGCCCTTCGACTTGCCGACCTTCGCGGCCAGATCCTCGATCGAGTACCCGTGCTTCTCGTGAAGCCGGCGGTACCCGTCCGCCTCCTCGAGCGGATGGATGTCCGCACGCTGCAGGTTCTCGATGACCTGGACCTCAAGGACCTCCTTGTCGGAGAGGTGTCGGATCCGAACAGGCACCTCGGTGACCTTCGCGAGCTGGGCCGCCCGATACCGGCGCGCCCCTGCGACGATCTCGAAGGCCTCGCCCGCCGGTCGAACCAAGAGGGGCATCAGGACTCCGTGAGACCGGATGCTCTCCGCCAACTCCTGCATGGCGTTGGGCTCGAACGTGCGTCGTGGGTTCGTCTTCGATTCGCGCAACCGTGCCAGCGCGACCGTCAGGAACTCCGGCGAGGTGTTCGAAGAGGCCGGCGTCGCGGCCGCTTCGGACGAGACTGGTGTTGCCATCGTGCGACTCCTTTCAGGCGCGCGCCCTGCGGGGGCGCCAACCAAGCAAACGCGAGAGAATCGGCCTTGCACAGGAGGCTCTATGACCGACCGCTACCTGAAGGCCGTGCTGACCGTCATCGCGTTCGCGCTGTGCTGGATCGCGATCGAGTTGACGATGAGGAATGCCAAGGCCGACGTCGTTCAGGCGGGGGCAGGCAGCGTCGCGATCAGCTCCCCACTCGTCCCGATCGGCACCCGCCATGACACCCTCAACGGAGACGCCAAGGTCGTCGCCGTCTATTGCGTGAACTGCGCGTCGACGCGATAGAACGCTCGTCACACCACCCCCCACGTTGACGACTTCGCCCGCAGCGGGCCCGCGTCACGGCGCTCGGCCGGGTGATGGCGGAGCAGATTGCGCGCGGTCAGGTTGGTGATCGCCCTCCGCGCTGAAACGATGTGGATCTCCAGCGCCTCAGCGACGGCCCAAGGCGTGTGCCTGCCGGCGTGCGTCCGGAACCAGTCAAGGACCCTGTCCTCCTGCTTCTGGGCCCGGATGTCGCCAAGGATGGCTGCCTCGGCCGGGACGTGGCTCCGGTAGTGGGCGGAGCGCAGGGTGGCCGATCCGGCCGTGGGGCCTCCAAGCGCCGGGACGTGGACTATGCCGCGCTCGGACGCAAGGGTGGCGCGGCCAGCAAGGGCAAGCCCAAGACGCGCTAACCGTGGCGCCCTCATGACCGCGCCTCCAGTTCGGCCAGCGCCAACCGCGCGACGTTCAACGGGAGCGCCGGTGCCACCTTGTCGCCAGCGTCCAGGAAGTCAGCGACGAGGCGGAACTTCTCCGCCGTCGAGAGCGCGCTGATTCGGTTCTTGAGATCGAGTTCTCGGTTTGCGAAGTGGCGCTGTGCCTCCTCGCGGCTCATGGTCGAGTAGTCGCGGCTCGGCTTCCGCTCGCCGCTCATGCGACCATCCGGAAGGAGATGGCCCACACCCAGGGATCGCTCGACCATGGCGCGCGCTTGCAGTTGATGGAGTCCCAGGCAAACTGGAACCCGCCGCGCGCCGTCTTCCCCATGGCGTTGTCACCGCGGCCCGCTGGTCCGTAGTTGAATCGCCAGAGATCGCCGACCGTGCCGTCGAACACGCGCTCCGCTCCCTCTGCCCTTGCGTCCTTCTCGCTGATCTCCTGGAGCCGCTGGACCTTGACCTCTGTCACCTCCAGCGTCAGGCGCGAGGCCCACCGCGGCATGTGGATGGGCGAGCGCCACGACTTCCAGAAGCGCACCAACTCCTCGCGGTGCTGTTCGGTGAGGAGGCCATCAGGGCCGTACCCGCCGCCGGCCTCGCATCGGCAGGCCATCTTCGGGAGGCCGGACTCGTCGTTCGATGGGCGGCCGATCTTTCGGAGCGCCCCGTCCGCGTACTCGATGGCCCGGTCCGTCGTGTCGGGTGCATTGCTAGACCAACACGACCAGCGGTAGCCCCACGTCTCCCGCACCCACAGGCGATCGCCGGGCACTCCGTAGGGGCAGGCAAAGGCGCAGTCGCGGAGGCGCTCGTACTTCTCGGGACCACGGACTACGCGCCTGGTCTGCGTCTTCCTGGTATCGAGGATCGCGCGCACGCTCTCGGCCGTGAAGATGATCGGGCGCTCGCTGGCGGCGGGATTGACCGGCAGGGCCGCGCTCATGGCTTCGGCAGGCACCGCTGGCGGTGCTCTTCCATCGCGGCGCGCTTCGCCTCTTCGCCCGTGGCGGCCTGCACGACGTGCTCGCAGCAGCCGTCCCAGGTCGGGTTGTACCAGGTCGTGTAGGCGGTGAGCTTCACCCCGTCGCGTGCGCGCGGCGCGGGGAAGCTGAAGACGCCGACCATGAACTCTCTGGCCGCGCTCATGCGATCCTCCGTGGGCGTGCCACGAGCCGCCCGTGGCAGTCCACGCAGTAGCACGGGCGGAGATGGCCGAGCGGCGCGAAGAACCGATCACCGGGCCGGATCCAGCACGCGCAGGAGACGCAGCGCCGGCGCCAGATCGCGATCTTCTCGACGAGGCGGAGCGCCTTCATGCGATGGCCTCGTGCGCGCGCTCCACCACCCGGAACGGCCAGTCCTGCCTCTGCCGCTCTCGCGCCATGGGGAGGAGCCAATGCAGATTCGGGAGCGCGCCGCCCGGCAGGTCGTAGGCGTTGAACCACGCCACGGCCTCGTCGGTCTGCGTCTCGATCCTGTTTGCGACGCCCCGGAAGAACCACGCGCGGAAGGACTCCGCGTCCTGGAGGCGCACCTCATCGTTCGCCCCTTCCAGCGTCGCGAAGAGCTTCCACTCAACGCGGTCGCTGCCCGCCTCCTCGCGCCATTCACGGTGCATGGCCTGGAGCGGTTGCTCGTACCGTTCGACCTTGCCGCCTACACCGTTGAGACGTCCCGCCTGCCATTGCGGGCGGCGCTTCAGAACGAGCGCGACCTGCGTGCCCGCTGGGTCGAAGGCGAAGCCGACGACGTATTCCTTCACCGTCCCCTCCCCACCTGCGGCTCCGCCCACGACCAGATCAGCGCGCCCGCGCCGGCGGCGAGCGCGAGGGGGACCGTCACCTGGCGGATGGCGTCTCCAAGCTGGACGCCGGCCTCGAGCAGACTGGCGACGAGGGGGAGCGTGCCGAGGGTCATCAGGATGACGGCGGCGGTGAACTTCACGCGCGGGCCTCGTGGCTGTCAGCGACCGACCGCTTCCTCAGCAGCAGCCCGCCGTTCTTGACGTGCTCGCGAGAGGCACGGTCCAGCCGGCGGACCTCGCCCCTGCCCGGCCGGTACCACTCCCAGGCGGGCGTCGTGGGGACGTGAACGGGCCAGGGCTTCTTCGGATAGAACGCCGAGTAGGCGTCGCCCGAGCAGTCGCCGCTCTTGCCGGAGGCCCGGCAGCCGATCATGAAGGGCGTGACGCCTTCGGCGACGTCGACCGTCACCGTGAAGCCGCCGCAACGGCTGCAGGTATAGACGTTCTCCTTGCCCTGGAAGCTCACCGCTCCTCCACCCGCTGCGCGGCCGCGATGAAGCCCTCGAAGGTGCTCGACTCCGCGACCTGGCGCGCGGTGGCTGGGTCGGTCGGGGAATGACCGGGACCCGAGTGGATCCGCGCCCAGGGCGCCCGCGCCGCCTCCGCCGCGCGCGGCGGCAGGTCGAGCACCGCACCGCAGGAGCACGCGAGGGTCACGCGGTCGGGCCGG
>JBGPPD010000244.1:0-4063 GCA_041488375.1 Gammaproteobacteria bacterium | reverse complement strand
GCCGCTGCTGCTCGGCGTCGGGGTCGCCTCGACGCTGCTCGCCGCTTCGCCGAAGCTGCGCGGCTGGGCGGTCAAGTCCTGGGCCATCTATGCCTTCGTGCGGGGGCTGTTCGGCCGATGACGCAGTCGCAGGCGGCCACGGCGGCGCCCGGCGCCCTGCAGCGCCTGAAGAGCTACCTGGAGCGCAACGAGCGCGATGTCGCGGTGGTCTTCTTCGCCGGCGGCTTCGTCTTCGACCTCCTCACCCTCGGGCGCATCGATTCCTGGTTCACCATCGCCCAGCAGGCGGCGTACCTGGCGGTGATCACGGTGGTGCTGCTGCAGTTGTTCTTTGAGCAAGGCGCGCAGGTCAAGACGCCCCCGGACCCGGCGGCATGGCCCGCGCTCAAACGCTGGTACACCGAGTACCGCAGCGCGCTGGTGCATTTCCTGCTCGGCGCGCAGCTCAGCCTGTACACCATCTTCTTCTTCAAGAGCTCGTCGCTGCTGGTGTCCTTCGGCTTCCTCGCGTTCCTGCTGGCCCTGCTGGTGGCCAACGAATCCCGGCGCTTCAAGGCGCTGGGGCTGAACGTCAAGTTCGCCATGCTCGGCCTGTGCTGCCTTGCGTTCGCCGCCTGCGTGGTGCCGATCGCAGTCGGCTCGATCGGCACCGCGGTGTTCCTGCTGTCGATGCTCGCCGGCTGCCTGCCGCTCGCGCTCGCCGCCTGGTGGATCCGCCGCGGCTTCCCGGACCGGTTCGCGCAGGCGCGCCGCCAGATCCTGCTGCCCCTGGGCTGCGTGCTGGTCGGCTTTCTCGCCTTCTACCTGGCGCGCCTGATCCCGCCGGTGCCGCTGTCCATTCCCTTCATCGGCGTCTACCACGCCGTGGAGAAGACCGAGGAAGGCTACCGGCTGACGCACGAGCGCCCCTGGTGGCGCGTCTGGCAGAACGGCGACCAGCAGTTCCGCGCCCAGCCAGGGGACAAGGTGTACGTGTACTTCCGCATCTTCTCGCCCGCGCGCTTCGCCGACCAGGTGCAGATGCGCTGGTTCTGGCGGCCCGAGGGCCGCGGCTGGGCGCTGCAGGACGCGATCCCGATCCGCATCGTCGGCGGCCGCGAGCAGGGCTTCCGCGGCTACGGCGTGAAGACCAATTACCAGCCCGGCGCGTGGAAGGTGCAGGTGGAGACCACCGACGGGCGCGAGATCGGGCGCGTGTACTTCGACCTGGAGGAGTCGCCCGAGCAACCGCGCTTCGTCACCACCGACCTGGACTAGCCGGCGCCGATTTGACGCAGGTCAACACGCGTCAAGGCGCCGCGCCTAGGATGGATGAGCCTATCAACCGGAGGCATCCATGGCCAACATCACCCGCTACAACCCGTTCGACGAACTGTTCAACGATTTCGGCAAGGGTTTCTTCGTCAAGCCCTACACTTTCCCCGCCGGCACCGAGCTGAGCATCAAGGTCGACGTCAAGGAGGACGACAAGTCCTACACCGTGCGCGCCGACATTCCCGGCGTGAAGAAGGAGGACATCCAGGTCGACATCGACGGCGACGTGGTCACGCTGCGCGCCGAAGCGAAGCAGGAGAAGGAAGAGAAGAAGGGCGAGAAAGTGATCTACAGCGAGCGCAGCTACGGCATGGCGAGCCGCAGCTTCACCCTGCCCGCCGAGGTCGACGCCAAGGTCGCCAAGGCCGAGTACAAGGACGGCGTGCTCAACCTGACGCTGCCGAAGAAGGCCAACGGCGGCGGCAAGCGCATCGCCGTTTCCTGAGCGCCTGTTTCCATTGCGGCCTGCCGGTGCTGGAATCCGGCAGGCACCGCGCGGCGGTGCTCGGCGCCGAGCGCGCGTTCTGCTGCGCCGGCTGCGAAGCGGTGGCGCGCACCATCGTCGCCGCCGGCTTCGAGAAATACTACGCCTCGCGCTCCGCGGCCGGCGTGCGCCCGGAGGCGCTGCCTCCCATCGCCCTCTACGACGACGAGGCGGCGCAGCGCGAATTCGTCGCCGCGCCCGGCGAGCATCTGCGCGAGGCGACGCTGATCCTCGACCGGATTCGCTGCGCGGCCTGCCTGTGGCTCAACGAGCAGTCGCTGCGCCGCGAGCCGGGCGTGCTGCGCGCCGACGTCAACTTCACCACGCAGCGCGCGCAGGTGGCTTGGGATCCGCGCGTCACGCGGCTCTCGAAGATCCTGGAGGCGGTCCGCGCCGTCGGCTACGACGCCTACCCGTTCGACCCGCGCCGCGGCGACGCGCTCGCGCGCGGCGAACGGCGGCGCGCGCTGTGGCGCCTGTTCGTTGCCGGCTTCGGCGCGATGCAGGTGATGATGTACGCTTGGCCCGCGTACGTCGATGCGGGCGAGGGCACCTTGAGCCCCGCCGCCGGGGGCCTGATGCGCTGGGCCAGCCTGATCCTCACCACGCCGGTGCTGCTGTTCGCCTGCGGTCCTTTCTTCCGCGGCGCCTGGCAGGACGCGAAGCGCCGCCGCATCAGCCTCGATACGCCGATCGCGCTCGGCCTGGCGGCCGGATTCGCCGCCAGCGCCTGGGCCACCGTGGCCGGCGGCGGCGAGGTGTATTTCGATTCTATCGCCATGCTCGCGTTCCTGCTGCTCGGCGCGCGCACCGCCGAGATGTTCGCGCGGCAGAAGGCCGGCCGCGAGCTCGATCGCCTGGCGCGCTGGATGCCGTCCTTCGCGCTGCGGCTCTCGGGGGGCGCCAGCGAACGCATCCCCGCGCATGCGCTGTGCGCGGGCGATCGGGTGCTGGTGGGCGCGGGCGAGCGCGTGCCCGCCGACGGCGTGGTCGAGGAGGGCGCTTCGAGCGCCGATGAATCGCTGCTCACCGGCGAGTCGCGTGCGGTGGCCAAGCGCGCGGGCGCCGTGCTGACCGGCGGCTCGGTCAATCTCGAGCAGCCCCTGACGATGCGCGTGACGCACGCGGGCGCTCAGACGCGGGCCGCGGCCATCGGCCGGCTGGTGGAGCGCGCCGCGGCGAGCCGTCCGCGGCTGGTGGAGCGCGCCGACCGCCTCGCGCAGGCGCTGACCCATGCGGTCATCGCCACTGC
Organism: Gammaproteobacteria bacterium; assembly: GCA_041488375.1. Classification (GTDB taxonomy): domain Bacteria; phylum Pseudomonadota; class Gammaproteobacteria; order Burkholderiales; family SG8-39; genus JAABQT01. The sequence goes on along the minus strand of JBGPPD010000244.1, from coordinate 1,013 downwards.
CGCGCTGGCGTGGCTGTTCTCCGGAAGCGTCTGGGTCGCCGTGGCCGTGCTGGTGGCGACCTGTCCCTGCGCGCTCGCGCTCGCCGCCCCGATCGTGCTCACGCGCGCGGGCGCGCAGCTGCTGGCGCGCGGCGCGGCGCTCACCCGCGCGCGCGCGCTCGAGGTGCTGCAGCGGGCGACGGACGTGGTGCTCGACAAGACCGGGACCTTGACGCTCGGCAGGCCCGCGATCGCGCGCGTGGCCTGCTTCAGCGAGCAGGATGAGGAGCAGTGCCGCGCGCTCGCCGCGGCGCTCGAAGCCTCCAGCACGCATCCGCTCGCGCGCGCTTTCCGCGCGCGGTCGGTGGGCCCATGGCCCACCCTGCGCAACGTGGCGGGGCAGGGGGTAGAAGGGCATCTCGACCGGCGCGTGGTGCGCATCGGCTCGCAGCGCTTTTGCGCCGCGCTCGCCGGCTCGCCCGCGCCGGAACCGCAGGCGCAGGTGGTCCTCGCCGAGGAGGGCCGCTGGCTCGCCGCGTTCTTCATCGAGGATGCGCTGCGGCCCGAAGCGGCCGAGGTGGTGCGCACGCTCTCGGCGCGCGGGTTGCGCGTGCACCTGCTGAGCGGCGATGATCCGGCCATCGTGGGTGAGCTCGCGCAGCGGCTCGGGATCGAGGCCTGGACGGGCGGCGCGTCGCCGCAGGACAAGTTCGACTACGTGGCGCGCCTGCAGGCGCAGGGGCGCGTGGTGCTCATGGTCGGCGACGGCCTGAACGACGCGCCGGTGCTGGCGCGTGCCGACGCGTCGATCGCCATGGGCGCCGGCGCCGACGCCGCGCAGCTGCAGGCCGACGTGGTCCTGACCGGCGAGCGGCTTGGCTGCCTGCCGGAGATTCTCGATCTCTCGCGCGGCGCCATGCGCCTGGTGCGCCAGAACCTCGGCTGGGCGCTCGCCTACAATGCCGTGGCGCTGCCCGCCGCGGCCTTCGGTTTCATCGGGCCGTGGGAAGCGGCCATCGGCATGTCGGCCAGTT
>JBGPPD010000243.1:0-4110 GCA_041488375.1 Gammaproteobacteria bacterium | reverse complement strand
GGGCGTGGTGTTCTTCGGCGGACTGCTGCTGCTCGCCGCGGCCGGCACCACGCTGCAGGATGCGCGCAAGGCGCGCGCGCTGGGTGAGGACTGGCAGCGCTTCGCCGCCGCGACGTCGAACTTTCCCTTCGCCGCGATCGCTCAGGGGCGCAACCGGATCGCCTGGCGCGAGATAGGCTGGTGGCGGCCCGCCGCCGGCCTCGCCGCGTTCGCGCTACTGCTCGCCTTCCACCCCTGGCTGTTCGGCTACCGGCCGTACTGAAAATCGGGGTCAGAGCCCGATTTTCAACCCAGCTTCTTCTGCACCCGCAGGTCGAACTTGGCGACGTTGACCACCACGCGCTCGTGGGTGCCGTCGCCGATCAGTTCACGCTCGTCGTGCGCTTCGACGCGGAAGCGGATGGTCCTGCCTTCCACTCCGGTCACCTCGGCAGTGGCGGTGACGCGCATGCCCACCGGCGTGGCGGCGATGTGGCGCACATTTAACAAGGTACCCAAGCTCTGCTGCCCGGGCGCCAGCAGGCGCTCGACGGCCTCGAGCGCCGCCGCCTCTATGAGGTTGATCATGACCGGCGTGGCGAGCACGTGCACGCGCCCGCTGCCGACGCGCGGCGCGGTATGCTCCTCTCCGACCACCAACTCGGCGCGGCCCCGGAGTCCCGGCTTGATCGCTTCCATCTGCGCCCAATGATAGCCGCTAAGCCGCAGGCGAGCGCGGCAGCCGCGCTGCGCTGCGCACTGCGCGAATCGATGGAACAGATCGCGGCCAACGCGCCCGGTGCCGCGACCGGCGGGGATCCGGAAACCCTCCACCGGCTGCGCGTCGGCGCGCGCCGGCTGCGCGCTGTGCTGCGCGCGTCCCGCAAACTCTGGCGCAAGGACGACGTCCGTACGCTGCACCGGCAATTGCACGAGCTCGCCGCCGTATCCGGCCCCGCGCGGGACTGGGACGTCTTCCTGCCTGATGCGCCCGACGCGCTGCGCGGTCGAGCGCGCGCGAGGCGGCGCCTGGCGCGCGCCGCGCTGCAGCGAGCGCTGCAGGCGATGCAGCCGTTGCGACTCCCGCGAGCCGTGAGCAGAGCGCGGCAAAGCTGGACCGTCTTCGCGCGCGACGCACTCGAGCGCCTGGATCGCAAGGCCTTGCGGCGCGAACGACGCACCGACTGGACCGATCCGGCGAGCCGCCACGCACTGCGGGTCCGCCTCCGGCGGCTGCGCTACGTCTCCGAATTCATGTCGGGCGCGTTTCCCGAGCGCAGCGCCAAAGCTCTGCTCCGCAGCCTGAAGGACCTGCAAGACCTGCTCGGCGCGCTGAACGATATCGACGTGGCGCGGCGGTTGACGCGCCAACTGTCCGGGCGCAAGGCGCCGGCATGGGCGCGGGAGCACGCGCTCCTCGCCCGGCTGCCGGCCGCCTGGCGGCGCTTCGCGGAAGCGCCGCGCTTCTGGCTATCATAGCCGCATGAACCCGCGCGTCGTGATCCTGGGCTGCGGCTTCGGCGGACTGTTCGCCGCGCGCGCCCTGCGCGGCGCACCGGTCGAGGTCACGGTGCTCGACCGCACCAACCACCACCTGTTCCAGCCGCTCCTGTACCAGGTGGCGACCGCGGGACTCGCCGCGCCGGCGGTCGCCGAGCCGATCCGGCGCGTTCTCGCGCGGCAGAAGAACGCCACCGTGCTCTACGGCGAGGCGCAACGCGTGGAGCTGGCCGCGAAGAAGGTGGTGCTGGAGGACGGCGAGGAGCTCGCCTACGACCGCCTGATCCTCGCCACCGGCGCGACCGACAGCTACTTCGGCCACTATGAGTGGCGGGCGCATGCGCCGGGGCTGAAGACGCTGGAGGATGCCTTCGAGATCCGGCGCCGCATCCTGCTCGCCTTCGAGCACGCCGAGCGCGAAACGGACCCGGCGAAGCGCGCTTCCTGGCTCACCTTCGTGGTGATCGGCGGCGGCGCCACCGGCGTGGAAATGGCCGGCACGCTGGCCGAGATCGCGCGCCACACCCTGAAAGGGGAATTCCGCAGATTCGACCCGCGCAATACGCGCGTGGTGCTGGTGGAAGCCAGCGAGCGCGTGCTGCCGCCGTACTCGCCCGACCTTTCCGAGCGCGCGCGGCAACAACTCGAGCGCCTGGGGGTCACCGTCTGGCTTGGCCGGCGCGTCACCGGCATCGACGAGCACGGCGTGCAGCTCGGCGGCGACCGCCTGCAGGCGAATACGGTGATCTGGTGCGCGGGAGTGGCGGCAACGCCGATCGGCGCAACGCTGGGCGTGCCGCTCGATCGCGCCGGCCGCGTGCTCGTGCAGCCCGACCTGTCGGTGCCCGGCCACCCGGAAGTGCAGGTGGTCGGCGACCTCGCGCAGCTCGCCGCGCACCAGCCGCCGGTGCCCGGGGTGGCGCCGGCCGCCAAGCAGATGGGGCGGCACGCCGCGCGCAACATCCTGCGCGCCCTGGCGGACGAACCGCCGCTCGCCTTCCGCTACCGCGACTACGGGCAGCTCGCCACCATCGGCAGGAGCGCCGCGGTGGCGATGTTCGGCAAGGTGCACATCTGGGGCTGGCTCGCCTGGATCACCTGGCTCACCGCGCACATCTACTTCCTGATCGGCTTCCGCAACCGCCTGGTGGTGCTGATCGACTGGGCCTGGGCCTATTGGACCTTCGAGCGCTCGGCGCGCATCGTCGTCGGCCGGGGCAAGGGGCCGGAGAGCTGAGGGCTAGCGCCCCTTGCGCGACTCCGCGATGTAGGCGTGCGCGCGCGCCGCGGTGTCCTCGCACTCCTTGTAGTCCTCGACCGCCTGGTTGGCCCGCGCGCGGGTGAGCAGCGCCAGGGCCTTGCCGTAGCTGACGGTGCCGGCGAAGCCCTGCGCCTTGGCGAGGTCGAGGTCCTTCCAGGCGGCATCGGCCAGCGTAGCGCAGTGCTCGCGGCCTTTCGTGGTGCCGGCGCAGCCGGCGAGGGTCACCAGCAGAAGCAGCAAGAAGATTTTTTTCATGCGTTCATTTTACTGCGAATGCACGGCATTGGCGGCCCCAGAGCCAGGCGGCTCCGCGCACGCCGCTCGCGTCGCCGTGCTTGGGCGGGAGCAGGCGCGTGGCGACGTGGTCGGAGAACACGGTCTTCGGCCAGAGCTTGGGCACCTCGTCGTAAAGGCGCGCAACCTTCGAGACGCCGCCGCCCAGCACGATGACGTCCGGATCCAGGATGTTGATGACTCCGGCCAGCGCGCGCGCCAAACGTTCAGCGTACTGACCCAGCGCCGCTTCCCCGCCGTCGCGCTCCAGCGCCGGACCGGAGAGGTAAGTCTCGATGCAGCCTTTGCGGCCGCAGTAACAGTCCCTGAGGGGAAAGTCGGGACCTTGGGGCAGGGGCAGCGGGTTGTGGCCCCACTCTCCGGCGATGGCGTTCGGCCCGGTGAGCACTTCACCATTCACCACGATGCCGCCGCCCACGCCTGTTCCGAGGATCACGCCGAAGACCACCTTGGCGCCCTGCCCCGCGCCGTCCACCGCTTCGGACAGGGCGAAGCAATTGGCGTCGTTGGCCAGCCTGACTTCGCGTCCGATCGCCTTTTCGAGATCCTGCTTGAGGGGTTTGCCGATGAGCCAGGTGGAGTTGGCGTTCTTCACCAGCCCGGTGAGCGTGGACAAGGCGCCTGGAATTCCAATTCCGACCGTCCCCTCGCCCGCCTCGCGCACCAGCCCCGCCACCGCCGCGAGCGTGGCGGCGTACTCGTCGCGCGGCGCGGGGATCCGCTTGCGAAATACTTCGCGCCCCGCCGCGTCCAGCGCGAGCGCTTCGATCTTGGTGCCCCCGACGTCAATGCCGATGCGCTGCATCGGCGCGAACTATATCGCCGTGCCGAGCACCGGCGCCATCGATTCCTGCAGGCTCTTTTTCGCGCGGCGCACCATGCCCCACAGGTTGTTGGGCGTCACGCCGAGGATGCGCGAGGCTTCCGCGGCATCACGGCCCTCCAGCTCGGTGAGCACGAAGGCGCGCGCGGCGCGCTCCGGCAGGCGCGCCAGCTGCCCTTCCAGCTTCTCCCACAGCCGCGTCCGCTCGTACCCCACGGCCGGATCGGCATCCGTCGAAGGAATCTCCGGCGCT
>JBGPPD010000242.1:0-4114 GCA_041488375.1 Gammaproteobacteria bacterium | reverse complement strand
GCGGCTGGTTGCTCACCGCGCCCCTCGGTCGCCGGGCCGCACAAACTCTTGCGCAAGCCTGCGGCAGGTCGTGACAAAGTTCACCGCTTCGCTCGCCTCCGCTGCGCATCCTAGCGCCTCTTAGAGCGAGCGCATAGGGGGCCAGCGCAGCCATGCGCCGCAACGACCACGACGTTTCCGACCGCATCCGCACCACCGACCCTGCCGAGGTCTGCGCCGAGGTGACGCGGCTCTACCTCGGGCTGTACGCGCCGGCCGGCGGCCGCGCCATCGAGCGCGCGTTCGCCGACACGGTGCGCCTGTACCACGGCCGCCACCCGCGCTTCCACCACTGCGACACCGACTACCACGACCTGCAGCACGTGCTCGACGTGACGCTGGCGCAGGCGCGGCTGATGGACGGCTACGAGCGCACGCGCCACGGCGCCGAGCCTCTGCCGGCGCCGCTGTACACCGTCGGGGTGATCTGCGCGCTGCTGCACGACGTCGGCTATGTGCGCCGGCGCGGCGACCGCCGGCACCGCAACGGCGCCGAGTACCTGCTCACGCACGTGTCGCGCGGCGCGGGCGTCCTGATGGAGTACCTGCGCGGCGCCGGCCTGGGCCGCTACGCGCGCGCCGCCGCGGCGCTGGTGCACTACACCGGCTACGAACACCCGGTGGAGGCCATCCGCATCGACAAGCCGCTGCTGCGGCGCATCGGGCAGATGCTGGGCACCGCGGACATCCTCGCGCAGATGTCCGACCGCTGCTACCTGGAGAAATGCCGCGACCGGCTGTACCCGGAATTCGTCACCGGCGGCGTGGCGCGCCGGCTGTGGCGCTCGGGCGATGAGCTGGTGCGCAAGACCCCGGACTTCTACCTCAACGCCACCAAGCGGCTCGACCTGCAGCTGGCGCGCGCCTACGAGTACGCCGGGCGGCACTTCGGCGGCCAGAACCTGTACCTCGAGGAAATCCACAAGAACGTGCGCCACGCGCGCCTGGTGGCGGACGCCGGGCGCGACGGGCTGCTGCGGCGCACGCCACCCTCGACCCGCCTCACGCTCGCTCAGTAGCTCGGCTTCTGCCGGAAATACCCGTTGCGGTCCATGGACCGCACCGCAACGTCCTTGACCTGCATGCCCTGCAGCACCCGCAGCGGCACCTCGACGCCCGCCTCGCCTCGCGCCCAGACCTTGCGGTAGAAATCGGCCAGCGAACTCACCTCCTCGCCGGCCACGCCGATCAAGACGTCGCCGCTCCTCAGGCCGGCAAGCTCGGCCGGGCCCTCGGGCGACACCCGCTGCACGAACAGGTGGCCGCGCATCTCCTCCGTATACAGACCGAGCCAGGGGCGCAGCGGCCCGCTGGCGCGACCTTTGGCGACCAGGTCGTCGAGAATCGGCTTGAGGAGGTCGATCGGCACGAACAGGTTGCCAGGCGATTGCGTGCCCTCGCCGCCCGCGTCGGGCACCACCAGCGAGCCGACGCCGAGCAGCTCGCCCCTCGCGCCGATCAGCGCCGCGCCCGACCAGTTCTGCACCGGCGGGTAGGTGTAGATCGCGGAATCGAGCTGGTACTCCCAGCTGCCGGAGAACGGCCGCCGCGACACGACGTACACCAGGCTGACGCCGTCGCGTCCGCCGTGGCCCGCGACCATCACCGGCGCGCGCTCCTCCAGCGCCGTAGAGTCGCCGAGCGGCAGCGGCCGGGCGGCGAACGGCCCGATCAGCTTGAGCAGGCCGAAGCCGCTGGCGGGATCGTAGGCGGCGAGCATGGCGGGCACGGCTTTGCCGTCCATCGCGACGACCTCGATCGCCTCCGCCTCGATCACCAGGTAGCCGATGGTCAGCACGTAGCCATCGCGCACCAGCACGCCGGAACCCTGGCGCTGCGCGCCGAGGGTCTCGAGGCTGCGCGCGTTGGGCAGGATCTTCGCTTTCACCTGCACCACCGCCGCGAGCAGCGCTTCGGCTTCGTCCTTCGGCGTGTCCTGGGCAAACAGCGGGGCGGCGGCAAAGGCCAGCAACAGCAGCAGGATGCGCAACACGGCGGTCATTTCAGGTCCGCACGCGCCCTTCGATCGCCGAGCGCAGGGCTTCGACGCGCTCGCGGTTGACGCCGAAGTCGCGCCGGCCGAGGCGCGAGGCGGAGCGCACGTGCAGCAGGCCCGCCTTATCGTCGTAGGTGAATTCGACGTCGTCGACAAAGCCCATCAGCTTGGACTTGAACTCGGCGTAGAGGTAGTTGCCCTCGTGGCGGACCACGGTGGCGCGCTCCATGCCCTCCACCGCCCTGCGCGCCGCGGCGATGGCATCCAGCGCGTTTCCCTTGAACACGATCGGCGCGATGGTGTGCTCCGCATCCGCAGGGTCCGCCTGGCTGGACACGCAGTTGGGCGTGCTCTTGGGGCGCCCGAGGCGCCCGTCCTTCACGCCGAGGGTGGCGGGCCGCTTGCCGGCGAACATCGTGTTTCCCTCCGCGGTCGCGAGGTGCAGCGCGAGGCCCGTGGCCGCGCCGAGGACGATCAACGCAATCGCGGCGAGCGGGCGGCGCAGCATCAATGGCAAATGCTACCATCGGCGCGACATCCGCCCAGGGGGAAAACGGCATGGAAATCTCCGCGCAACAGCTCGCAGAACTGCTCATCGGCATCGCCCGGGCGCAGACCGCCGTGATCCAGGGGATCGACAGCGCGATGGCGGGCATCCGCACGCAGCACATCGTGCCGATGCTGCAGAACGCGGCGCACCTGCGCGACCATCCCGATCCCACGCTGGTGGACCTGCCGGTGCGCGTGCTGCTCACCAGCCAGGGCCGCGTGCCGCCCGACCCGGCGGCGGTGGTGAAGGACCTCGAGCGGCTGCTCGCGCCGAAGGCCTAGAAGTCCTTCGGCTCCGGCGGGAAGTCCGGTTTCCTCTTCTCGCGGTGCGAGGCGATGCCCTCGCGCACCTCCGGGCCGGTGAAGCCGAGCATCTCCAGCGCGAGCGAATTGTCGAAGGCGGGTCCGGCCATGCGCAGCCAGTTGTTCAGGCTGGATTTCGTCCAGCGCAGCGCGGTCTGCGCACCCGCGGCGAGTTTTCTCGCCACCTCCAGCGCCTTCGCCTGCAATTCCGCCTCCTCGCAGCACAGCGACACCAGGCCGATCCTCTCCGCCTCCTCGCCCGACACCTGCTCGCAGGTCAGCAGGTAGTACTTCGCCTTCGCCATGCCGCACAGCAGCGGCCAGACGATCGCCGCGTGGTCGCCCGCGGCGACGCCGAGGCGCGTGTGGCCGTCGATGATGCGCGCGTTCTTCGCCGCGATCGAGATGTCGGCCAGCAGCCCCGCCACCAGGCCCGCGCCGACCGCAGGGCCGTGCATCGCCGAGACCACGATCTTCGAGCAGTTGATGAGGTTGTAGACCAGGTCCCTCGCCTCGCGCCAGACGCGCGCGCGCGTCTCGAAGTCCTTGGTAATGTCCTCGACCAGCTGCAGGTCGCCGCCGGCGGAAAAGCCCTTGCCGGCGCCGCGGATGATGGCGACGCGCACCTCCGGGTCGCGGTCCACGTCGCGCCAGATCTCGGCCAGCTCGGCGTGCATGCGGTGTCCGGCGGTGGAGAGCTTGCCGCCCTCCTGGCCCATCACGATCTCGAGGATCCCGGGCTCGATGAGCCGGATATTGAGGTCCTGGTACTTAGAGTAGTCCATCGCCCCATTCTACAATTGGGGCATGCGCACGCCCGATGCGAGGTTCGCGAACCTGCCCGGGTTTCCTTACGCCCAGCGCTACCTGGAGTGGCGCGGGCTGCGCGCCCACTACGTGGACCAGGGCGCGGGCGAGCGGACCTACCTCTGCCTGCACGGCGAGCCGACCTGGAGCTACCTCTACCGCCGCATGATCCCGCCGTTTGTCGCCAGCGGGGCGCGCGTGGTGGCGCCCGACTTCATCGGCTTCGGCCGCTCGGACAAGCCGGAAGAGGAATCTTTCTACACCTTCGACATGCACCGTACATTCCTGCTCGATTTCCTCGAGCGGCTGGACCTGACGCGCATCGCGCTCGTGGTGCAGGATTGGGGAGGGCTCCTGGGACTCACGCTGCCGATGGAAATGCCTGAGCGCTTCGAAAGGCTGCTGGTGATGAATACCGCG
>JBGPPD010000241.1:0-4123 GCA_041488375.1 Gammaproteobacteria bacterium | reverse complement strand
TGGTCGTTCATGCCGCGCGCCTTTCCCGGCGCCAAGTACCTGGTGTGCAATTCCGACGAGGGCGAACCCGGCACCTGCAAGGACCGCGACCTGCTGCGCTACAACCCGCACTCGGTGATCGAGGGCATGATCCTCGCCGGCTACGCCATGGGCGCCACCGTGGGCTACAACTATATCCACGGCGAAATCTGGGCGGTCTACGAGCAGTACGAACAGGCGCTCAGGGAAGCCTACGCCGCCGGGCTCCTCGGCAAGAACATCCTCGGCTCGGAGTTCAGCTTCGAGATGCACGCGCACGCGGGCTACGGCGCCTACATCTGCGGCGAGGAAACCGCGCTGCTCGAGTCGCTCGAGGGCAAGAAGGGCCAGCCGCGCTTCAAGCCGCCGTTCCCGGCCAGCTTCGGTCTGTACGGCAAGCCCACCACCATCAACAACACCGAGACCTTCGCCGCGGTGCCCTGGATCCTGCGCAAGGGAGCCGATGCGTTTCTCGCCCTGGGCCGGCCGAACAACGGCGGCACGAAGCTCTTTTCGGTCACCGGGCACGTCGCCAGGCCGGGCAACTACGAAGTGAAGCTCGGCACGCCGTTCGCGAAGCTGCTCGAGATGGCGGGCGGCATGCGGGCGGGGCGCAAACTCAAGGCCGTGATCCCGGGCGGATCCAGCATGCCGGTGCTGCCGGCCGACATCATGCTGAAGACCGACATGGACTACGACTCCATCGCCAAGGCCGGCTCGATGCTCGGCTCGGGCGCGGTGATCGTCATGGACGAGACCACCTGCATGGTGCGCGCGCTCGAGCGGCTGTCCTACTTCTACTTCGAGGAATCCTGCGGCCAGTGCACGCCCTGCCGCGAAGGCACCGGGTGGCTGTATCGCGTGGTGAACCGCATCGAGAACGGGCGGGGCCGCATGGAAGACCTGGCGCTGCTCGACAATGTCGCCGACAACATCGCCGGGCGCACCATCTGCGCGCTGGGCGACGCGGCGGCGCTGCCGGTGAAGAGCTTCCTCAAGCACTTCCGCCACGAGTTCGAGCACCACCTCCAGCACCGGCATTGCCTGGTGCAGGGCGCGGAGATCGAGCCCAAGTGGGGCAGGTCCGGCGCGCACGCCATCCACGCCGTGAAGCAGGCCGCCTAGATGCTCAAGCTGCAGATCGACGGCAAGGAGGTGGAAGTCCAGCACGGCGCCACCGTGATGGACGCGGCCAACAAGCTCGGCATCTACGTGCCGCACTTCTGCTACCACAGGAAGCTGTCGATCGCGGCCAACTGCCGCATGTGCCTGGTCGAGGTGGAAAAGGCGCCCAAGCCCCTGCCGGCCTGCGCCACGCCGGTGACCGACGGCATGAAGGTGCAGACGCATTCGGCGGCGGCGAAGGGGGCGCAGAACGGGGTGATGGAGTTCCTGCTCATCAACCACCCGCTCGACTGCCCGATCTGCGACCAGGGCGGCGAATGCCAGCTGCAGGACCTGGCGGTGGGCTACGGCGGCTCGACCTCGCGCTACCGGGAAGAAAAGCGCGTGGTGCTGCACAAGGACATCGGCCCGCTGGTGGCGGCGGAGGAGATGAGCCGCTGCATCCAGTGCACGCGCTGCGTGCGCTTCGGCCAGGAGGTCGCCGGCGTGATGGAGCTGGGCATGATCGGTCGCGGCGAGCACGCCGAAATCGTGGCTTTCGTCGGCAAGACGGTGGATTCCGAGCTCTCCGGCAACATGATCGACTTGTGCCCGGTCGGCGCGCTCACCTCCAAGCCCTTCCGCTACAGCGCGCGCACCTGGGAACTCTCGCGCCGCAAGAGCGTGTCGCCGCACGACGGGCTGGGCTCCAACCTGGTGGTGCAGGTGAAGCAGGGCCGGGTGATGCGCGTGCTGCCCCTGGAAAACGACGCCATCAACGAATGCTGGCTCTCGGACAAGGACCGTTTCTCCTATGAGGGCCTGAACGCGCCCGACCGGCTGACGCGGCCGATGGTCAGGAACCACGGCAAGCTCGAACAGGTGGACTGGGAAGTGGCGCTGGCGCGCGCCGCCGCGGGCCTCAAGGACGCCGGCGTCCTCGCCTCGCCGCATGCCACGCTGGAAGAACTGGTTCTCGCCGGCCGGCTCGGCGCGGCGGACTTCCGCCTGCGGCACGGCGATTTTTCCGCCGATGGCAGGCGCGCGGGCATCCCCTGGCTCGGCATGCCGATCGCCGAACTGGGCGAGCTCGACCGCGTCCTGGTGATCGGCTCGTTCCTGCGCAAGGACCACCCGTTGATCGCGCAGCGGCTGCGCCAGGCCGCCAAGCGCGGCGCGCAGATCCACGTGCTGCATGCGGTGGACGACGACTGGCTGATGCCCATCGCCAGCAAGACCATCGTCGCGCCCTCGGCCATGCCGCAGGCCGTCGCGGCCTTCAAGGACCGGCTCGCCGGCGGCAGGAACGCCGCCGTGCTGCTGGGCAATTTCGCGCAGCAGCACCCGCAAGCCGCGCAGATCCACGCGGCCGCGCAGGCGCTGGGCGTGAAGCTCGGCGTCCTGGGCGAAGCGGCGAATTCGGTGGGCGGCTACGTCGCAGGGCTGCCGAGCGGCGGGGGCATGCCCGCCTTGCTGCAGAAGAAAGCTGTGCTGCTGCTCAACGTCGAGCCGCAGCTCGACTGCGCCGATCCGCAGGCGCTGCGCAATGCCCAGTTCGTCGTCAACCTGACTGCATGGAAGTCGGAGCTGGGCGACGTGCTGCTGCCGATCGTGCCGTTCAGCGAGACCGCGGGCACCTTCGTCAGCACCGAGGGCCGCGTGCAGAGCTTCCACGCCGCCGTGCCGCCGCTGGGCGAAGCACGCCCGGCCTGGAAGGTGCTGCGCGTGCTGGGCACGCTGCTCGGCAAGCCGGGTTTCGCCTTCGACACCGTCGAGGAGGTGCGCGAGGCCTGCCTCGGCGGCCGTGACGTCGCAACGCTGCTGTCGAACCAGGTCGAGGGAAATTCGGCGGGTTCGCCTGCCGCCGGCGGCATCCAGCGCATCGCCGAGGTGCCGATCTACTTCGCCGATCCGCTGGTGCGCCGCGCGCCTTCGCTGCAAAAGACGGGTGACGCGCAGCCGCCCAAGGCGTGGATGAACGCGAAGCTGCTGCACCAGCTCGGCGTCGCCGCCGGCCAGCCGGTGATCGTGCGCCAGGGCGCGGGCAGCGCGAAGCTCGCGGCCGCGCTCGACGACAAGCTGCCCGACGATTGCTTGCGGGTCGCGGCGGCGCATGCCTCCACCGCGGGCCTGGGACCGATGTTCGGCAGCCTCGAAGTCGCCAAGGCGCCGGTGGAGAAGGCGGCCTAGATGGATTGGCGCGCCGCGCTCCTCGACACCGCCTGGAACCTGGCGTACATCGTCGCCATCCTGGCGCCGCTGATGCTGTCGGTCGCTTACCTCACGCTGTGGGAGCGCAAGCTCATCGGCTGGATGCAGATCCGCATCGGCCCCAACCGCGTCGGGCCGCTCGGCCTGCTGCAGCCGATCGCCGACGGCATCAAGCTGCTGTTCAAGGAAATCATCGTCCCGGCCAACGCCAGCAAGGGCCTGTTCATCCTCGCTCCGATATTGATGCTGGTGCCGGCGATCGCCGCCTGGGCGGTGATCCCGTTCGATGCGCGCATGGTGCTCGCCGACATCAACGCCGGGCTGCTGTACGTGATGGCGCTCACCTCGATGGGCGTGTACGGCGTGATCATCGCCGGCTGGGCCTCCAATTCCAAGTATGCGTTCCTCGGCGCCATGCGCTCCGCGGCGCAGATGGTGTCCTACGAGCTGGCGATGGGCTTCGCCCTGGTGGTGGTGCTGATGGTCTCGGGCAGCCTGAATCTGTCGGACATCGTCGAGGGGCAGGGCCGGGGCCGCTTCGCCGACCAGGGCCTGGCGTTCCTCTCCTGGAACTGGCTGCCGCTGGCGCCGATGCTGGTGGTGTACTTCGTGTCGGGCATCGCCGAGACCAACCGCGCGCCCTTCGACGTGGTGGAAGGCGAATCCGAGATCGTCGCCGGGCACATGGTCGAGTACTCGGGCATGACCTTCGCCCTGTTCTTCCTGGCCGAGTACATGAACATGCTCCTGATCAGCACGCTGACCGCGGTGCTGTTCTTCGGCGGCTGGC
>JBGPPD010000240.1:0-4138 GCA_041488375.1 Gammaproteobacteria bacterium | reverse complement strand
CGTGCCGCACCAGTGGGCCGCGCTGGCCGACGCGGTGCGCTGGATCCGCGGCGCCCGCGGGCATGCGGTGCTCGCGCATCCCGGACGTTATGGCCTGTCGGCCGCGGCGCTGGACGCGCTGCTCGCCGAATTCCGCGCCGCAGGCGGGGAGGCGATCGAAGTGGTGACCGGCAGCCACTCGCCGGAGCAAGTCCGCCAGTTCGGGGCCATCGCGAGGCAGCAGCAGTTCGCCGCCTCGCGCGGCTCGGATTTCCACGGCCCGCGGGAGGGCGCCGAGTTCAGCACGCTGCCGCCGCTCGATCCCGCGCTGCGGCCGCTCTGGCGCGACTGGGCGATCTGAGCCCTTGGCGCAGTATTTCGCCGTCCACCCGACGCACCCGCAGCCGAGGCTGATCCGCCGCGCGGCGGAGATCGTGCGCGGCGGCGGGCTGATCGCCTACCCGACGGACTCCTGCTACGCGCTGGGCTGCCACCTGGGCGACGCGCGCTCGCAGGAGCGCCTGCGGCGCGTGCGCGGCGTGGATCTCAAGCACCACCTGACGCTCATGTGCCGCGACCTGTCCGAGATCGCGGCCTATGCGATCGTCGACAACGTGCGCTTCCGCCTGCTCAAGCTCGCCACGCCGGGCAGCTATACCTTCATCCTGCGCGCAACGCGCGAAGTGCCGCGGCGGCTGCAGCATCCGAAGCGCAAGACCATCGGCGTGCGGGTTCCCGGGCACGCGGCGGCGCAGGCCCTGCTGGCCGAGCTCGGCGAGCCGATGCTGAGCTCGACGCTGATCCTGCCCGGCGCCGCGGCGCCGCTCTCGGATGCGGCGGCGATCCGCGCCGCGCTGGAGCACCAGCTCGACCTGATCGTCGATTGCGGCTCCTGCGGCGTGCAGCCGACCACGGTGATCGATCTCACCGGCGAGCAACCCGTGCTGCTGCGCCAGGGCAGGGGCGCGGTCGGCGTTTTCGGGCTCGCCACGACGCTCTGATAAAATCCGGCGCTCCACGATGGACATCTCCCAGCTCGTCCAGACGGTCGCGATCTATGCGCTCCCGATGCTGTTCGCGATCACGCTGCACGAGGCGGCGCACGGCTACGTCGCGCGCCACTTCGGCGACATGACCGCCTTCGCGCAGGGACGCATCAGCCTCAATCCCGCGCGCCACGTCGACCTGGTCGGCACCATCATCGTTCCGGTGCTGATCCTGCTCCTGAGCAAGCTGGCCGGCGGCGGCGGCATGCTGTTCGGCTGGGCCAAGCCGGTGCCGGTCAATTATTCGGCGCTGCGCCGGCCTCGTCAGCACATGATGTGGGTGGCGGCAGCCGGCCCGGGCGCCAACCTGGCCATGGCGCTCGCCTGGGCCGCGCTGCTCAAGACCGCCGATGTGCTGCCGGCGAACACCTTCACCTCGCCGATGCTGATGATGGCCAAGGCCGGGATCGAGGTGAACGTGATCCTGATGCTGCTGAACCTGCTGCCGATCCTGCCGCTGGATGGCGGCAGGATCGTGGCCAGCCTGCTGCCCGCCCGGCTCGCCTGGCGCTACGCCAAGCTCGAGCCCTGGGGCTTGCCCCTCTTGCTGGTGCTGATGTTCACCAGCACGCTCGGCGTGATCCTGGCGCCGATGATCCGCTTGTCGTACCGCCTCATCGGCACGATGTTCCAGATCTAGCGCCATGTTCGAGACCCGCGTTCTCTCCGGCATGCGGCCCACGGGCGCGCTGCACCTCGGCCACTACCACGGCGTGCTGAAGAACTGGGTCAAGCTGCAGAACGAATACCCCTGCCTGTTCTTCGTCGCCGACTGGCACGCGCTGACCACGGACTACGAAAACCCCGGACACGTCGTACAGAGCGCCTGGGAGATGGTGGTGGACTGGCTCGCCTCGGGCGTCGACCCGAACCAGGCCATCCTGTTCGTGCAATCGCAGATCGTGGAGCACGCGGAGCTGCACCTGCTGCTGTCGATGATGACGCCGCTGGGCTGGCTGGAACGCGTGCCGACCTACAAGGACCAGATGGACAAGCTCAAGGACCGCGATCTCGCGACCTACGGCTTCCTCGGCTACCCGCTGCTGCAGTCCGCCGACATCCTGATCTATCGCGCGCGCTACGTGCCGGTGGGCGAGGACCAGGTGCCGCATGTGGAGATGACCCGCGAGATCGCGCGGCGCTTCAACCACCTCTACGGCCGCGAGGAGGGCTTCGAGGACAAGGCCAAGGCCGCGGTGAAGAAGATGGGCAGCAAGAAGGCGCGGCTGCTGAACGAGCTGCGCACCAAGTTCGTCGAGGCCGGCGATGCCGATGCGCTCAAACGCGCGCAGGCCCTGCTCGAAGAGCAGCAGAACCTGCCGCGCGGCGACCGCGAGCGGCTCCACGGCTGGCTGGAAGGCGGCGGCCGCCGCATCCTGGTCGAGCCGGACGCGTTGCTCACCGAAGCCGCGCGCCTGCCCGGGCTGGACGGCCAGAAGATGTCCAAGTCCTACGGCAATGCCATCGGGCTGCGCGAGGCGCCGGACTCGGTGGCGAAGAAAATCCGCACCATGCCCACCGACCCGGCGCGCGTGAAGCGCAGCGATCCCGGCACGCCGGAGAAGTGCCCGGTGTGGCCGCTGCACCTGGTGTATTCGGACGGGGCGAGGCGCGCCTGGGTGCAGCAGGGCTGCACCACGGCGGGCATCGGCTGCCTGGAATGCAAGCAGCCCCTGATCGACGCGGTGCTGGCGGAGCTCGCGCCGATGCGCGAGCGCGCGCAAACCTACCTCGACGACCCGACGCTGGTGAAGAACATCATCGCCGACGGCTGCGACAAGGCGCGCAAGCTGGCCGTGGAGACCATGCGCGACGTGCGCGAAGCGATGGGACTGGGCTACGGCTGATGAGCGAGCCCGCGCAGCTGCCGATCGCCGCGCGCGTCGCGCGGCTCTACGGCGTGCCGTACATCGAGATCCCGCAGGACCTGTACATCCCGCCGGACGCGCTCGAGGTGATCCTCGAGGCTTTCGAGGGGCCGTTGGACCTGCTGCTGTACCTGATCCGCAAGGAAAACCTCGACATCCTCGACATCCCGATGGCGCCGCTGACGCGCCAGTACCTGGAGTACGTCGAGGCGATGCGTGCCACCAACCTGGAGCTGGCCGCCGAGTACCTGGTGATGGCGGCGATGCTGATGCAGATCAAGTCGCGCCTGCTGCTGCCGCGGCCGCCGGCCGCCGAGCCGCTCGAGGAGGACCCGCGCGCCGAGCTGGTGCGGCGCCTGCTGGAGTACGAGCGCATCAAGCAGGCGGCACAGCGGCTCGACCAGCTGCCGCAGCTGGGCCGCGACGTGCTGGCGGTCTCGGTGTGGGTGGAGCGCACGGTGACCGAACGCCTGCCGGAGGTCAACCCGCAGGACCTGGCGGAAGCCTGGCGCGCGCTGCTGCACCGGGCGCGGCTGTCGGCGCACCACCACGTGTCGCGCGAGGAGCTGTCGGTGCGCGAGCACATGAGCGGCGTGCTGCGCCGCCTGCAGGAGCGGCGCGTGCTCGAATTCGGCGAGCTGTTCGACCCGGCGCGCGGCGTGGCGGTGCTGGTGGTGACCCTGCTGGCGGTTCTCGAGCTGGCGCGCGAAACGCTGGTCGAGATCACGCAGTCGGAAAACTTCGCGCCGATCTACGTAAAATTGGCCGATGCCGAATCCCGCTGAGGCCAAGCGCATCCTGGAGGGCGCGCTGCTCGCCTCGCCGGAACCGGTGTCGCTTGCCGACCTCAAGCGGCTGTTCGACGACCAGGTGGGCGGCGACACGCTGAAGAATCTGCTCGACGAGCTGCGCGAGGACTGGAGCGGCCGGGCGGTGGAGCTGGTGAGCGTGGCCAGCGGCTGGCGCTTCCAGACGCGCCCGGAATTCCAGCCCTTCGCCGAGAAGCTGCAACCGGAAAAGCCGCCGCGCTATTCGCGCGCCGTGATGGAGACGCTCGCCATCATCGCCTACCGCCAGCCGGTGACGCGCGGCGACATCGAGGACATCCGCGGCGTGGTGGTGTCCACGCAGATCATCCAGGCCCTCGAGAACCGGGGCTGGATCGACGTCGTCGGCCATCGCGAAACCCCCGGGCGCCCGGCGCTGTACGCCACCACCCGGACTTTCCTCGACGACCTCGGGCTG
>JBGPPD010000239.1:0-4156 GCA_041488375.1 Gammaproteobacteria bacterium | reverse complement strand
GCGCCGAGACGAGCACGTTGGTGTCGAAAACGACCTTCAAGAGCGCAGGTAGCGCTCGAGGTCCCGCTCGGTGAGAAGGCCGCGCTCGCGCGCCTTGCGGCTCCAGAAGCCCTGCACGCCGCGCAGTTCCTGCAGGCGCCGGCCGATACGCGCCTGGCGCAGGGCCTCCTGCACCACGCCGCTCAGGGTCTTGCCCTCGGCCCGGGCGAGCGCCTCGGCTTCCTTCGCCAGGTCGGCGGGCAGCGAGATGGTCTTCTTCACGGCGGCGCCCATGCGGTGCTCCGGTGTGCGGTATGACGAAATCATACCACCGTCGCCGGCGCCCTCCGCATCGTCGCCGAGGCGCGCACAATTCGGTCCGATGAAATACTCCACGCGCATCGAGCCGATCAGCTACGTGAAAGCCAACGCGGCCGAGCTGATCCGCGAGCTCGCCGAAAAGCGCGAGCCGCCGGTGATCACCCAGAACGGCGAGGCGAAGGCGGTGATGCAGGACCTCGCCAGCCGCGAGGCGACGCAGGAAACGCTCGCGCTGCTCAAGATCCTGGCGCTCGGCCGGCGCCAGGTGGAGGAGGGCAGGACGGTGCCGGCGGCGCCGGCCCGATCGATGATGATCTGCGCAACATCCTGAAGAAGACCGCGGGCGTGGCGGACGTGCTGCGCGAGGCGCTCGCCCCCGCACTTGTAGTTAGCCGCCCTCCGGCGCGACTATCCGCCCTGGGACCCCCCATGCCAGTCGCCTGGTCAATGCTTCGCAACCCCGAGCCAACGGCGCTCGCCGCCGCACGCGCCCTCGCACACCGCGCCGTGCAGTGGCCCGCGCGCGCGGCACGCGCCAACCTGGCTCCAACCCGGGACGACAGCCATCAGAGCCTTACCTGGGACCCCGACATGGCGGCGCTCCTCAGCCAGCCGCTCTACGGCGGGGTGCGGGTCGGCCTGCACGTGGCGGTGCTCGAACTGGTGTTCGCCAAGGGACCGCGCTCTGAAGTATTCGCCCTGGCGGGCAAACCGGAGTCGGAGGCCGCCGAATGGCTCGATGGCAAGCTCGCCGGGGAGGGCCTGAAGCCGGCCTCTGGAACGAATCTCCCCTACGACATGCCGGGGGTGTTGTATGCCCGGGCGGCGGTCGAAGCCCCGCGCCTTGCCGCGCTCGGCGTCTGGTTCGCCGCCGGGGCGGAGCTCCTGGAAGAACTGCGCCAGAAACACCAGCGCGTCAAGCCCGGCCCGAGCCCGGTGCGCTGCTGGCCGCACCACTTCGACATCGCCATCGTCGTCGCGCTCGAAGAAGGCCAGGCAGCGCGCTCGATCGGCATCGGCCTCTCGCCCGGCGACGAGTACTACGCCCAGCCCTACTTCTACCTGAGCCCGCACCCGAAACCGGACACCAACGACCTGCCGCAGCTGCCGCCGGGAGGCCGCTGGCACGCGAGGAATTTCTTCGGCGCGGTGGCGATCGCCACCGACATCCTCGCGCTGCCCGAGCCGCGCGCGGGGCTCATCAAGATCGTCGACGCCGCCTTCGAGGAAAGCCTGAAGAGGCTCCAAGCTGGATAACCAAGACCCGCCGCCCTAGGTCGCGGCTTTCCCCGAACCGCCCACGTCCTCGAAATTCGAAATCCTGACTTCCCCGTCCGGGACTGGGATCCGAGGCTTCGACTTTGAGTGAGATTAGTGAAATTATCTTTCTCTTATAAGATTGCCATGCACTCGGCCAAGGGCCGGGAATGGGAAGGCGTGCATCTCTTGAAGGTCACCGGACGGCTGCGGGGGATGTGGGCGTAGGCGTAGAATCCGCGCCATGAGGTTCACCCGTATCACTGTCAATCCGGCCCAGATGGGCGGAGTGCCCTGCATTCGCGGCCTGCGCATTCCCGTGGCCACGGTGGTCGGGATGGTCGCCGACGCCATGGGCGAGGCCAAGATCCTGAAGGCTTACCCCGACCTCACGGCGGACGACATTCAGGAAGCCCTGAGGTACGCCGCCGAAGCGGTTCGAGAACGCGAGCTTCCGCTCACGGCTCCGTGAAGTTCCTGGTGGACAACGCCCTCTCGCCCGAGGTGGCTGCAGGGTTGCGCCGGGCGGGCCACGACGCGATTCATGTCCGCGACTACGCCATGCAGAAGGCAAGCGACCCGGACGTATTCGAGCGGGCCGAATCCGAAGACCGGATCATCGTGTCCGCTGACACCGACTTTGGCTCGCTGCTCGCGCTTCGCATGGCTGCCAGGCCCTCGCCGATCCTGTTCAGAGGCGGGACCGGACGGCGTCCCGAGAGGCAGCTCGCACTCCTTATCGCGAATCTGGGCGCGGTCGCCGAATCACTGCAAACGGGTGCGGTCGTCGTCTTCGACGAAACACGCATTCGCGTGCGGCCGCTGCCGATCGGAGGCCAGTGACAGGACCTACCCACCTCCTCGAAATTCAAGATCCTGACTTCTCCAGGGCTGGATAGATATACAGTAATCGCCTATAGTCCCGCCCCATGGGCGCGCCCGAGGCATTCACGAATCTGAACGACCAGCAACGCCGCGCCGCCCAATCCCCCGCCCACCCCCTCCTCATCATTGCCGGCGCCGGCACCGGCAAGACCAACACCCTCGCGCACCGAGTGGCGCACCTGGTCCTCGAAGGCGGTGCCCCGGAACGTATTCTGCTGCTCACCTTCACCCGCCGCGCGGCGCTGGAGATGACGCGCCGGGCGAGCCGCATCGTGGCTGAGGCGCACAAGAGCGTGCGCCTGCCCTGGAGCGGGACGTTCCATTCGGTGGCCAACCGCCTCATCCGCCGCCACTGCGCAACGGTGGGCCTCACCGAGAGCTTCAGCGTGCTCGATCGCGGCGACGCGGCGGACCTGATGGACGTGGCGCGCCACGAGCTGGGATTCTCGAAGACGGAGAAGCGCTTCCCGAGGAAGGACACCTGCGTGGCGATCTACTCGCACCGCGTGAATACGCGGGGAGAGCTCAAGGACACGCTGAAGGACGCTTTTCCCTGGTGCGTGGAGTGGGAGGACGAACTCAAGAGGTTGTTCAAGAGTTATGTAGACAGGAAACTGGACAACCAGGCGCTCGACTACGACGACCTGCTCCTCTACTGGCACGCGATGATGGAGGACGAGGCGCTGGCGAAGGAGATCGGGGAGCAGTTCGACCACGTGCTGGTGGATGAGTACCAGGATACGAACGCCCTGCAGGCGCAGATCCTCGAGCGGATGAAGCCCACGGGCGAGGGGCTGACGGTGGTGGGCGACGACGCGCAGGCGATCTACTCGTTCCGCGCGGCGACGGTGGAGAACATCCTCGAGTTCGAGAAGCGCTTCGGCGCGCAGGTGGTCAAGCTGGAGGAGAACTACCGCTCGACGCAACCTGTCCTCGACGCCGCGAACGCGCTGATGCGCGAAGCATCCCGCCAATATCAAAAAGAGCTTCGCTCCATCCGCGGCGAAGGCCCGAAGCCGCGCTACGTGACGGTGGCGGACGACGCGGCGCAGGCCAGGTACGTGGTGACGCGCGTGCTGGAGGCGAGGGAGGAGGGCACGGACCTCAAGCGCCAGGCGGTGCTCTTCAGGAGCTCGCACCACTCGGACGTGCTGGAGCTGGAACTGGTGCGCCGGAACATCCCCTACGTGAAGTACGGGGGCCTCAAGTTCCTCGAAGCGGCGCACGTGAAGGACGCGCTCGCGGTGCTGCGCTGGGCGGACAACCCGAGGAACCGAGTTGCGGCCTGGCGCGCCCTGCAGCTCCTGCCCGGCGTGGGCCCCAAGGGCGCCGAGCGCGCCTGGACCGCGTTCGAAGCGGCGAGCCGGCACTGGGGGGCCCTCAAATCCGGATCGGACGAATTCGACGCGCTCCTCTCCAGCCTCGCCGACCCGGCCACGCCCTGGACCGGCCAGATGCAGCGCGTGCGCGAGTGGTACGCGCCCGTGATGGAACGGAAATACGACGCGGCCGAAGTGCGCGCGGGCGACCTGGTGCAGCTGGAACGCATCGCCGGCACCTACGGCACGAGGGAAGGCTTCCTCACAGAACTCGCGCTCGACCCGCCCGCGGCGAGCGGCGACCTCGCGGGCGAGCCGAAGTTAGACGAGGACACCCTGGTGCTATCCACGGTGCACTCGGCCAAGGGCCAGGAATGGGAAGCGGTGCACATCCT
>JBGPPD010000238.1:0-4238 GCA_041488375.1 Gammaproteobacteria bacterium | reverse complement strand
GCTCGCGCGCTCGGGCCACGAAGTGGTGCTGTGCGGCGACTGGAACATCGCGCACCAGCCAATCGACCTGAAGAACTGGCGCGCCAACCAGAAGAATTCCGGCTTCCTGCCCGAGGAGCGCGATTGGCTCACGCGCGTATTCGGCGAGTTGGGCTGGGTGGACGTGTTCCGACGCCTGAACGCGAAGCCGGAGCAGTACACCTGGTGGTCCAATCGCGGCCAGGCCTGGGCGAAGAACGTGGGCTGGCGCATCGACTACCACGTCGCCACGCCGGGACTGGCGCGCACGGCGCGGCGCGAGGCGATCTACAAGAACAAGCGCTTCTCCGACCACGCGCCGCTGATTGTCGACTATGAGTGGAGCCTCGGCCGCTGAGCTGCTGAGCGTGTTCCGCAGCCGCAAGATGTTCCTGCTGCTGCTGCTGGGCTTTTCCTCCGGCCTGCCGCTCGCCCTCACCGGGGCCACGCTGCAGGCCTGGCTGACCGTCGAGGGCGTACGCCTGCAGGACATCGGCTGGTTTGCGCTGGTGGGCCAGCCCTACGTCTACAAGTTCCTCTGGGCGCCGCTGATGGACCGCTATCCCCTGCCGTTCCTCGGCCGGCGGCGCGGCTGGCTGCTCGCCACGCAGCTCGCGCTGCTCGCCGCCGTCGCCGGCATGGGCTCGCTGTCGCCGACGCACTCGCCCTGGCTGCTCGCGGCGCTGGCGCTCGCGGTGGCGTTCCTGTCGGCTTCGCAGGACATCGTGTTCGACGCTTTTCGCGCCGATGCGCTGGAGGCGCCGGAGCGCGGCGCCGGCGCCGCGCTCTCGGTGCTGGGCTACCGCATCGCGATGCTGGTATCGGGCGGCCTCGCGCTGATCCTGGTCGACGGCTGGTTGAGCTGGAAGGAAACGTACTGGCTGATGGCCGCGCTGATGCTGATCGGCGCGGCGGCCACCTGGGCTGCGCTCGAACCGCAGGGGCAGGGCAGGGCCCCGGCCACGCTGGCCGAGGCCGTGCGCGAGCCGTTCGCCGAGTTCTTCTCGCGCGGCGGCGCGGTCGCGCTGCTGGCGCTGATCGTGCTCTACAAGCTGGGCGACGCCTTTGCCGGCGTGCTGAGCACCGCGTTCCTGCTGCGCGGCGCGGGATTCTCGCTGACCGACGTCGGCTGGGCCAACAAGTGGCTGGGCGTGGGCGCCACCATCGTCGGCCTGCTCGCCGGGGGCGCGCTGATGGCAAAGCTGCGGCTGTACAAATCGCTCCTGCTGTTCGGCATCCTGCAGGCGGTCACCAACCTGGGCTACATGGCGCTGGCGCTCGCGGGCAAGAGCTATGCCCTGATGCTGGCGGTGGTGGCGGCGGAGAATCTGTGCGGCGGCATGGGCACCGCGGCTTTTGTGGCGCTGCTGATGGCGCTGTGCGACCGGCGCTTTTCCGCGACCCAGTACGCGCTGCTCTCGGCGCTCGCCGCGCTCGGGCGCGTCTACGTCGGTCCGGCGGCCGGGGAACTTGCCTCGGCTTACGGTTGGCCGCTGTTCTTCCTGTGCACCTTCTTCATCGCGCTGCCCGGCATCGCTCTGCTGGTCCGGGTGCGCGCGCGCGTCGAGGCGCTCGACGCGCGGCGCCCCTAGCCTCAGGGCTGCAGCTGGTCGCGCACCTCTCCGCCCTTGTGCTGGTTGCTGTGCACGTTGACGTAGAGGCCGCCGGCCTTGAGCGCCTGCATCTGCGCCTCGCTGAGCTTGCGCCCCGCCGGCACGCTGTAGGTATCGCCGTTCTTGGTCAGCGGCACGATCACCGGGCCGTTCTTGCCGGCAGCGCCCATGTGGATGTGCGCCATGGTGCCCGGCACGCCGGTCGTGGTCACGCTGCCGGTGATGGTGCCGTCCTCGGCGACGCGGAAGCTTCCGCTGCCGCTGCCGGCGGTGCTGACCGGCGGCACTTCCTCGGCGCCGGTCAGCTTCACGCTGATGGCGCCGCTGCCCGGCATCCAGGCCGGCATGCTGTCGCGCACGCTGGCGCAGCCCGCCAGGGCGAGCGCCGCGACCAACGTCAAGACTCCAGCCGCATTTGCTTTCATGGTCCTGCCTCCTTCGTGGGGTAACAGCAGCCGGCATGCTGCGCCGGCAGCGGGGGCCGGGTCAAGCCGCCGGACGCGGCGCTACGCGGTGACGCGGTACAGGGCCAGGCTGCCGAGCAGGTTGGGCAGCAGGCTGACCGGGCTGCCGTCGCGCAGCACCACCCGCTCGAGGATGCGCATGTGGAGTTTTTCACATAGCGCCTCGAAGTCCACCAGCGTGCAGTGGTGCACGTTGGGCGTGTCGTACCACTGGTAGGGCAGTTCCTTGGATACCGGCATGTGGCCGGCCAGCGCGATCTGGATGCGCGCCTTCCAGTAGCCGAAGTTCGGGAACGACACGATCGCTTCGCGCCCGACGCGCAGCATGTCGCGCAGCAGCGGCTCCTGGCGGTGGATCGCCTGCAGTGTCTCGGACAGGATCACGCAGTCGAACGAGCGGTCGGCGAAGGCCGCCAGGCCGTCCTCCAGGTCCATCTGCAGCACGTTCACGTCGTTGCGGATGCACTCGAGCACGTGCGCGTCGGCGATCTCGACGCCGTAGCCCGGCGCCTGCCGCGTCTGCCACAGGTGCTTGAGCAGGCGCCCGTCGCCGCAGCCCAGGTCCAGCACCCGGGTGCCGGGCGCGATCCAGCCCGCGATGACCTCGGCTTCGGTCACAGGGGGATGTTCCCGAAGTAGGCGCGCAGCGCGCCGTGGTAGCGCGCATCATCCAGCAGGAAAGCATCGTGCCCCTGCGGCGCGTCGTTCTCGAGGTAGGACACCACGCGCCGGTTATCCAGCAGGGCGCGCACGATTTCGCGGGAGCGCTGCGAGGTGAAGCGCCAGTCCGAAGTGAAGGACACGACGAGGAAATCGGCCTTCGCGCGCGCGAAGGCCGCCGACAGGTCGCCGCCGTAGTCCGCCGCCGGGTCGTAGTAGTCCAGCGCCTTGGTGATGCGCAGGTAGGTATTGGCGTCGAAGTAGCTGGCGAACTTGTCGCCCTGGTAGCGCAGGTAGCTTTCGATCTCGAAGTCGACGTCGAAGTCGAAGCCCGGCCCGTCCTTGCCGCGCAGCACCCGGCCGAACTTCTCCATCATGGCGTCGTCCGACAGATAGGTGATGTGGCCGATCATGCGCGCGATGCGCAGGCCCCGCACCGGCACCACGCCCTTCTCGTAGTAGTGCCCGCCGTGGAAGTCCGGGTCGGTCATGATCGCCTGGCGCGCCACCTCGTTGAACGCGATGTTCTGCGCCGAAAGCCGGGGGGTCGCCGCGATCACGATCGCATGGCGCACCCGGTCGGGGTAGGAGAGCGTCCACTGCAGCGCCTGCATCGCGCCGAGCGAGCCGCCGATCACCGCGGCGAAGCGCTCGATGCCCAGGCGATCCGCCAGTTGCGCCTGCGCCGCGACCCAGTCCTCCACGGTCACCACCGGGAAATCCGCGCCCCAGGGCTTGCCGGTGGCCGGGTTGGGAGAGGCCGGCCCGGTGGAGCCGAAACAGGAGCCGAGGTAGTTGTTGCCGATGACGAAGAAACGGTCGGTGTCGAGCGGCTTGCCCGGTCCCACCAGGTTGTCCCACCAGCCCGGGTTCTGCGGGTCGTCGGCGTAAGTGCCGGCGACGTGATGCGAGGCGTTGAGCGCGTGGCAGACCAGCACCGCGTTGGAGCGCTCCGCGTTCAACCGGCCGTAGGTCTCGTACGCGATCTCGTACTCGGGCAGCACGGCGCCGCTGCGCAGCTTGAGCGGCTGCGTGAAGCGGGCCTTCTGCGCGGCGACGGTGCCGACGGAGCCGTTCATCTGTCCTCGAAACGAAAAAGCCCGTTCAGCTTGCGCGAGAACGGGCTTCGAGGTCCGGCCTCTTTAGCGGTATTTGTAGAGCGCCCGCAAGCTGAACATCAAATCGGCGCTGGCGCGCATTATAGCCGAGCTGCTCCGCTCCTAGCCAAGCCGTCGATTTGCGCGTCCGTGTAGCCCGCTTCGCGCAGCACTTCGCGCGTGTGTTCGCCGAGCCGCGGCGCATGGCGCCGGTACGCGGGCTCCGTCTCCGACCACTCCGAGGGCACCTTCATGGAAAGCAGTTGGCCCTCGCTCGGGTGCTCGACGGGGCTGAAATAGCCGATGGCCGCGAGGTGCGGGTCGCGCAGGATGTCCTCCAGGCTGTTCATGCGCTGCACCGGGATGTCGGCCTCCTCCAGCGCCGC
>JBGPPD010000237.1:0-4262 GCA_041488375.1 Gammaproteobacteria bacterium | reverse complement strand
GCCGCCATCAGCGCCAGGGTGCGCACTTCCAACGGCTCCAGCCGGAACAGGGTGGCGGCCACCAGGAGCGCCAGGTAAGGATGCACCAGGAGCTTCGCGCCGACGATCACGAACACTTCGGTGCGTTCGATGCGCGTTCCCGGCCGAACCAGCGATACGCCGATGGTGAAAAGCGCCACCGGCACGGCCGCCTCTCCCAGCAGCCGCGTTACCTGGTCGAGCGCTTGCGGCAACGCCACGTCGAGCGCGGAGAACAGGCCGCCGGCGGCGATCGCCCATACCAGGGGATTGCGCAGCACCCCGACGAACACGGCGCCCGCGCCTCCCTTGCGCGATTCGAGCGCCGCGAAGGCGAGCGCGCCCGAAACGACGATCAGCAGGTCGGCCAGGCCGGCCGCGACCACGATGGGGAGCGCCTTCGGCCCGAGGAGGGCGGGCAGGAGCGCGAAGCCCATGTAGCCCCAATTCGACCAGGCCGCCGCCAGGGCGCCGTACACCGCGTCGCGCACGGATTCCCCGACCACGAAGCGCGCGAGCGCGGCGAACAGCCCCAGCATCAGGATCCCGACCGTCGCGTAGGCGAGGAAGACCGGGAAGTTCACGAGCTGCTCGAACGGCGTGCGCGCCGTGAAGCGGAACAGCATGCACGGCAGCGCGAAATAGAGCACGAACACGTTCAGCGCCGGCACCGTGTTCGGCGGCAGCAGGCGCAAATGCGCCGCCAGGAAGCCGCACAGGATCAGCGCGAAGAACGGCGCCGTGACTTGGAAGATCTCCAGCATGCGGCGCAATGGTATTTCAAAGAGCGCCCCGGCCCGGGTACGATGTCCGCCATGCCGAAGACCTACGCCACCCTGGCCCTGAAGCGCGAAGGCGAGCACGTCCTCGTCGTCACCCTCAACCGCCCCGAGGTGCTCAACGCCATCAGCACGCAGATGGGCCGCGACTGGCTCGACCTGTTCAACGGCCTTGCCGCCGACCCGGGAGACGTCCGCTGCATCGTGCTCACGGGCGCGGGCGAGCGTGCCTTCTGCGCGGGCGCCGACCTCAAGGAACGCGACGGCATGTCGGTCGAGACCTGGCGCACCCAGCACGCGCAGTTCGAGCAGGCCTTCGTCGCGCTGATGGAGTGTCCGGTGCCGATGATCGCGGCCGTGAACGGCCACGCCTACGGCGGCGGGCTGGAGACCGCCCTGTGCTGCGATTTCATCTATGCCGCCAAGGGCGCGAAGCTGGCGCTATCGGAACTGCGCCTGGGCATCATGCCGGGCGGCGCCGGCACGCAGAACCTGCCGCGCGCGGTGGGCGAACGCCGGGCGAAGGAGCTGATCCTGACCGCCCGCGCCTTCAGCGCGGAGGAGGGGGCGCAATGGGGACTGGTGAATAGGGTGTGCGAACCGGGCAAGGCGCTGAGCGAGGCGCTCGACACCGCACGCCAGATATCGGAGAACGCGCCGCTCGCGGTGCGCCAGGCGAAGAAATCCATCCACTACGGACTGCAGATGGATCTCCTCACCGGCTACCGCTTCGAGATCGAGGCCTACAACCGCCTCGTCGACACCGAGGACCGCAGGGAAGGCGTGCGCGCGTTCAACGAAAAGCGCAAACCTTCCTTCCAGGGTCGTTAAGCGGCTTTTTGGGCCCAGCGCTCGAGTTCTTCCCAGCCGCCGATCAGCCTGCCGTTGATGAACACCTGCGGCACGGTCTTCGCGCCGGAGATCGCGCCCACCACGCGGGTGCGGACCTTGTGGTCGAGCGGGACCTCGGCGTAGTCGTAGCCGAGTTCGGTGAGCAGCGCCTTGGCCTTGGCGCAGAAACTGCAGCCTTCGCGCGTCAGGATCGCCACCTGGTCGGGCTTCTTCGCCTTCGGGTTGATGAAAGCGAGCATCGTATCGGCATCCGACACCTCGAACGGGTCGCCGGGCTTTTGCGGCTCGATGAACATCTTCCGGATCACGCCGTCCTTTACCAGCATCGAGTAGCGCCAGGAACGCTTGCCGAAACCCAGGTCGGCCTTGTCCACCAGCATGCCCATCTTCTCCGTGAACTCGCCGTTGCCGTCCGGGACCAGGACGACGTTGGCCGATTCCTGCTCCTTGGCCCACTCGTTCATCACGAACGCATCGTTGACCGAAATGCACACGATCGCGTCCACGCCGTTGGCGCGGAACGCCGGCGCGAGTTCGTTGTAGCGCGGCAGGTGCGTGGAAGAGCAGGTCGGCGTGAAGGCGCCCGGCAGCGAGAACACCGCCACCGTCTTGCCCTTGAAGATTTCGTCCGTGGTCAGCGTTTTCCATTCGCCGTTGACGCGCGTGCGGAACGCGACCTGCGGTACGCTCTGTCCTTCCCGATTCGTAGACATCTATCGACTCCTGTTTACCAATTGATTAAAGCTTGGACTGTAGAGACTGCGGGCGGTTCGCTCCAATCGTTTGTCGACATGCGCCGTGTAGCCGATCGCTATGACCCATGAATGAACGTAAGGCACTGGACGCAAAGGCTTTTGGCCTGATGCTGGGGCTCACGGCGCTATGGGGATTCCAGCAGGTGGCGATCAAGCTGACCGCGCCCGACGTCTCCCTGGTGATGCAAGCCGGCTTGCGCTCGGTGATCGCCACGGCCCTGCTGCTGGCTTGGGCGCAGTGGCGCGGCACGCCGCTGTTCGGGCGTGACGGCACGCTGTCGGCCGGCCTCGCCGCCGGCCTGCTATTCGGCGGCGAGTTCGTGTTCATCTATGCCGGCCTCGAGCACACGGCGGCCTCGCGCATGGTGGTGTTCATCTACCTCGCGCCGGTGCTCACGGCGCTGGGGCTGCACTGGCTGGTCCCGGGGGAGAAGCTGGTGCGCCCGCAATGGGCCGGCGTGCTGGTCGCCTTCACCGGCATCGCCCTGGCGTTCGGCGACGCCTTCGCGGCGTCGCGCGGGTCCGTGCTGGGGGATACGTTCGGCCTGATCGCCGCGGTACTGTGGGCGGCGACCACCGTGCTGATCCGCGCCACTAGCCTCGCGCGCGTGAGCGCGGCCAAGACCTTGTTCTACCAGCTCGCGGTGTCGGCGCCGGTGCTGCTGGCGGCGTCCGTGCTGCTGGGCGAGAAGGGCGTGGCGGCAATGACGCCGCTCGCGCTCGCCAGCCTCGCCTACCAGGGCGCGATCGTCGCCTTCGCCAGTTACCTCGCGTGGTTCTGGCTGCTGAGGTGCTACTTGGCGGCGCGTCTGTCCGTGTTCTCGTTCCTCACGCCGCTGTTCGGCGTGCTGTTCGGGGTACTGATCCTCGCCGAGCCGCTGTCGCCGTCCTTTGTCGGCGCGGCGCTGCTGGTCGGCGCGGGGATCGTGCTGGTCAACCGGCGCTAAAATCCACGGCGTGGACAAACAGTTCGACGCCGTCCAGTTTAAGCTCGGCATGCGCAGCCTCGCGCACGCGGTGAACATCGTCACCGCCGCGCACGGCGGGCACCGCTACGGCATGACCGCGACTGCGGTGTGCTCGGCGACCGCGGAGCCGCCCACGGTCCTGGTCTGCCTCAACCGCAATTCCGCGACGTACGGCGCCGTGGTGAAGAGCAAGGCCTTTTGCGTCAACGTGGTGCGCGCGGAGGATTCCGACCTGTCCAACCTGTTCAGCGGCGCGCAATCGGGCGAGCGGCGCTTCAAGTCGCGCGAGTGGTCCAAGCTCGCCACCGGCTCGCCCGCGCTGCTCGACGCGCTGGTGTCCTTCGATTGCCGCGTGATCAAGAAGCTCGCGCACGGCTCGCACACCATCTTCCTCGGCCAGGTGCAGCAGGTGCTGTTCGGCAAGAAGGGCCGGCCGCTGCTGTATGCCGAGGGGCAGTATTCGAAGCTGGCGTCGCTGGCGCATGGCGAGCCGCTGCCCGAGGGCCTGGATTACTGGGGGTTCTAGGGGGGTTCCGGTATAATCCCGTCCCTCGCGCCCGTAGCTCAGTTGGATAGAGTACTTGGCTACGAACCAAGGGGTCGTGGGTTCAAATCCTGCCGGGCGCGCCAGACAAACCAGCCTCTGCATCGCGCGGGGGCAATGTGCCGGGAGTAGCGATGCATCCCGCCTTGGAAGGCCTGCTCGTCGGCCTCGCGCTCGCGGCCGTGCTGCTGGGTGCGGAATACCTGGTGTTGCGCAGGGCCGCGGCCGAACACGCCGAGCGCTTCAAGACCAAGATCGTATTCGACGACATGCAGAGTCGGCGCATCAAGTCGCTCGCCCGCTTCTGCCTGTTCATCCCGCCGGCGTTCGCCGCGGCGTTCTGGCT
>JBGPPD010000236.1:0-4290 GCA_041488375.1 Gammaproteobacteria bacterium | reverse complement strand
CGTGAAGCGGCGGGCGAGCGTGCCCACCACCCAGGCCACCCTGCTCTCTGCGGACTTTCTTTCCGTCTGCGATGAGGAGATGCAGGGGTACGTCGTCCCCCTCGTGGTCGCGTCGCGCTCCGAGTACATGGTGACGACGGTGGATCAGGCGATCGGCGGACAGACGTCGTTCCGCGTCCCGACGCGGGCCGTGGGTGGCAAGCTGCGCGACGTGAAGTTCATCAACGTCGCAGGCGCCTACGGAAAGTGCCCCCAGGTGGCGGCCGAGCAGCTCGACCTCGCACCTTCGATGAGCCACTACCTGGAGGGCAACACGCTGAAGCTCTGGAACGGGAACCGGCCGGTCGATCAGAGCTGGCCGTGGCTACGCATGCGGTACTACACGCGGCCGAACGCGCTCGTGTACCCGACGTCGGCGGGCGTTGTGCTGTCCGTCAACGGTGCAGCAATCACACTCTCCGCAACGCCGCCTGCCGGCTTCGTCACGGGTGCGCTCTTCGATGTTGTGCGGGCGAGGCCCGGGTTCGAGTGCCTGGCGACGGACCAGGCCAGTACGGTGGCGGGGAACGTCGTGACGCTGCCGGGCGCGGTCACCGACCTCGCGATCGGCGACTACGTGTGCCTTGCCGGTCAGGCGCCGGTGCCGCAGATCCCGCTCGAGCTCCATCCACTACTCGCGCAGGCGGTCGCGGTGAAGTGCCTTCAGGCGGTCGGGGATCTCGAGGGACAGCAGGCGGCGATCACGCTCCTCGCGCGGATGGAGAAGGACGCGATCGACCTCATCGCACAGCGGGTGGAGGGGGAGCCGCAGAAGATCGTGAACAGGTCGAGTTTGTTCCGGTGCAGCTTCTAATGGCGCAGTCGCTCACAGTGCGCCCCGCTGGCCTGTATCTGCAGCCGAATGACCTCGGGGGCGTGCCGGACGGCGCCTTGTCGCAGGCGGATAACGTCGTCATCTCGCGGAATGGGATTCTTGAGCCGAGGCAGGGCAAGGAAACGTTCGCGACGCTGGCGGCGAGCAACTTCCTGATCCAGGCATGGCCGCTCCCATACACCACGCTCAACGACGTGGCGGCGTACTACTCCGACGCGGCGTTGCAGCCGAAGATTGGGCTACTCAACGGTGGGTCGCTGCTACCGGCCACCATCTCGGGGTTCGCGGACTACGACCTTGCGTCAAGCCACGTCGCACAGTCCTATCACGCGGGGCTCTTCTACGTCGGAGCGACGCGCGTGGGCCGTACCCTCTACATCCCGATCAAGTGGGGTATGCTGAAGCTCACAGGGACGACGCTTGCGCGCGCAGGCGTTCCCCCCGCGCTCGACATGACGTACACGCTCAGCGCGGCCGGAACGCCAGTGGCGATCCCAACGGCGCAGCAGGTCGCGTACCGCCACGTCTGGGTGCGGAACAAAGTCCCGGGGGCGCCCTCGACGCGCATGGTGGTGACGAACGCGAGCGGGGCGACCCGCGACGTCACGCTGACGGTGACCGTGCCCCTGGACGGAACCGGCTCGGCCTCGTCGAAGTGGGGCGTACTCCCGGGCGACGTGCTGCAGGTCTACCGCAGCACGAACAGCGGCGGTGTCGCGGTCGAGCCCTCCGACGAGCTCGGGCTCGTCTACGAGATGACCTACGCCTCTGGGCAGACCGTCACGTTCACGGACGTGGTGACGGATGGTTTGCTCGGAGCCGGGCTCTACACGAACGCGTCCCTGTGGACGCCGGGGCTTCCACTCGAGAACGGTTGGCCGCCCACGGCCGCGGAGCTCGGCTACTACCGCAACTCTTTGTTCTGGGGGAACACGACCGAAAACACGGCCGACCTGACGCTGTACGCGGTCGGGACCGGCGCGGTGGATATCGGCACCACGATCGACTTCGGCGGGCGCACGTACACGGGGGCCGCAGCCGAGAACCTGACGACCGATGCGTTCCAGGTGTTCACAGCCGGTACGCTATCCGCGAACCTCACGAACACCGCAGCGTCGCTCATCCGGTGCATCAACCGAGGAACGCACGCGGGCGCGGAATTCGTCTACGCCATCTCGACGGACGAGGTAGGTGGTCTCCCTGGGCACTTCTCGGTCATCTCGAAAGTCGGGTACGGTGTGTCCGTGTTCTGTAGCGTCGCGGTGGGGCTGCGCGCGGTGGTCAACGACTTCGACGACCACCCGGGCCGGTTGCACTGGTCGCCGCAAGGCGTCCCAGAGGCGCTGCCGGCGCTGAACTGCGCGGACGTCGGAGACAAGGACTCGCCAATCATTCGGCTGGTCCCTACCCGTGACTCCCTGTTCATCTTCAAGGACGACGGGCTGTTTCGCCTCACGGGCGATGCGCCGCCTTGGACAATCCAGCCGTTCGATCCGACGTGCAAGTTGATCGCGGCGAAGACGGCGCAGTCGCTCGACAACAGCGTGTTCGCGCTCACCACCCAGGGCGTAGTCAGGGTGACCGACACGGGCGTGACGGTGCTGTCCAGGCCGATCGACCCGGCGATCCAGGCGGCCGTGCTCATGCAGTCGGTGACGGGCTCCCATGCCATCGCCTACGAGGCGGGCCGGAAGTACACGTTGTGGCTGCCGCTGTCCGCGGTCGACGACCCGACGCTGCCGGCGCAGGCGTTCGTGTACGACCTGTTCACGCAAGCCTGGACGCGGCGCACGGACGTGCAGCGGTGCGGAACCGTGACGGACACGGAACTGGTCGTGTACGGGGGAACCACCACCCTGGTGTCGTCCGAGCGCCGGACGCTAACGGATGCCGACTACGCGGACGGGACCGCGGCGATCCAGTGTGATGTCGCGTTCTGCCCTCGAGTCGGCAGCACGCCCGCGGCAAAGCACCTCTTCCAGTCGGTTGGGCTCATCTTTCGAAGGCTCGGCGGCACGACCGCGACGCTCTCCTGCTCGACCGATCTCGTCACAACGCCGCAGACGACCGTGTTCACGTTCTCCGACTACGGTACGCCGCCGCTCGCCCCGTTCACTGTCCGCACATACGTTCCGCGTGAAGCGTCTCGCGGTTCGCAACTCAACGTGAAATGGTCACAGAGCGTGAACGCGGCCAGCTTCCAGCTACAGGGCCTGGCGCTCAACTACCGCACCACGTCCGAAGAGGCGGGATTCTGATGGCGTCTCCCAACCCCATCCTCCTCCGCCCCGAAGACTTCCCCGGACTGGTCAAGGCTTCCGGCGGCGAGCTAGACAAGCTGTTCCGCGCGCTCAACGGGAACTACGCCGAGATGGCTCGCGCGTTGGCCGGGCTGCTCGCGGTGGCCCCTCCCCCGAAGTTCGCAGCGCCATCGATGCTGAACGGGTGGATCAACTTCGGCGACCTACCGTCCCGCCCGGCTCAGTTCTGCAAGGACGCGCTGGGATGGGTCCACCTGGCCGGCGTCGTCAAGGGCGGCACGATCGGGTTGCCCATCTTCGTACTGCCGGTGGGGTTCCGACCGGCGGGGCTGCGTTCGTTCCCGGCATCGTCACCGGCGATTGGTGAAGTGGTGGTCTACAGCACCGGCGAAGTGGCGGCCATCGCTCCAGCGACCAACGGATACGTCTACCTGGACTCCATCAGCTTCCTCGCGGAGAACTGACATGGCATCGCTCCCCCCCGACGAAGAGCTTCGCAGACAGCAACAACTCGCCATGGGGCAGCCGGCCACGGCGCAGCCCCAGACCGCAGGAGCGCCGAGCGGCGTGGCGGCCTCGGCCGGTCAGGTCACCGCTGGTGCGCAGCCCCAGACCGGCAGCGGCTGGACGAACCTGCAGGACTACCTGACCGGCAACGCAGCCACGGCACAGCAGATGGGGACGCAGCTCGCCGGCCACCTCGCGACCGACGCGCAGCAGGCCACCCGCGTGCTGGGTGAGGCGCCCTCCCTGGGCGAGACGGAAGACGCCTGGACGACGACCGCGCCCCGCATGTCGGACACCGACAAGGCGCTGGCGCGGCAGACCCAGGGTGCGTTCGGCTCGATCGGCACTGACGCTGGGCGCGCGGCGGCGCTCAAGGGGTACGGGCAGGACGCGATGGGGCTCGATGCGTGGCTGCTCGGCGCGGGGGGCATGGCGCCGGTGCAGCAGACCGTCGCCCAGTGGCAGGACCCGGTCAACCGCGCGGTGGACTACCAGCCGCAGGACGCGTCGCTGGCGAAGACGAAGATCCAGATCGACTCGGGGACGAAGGGCGTGGCGGTGCCGGATGCTGCTCCCGCGTCCACGTACCACGGGACCGGGCCAAATCAGGATTCGGCGAACACCTACGACCCGAACGCGAGCCCGGGG
>JBGPPD010000235.1:0-4290 GCA_041488375.1 Gammaproteobacteria bacterium | reverse complement strand
GTGCGCTCGGCGCTCGCGGTGTTCGACGAGTTCGGCGACGCCATCGCCAATACCGACCTGCCGATCGAGGACTTCAACGACGTCATTTCCGGCGGCGAGGGCGACGACATCGTGTTCGGCGGCGGCGGCCGCGACCTGTTGAAGGGCGGCGGCGGATCCGATTACCTCGACGGGGGCGTAGAGCGCGATGAGGTCTACGGCGAGGGCGGCGACGACGTGGTGCGCGGCGGCGCGAACGACGACGTGGTGCACGGCGACTACATGTACGCGCTGGGCAGCTCGCGCGCCGATGTGAACAACCCGCTGTTCGGCGACGAGGGCATCGACCAGGTCTACGGCGACGAGGGCTCGGATTTCCTGTACGGCGACGCGGGCCACTTCAACCCGACGTCGGGCGTCTGGGAGCAGCGCGGCCAGCGCCTGTGGGGCGGCGACGGCATCGACTTCATGTACGCCTTCGCCAACGTGGGCGTGAACGCCGCGCCGGCGGCGCTCGCCGCCGAAGTGCAGCTCTGGGGCGACGAGATGCACGGTGGCTCGGGCGGCGACTGGCTGTACGGCAACTTGCGCCGGGACGTGCTCTTCGGCGACAGCGGCAACGAGTACATCGCAGGCGATTACCTCGCCGGGCCGCAGCTGGCGCCGAACACCCTGGCCAACCTGCTCGGCGGCGGCGACATCCTGTTCGGCGGCACGGGCGAGGACCAGCTGCTCGGCGGCGGCGGCAACGACGAACTCTGGGGCGGCGGCGACACCGACTGGCTGGAAGGCCAGGCCGGCAACGACACGCTCTACGGCGGCGGCGGCATCGACATGATGGTGCTGGACACGCGTCGCGAGTATTTCGCGCCCGACGGGGTCGGCGAGTCCGACACGCTGCCGCCGGTGGACCAGTTGCTTGCGTCGCAGGATACCTTCGACGGCCATTTCGGCAACGAGGCGAAGGGCGACATCGCCGACGACAACGCTACCGACATCATGTTGATCGAGGGCACGAATCAGCGCGACAAGATCCTGATCGGCCAGCTCGCCGACGGCCGCATCCACGTCGACTTCCAGACCACCAATCCGAATACCGGCGCGCACGAGGCGTGGCAGATCCTCGCGCCGTGGCGCGCCAATGTAGATCCTGCGACGGACGGCGACCCGAATACCGTCGGTGCCCCCTATTACGACCCGACTCTTCCGCTCGACCCGGCCGGCAAGCCCTTGGTGGAGCAATTCCGCATCTCGGGCCTGATGCGCGACGACGACATCGAATTCGTCGCCGACCCGTACCTGGCCAATGCCGGCACGGGGGCCGAGGTCGCGGTCCTCCCGCTCGACATCGGCGACCTGAACGAGCGCAGCAACGACTTCGTCGGCGTGATCGATGGCGGCCCGGGCAACGACTACATGGTCGGCACGGCCGGGCGCGACCGCCTGGACGGCGGCAGCGGCAGCGACACGATGTATGGCCTGGCCGGCGATGACCGCCTGTGGGGCGACTCGACCGCGGGCGAGGAGAGCGCCTCCACCGGCGACTACGACAAACTCTATGGCGGGCGCGGCGACGACGACCTGCTTGGCGGCCCCGGCATCAACGACCTCTACGCCTGGACGAAGAACCCGCAGCCGGCGGGCGACAGCCAGTTCGGTGTCTTCGTCGATCCGGCGAATCCCGATGGCCCGGTGTTCGACGACAACGGCGACCTCGATGGCGACGGCAAGCTCGACGCGGATCCGCTGAAGCCGGCGCGGGTCCTGGAGAACACCGGGCTCGACCGCATGCTCGGCAGCCGCAACGCCGACCGCCTGTTCGGCGGCACCGGGCTCGCGTTCATGTTCGGCAACGGCGGCGAGGATCAGATGTACCGCGCCGACGGCAGCCTGTTCGAGTCGCTCGACGGCGGCCTGAACGGCGACCAGTGGAAGCAGTTCGCGCTCGAGTCGGGCCACGTCTGGTACGTCCCCGGCACCGAGGCCGACGACGTGATCACGGTGGACTTCGTCAACGAGCCCGGGCTGCTCGGCGACCACCACCTGGTCACGCGCCTGACCGACAACAACGGCGTCTTCAGTTTCGCCGCCAGCGTCAACCTCGACTTCAATGCCACCGACCAGACCGGCAACCCGCTGTTCGACGGCGCGGACGTCGCGCTGAAGATCGACCAGCTGCAGCAGCGGGGCAGCCAGCAGGACAGCGCCCACCCCGATGCGAGCATCAAGACCACCGACTTCACCAACGTCGCGCAGGGGCTGACGCAGGGCGCCGCGCTGCACGGCCTGCTGCCCCAGGAAGGCGCCTTCGAGGTCATCCTGATCGACGCGCTGGGTGGCAACGACCACATCTCGGTCGGCCCGACGGTGCAGAAAACCGTGTGGATCGACGCCGGCGCCGGCGACGACACGGTCACGATCTCGGGCGGCAACGTGGTGCTGTCGGATCGCGCGGAATTCTTCAACGACCGCAACGACACGCTCGACACGGCCTATCCGCTGACGGCCGACCCGCTCGGGGAGAGCACCAGCTACGCCGGCCTCACCATCGACAACCCGGACGACGTCGACTGGTTCCGCTTCAGCCTTGCCGGCGATCCGAACGAGGGCGCCCAGCTGGTGCTGGACAGCGCCTCGGATCTCGACGGCCTGGACATGGCGCTGTACCAGGCGCTTACGATCAGCGGCGCACCCGGCACGATGGACACGGCCCTGCAGCTCGGTGCGTACGGCGACAAGCCGCTGGTCACCGGGGCCTCGCTCGCCGCCGCCGAGGAAGACTGGTTCGCGTTCGACCTCGGTGGCGCCGGCGTGGCGGGCGACAGCATTTCACTGAAGCCCGCCTCGCAGTGGTACTCGCCCAGCCGCGGCATCACCGTGCCGATCGACTCGGCAGCGCATCCGCAGCAGGGCAATCCCGATGATTGGGCGATGCTCGGACTGCAGCTCGCCCTCGTGGACAGCGATGGCACCGTGCTCGCCACCGCGCTGGGCGACGCCGGCAACCCCGCGCGTCTGTCGCTGGCCGGGCGCGCGGCGGGCCACTATTTCATCAAGGTCCTGGGGGCGCAGACCGCGACCTCCTACGAGCTGTTCCTCGAGCGCGCGCAGTCGGCGGCGACCGCCAGCGGCGCGCAGCAACTGGGGCGCGACCGCACCGACATCGACAGCCCGCACGACACCGTCGATACCGCTTTCGTGCTGCCGGCCGTGCAGGGCCTGGGACGCGTCACCGGCCTGACGATCCACAGCGACAGCGACGTCGACATGTTCCGCGTGAACCTCGACCGCATGGGCGTGGCGGGGGATCGCATCAACCTGCTCAAGAACTTGGTCGGCGACCAGCTGAAGATCACCCTGATCGACGCGGAGGGCCACGAGATTGCGGGCGAGACGGCTGCGCCGCTGGTCGAGTCGGTCAGCCTCGAAGGGCTGCAGGCCGGCATCTATTACGTGAAGGTGAGCACCAGCCCGGGTTCGCTCGCGCGCTACGACCTGGTGTTCCAGGTGCCGCTGCTCAACACCACGGTGAATGCGCTCGACGCCGCGCAAAACGGCTCCAAGACCACGGCGATCGACCTTGGCGCGCACACCATCTTCCCGCACGTCGTGGGCACCACCATCGCCTCCGGCGCGGAGGAGTGGTACAAGTTCAACCTGCAGCGCGACGGCATCGCGAGCGACCTCATCCGCCTGAAGGCGTCGGGCAACCTGAAGCTGCAGCTCACCGACTCGGCCGGCAATCCGCTCGGGCCGTTCGTGCAAGCAACCGCAGGCGCCACGGCGGATCTGCTGCTGAACGGCAGGGCGCCGGGCACCTACTTCCTCAAGGTCTTCGGATCGAGCGCAACGCTCGACTACGAACTCTCCGCGGGCGACCGTCCGACCGAGCGCAGCATCGTCGAGTCGCAAACGGCCGATGGACTGGTGCGGCAGGAAATCCGCACGGTGCGGCAGCAGGCCGATTCGCAGATCGACCTTTCGGGCCGTCAAACCAGCTTCCTCGACCTCTCCGGCCTCGAAGCGGGCGCCGAGTACCTGCTGCGCGTGACCTCGCCCAACCGGGTGCCGACGCAGTACAACCTGAACTTCGACCTCGCCGACGACCTCGACCCGGCGGACAACGTCGTCAGCCTCGCCGCCAAGGCCGACATCACGCGCCGCGACGTCATCCTCGGCGGCGCCGGCAACGACGTGCTGCAGGGCGGCCCCGGCGAGGACTGGATCTTCGGCGGCACCGGCAACGACGTGCTCACCGGCGGCTACGACCGCATGGCGGAAGACCTGCTCTTCGGCGGCGAAGGCGATGAC
>JBGPPD010000234.1:0-4329 GCA_041488375.1 Gammaproteobacteria bacterium | reverse complement strand
GCCTGAACTCCCGGTGCTATCGGTACCCTTGGCCAGCAGGCGCAGCGTCCGGGCGACCGGGTCGACGTCCTTCATCTCGACCTCGCCCCTGAAGGACATCGTCGCCGGACCCACCTTGACCGTCACCGTTCCCTTGTAGCGGCCCGCGTCGACGCGTTCAGTGATCTTCGCCCCGGGCATGCACCCGGCGACCGCTTCGATGTTCTGCAGGAATTCCCACGCGGCCTCCGGTGGGCACGGCATGGGATACGTCTTGTCGAACTGTACCTTCATGCCCTCTTGTTGATGCCGAGCGCCTTGCACTGCTGCCACACCCGGAAGGCGGTGTGGGGCATGTCCATGTGCGTCACCCCCAGATGCGCAAAGGCATCCACCACCGCATTGGAGAAGCACGGGATGCCGCCGACGTGGGGCGATTCCGCCACGCCCTTCGCGCCGATCGGATGGTGCGGCGAAGGCGTGACCGTGTGATCGGTTTCCCAATGCGGCGTTTCCATGCTCGTCGGCAGGAAGTAATCCATCAGGCTGTTGCCCAGATGGTTGCCGTTCTCGTCGAACGGGATGGCCTGGCCGAAGGCCACGGCAAAAGCTTCCGTGAGACCGCCGTGGATCTGGCCTTCGATGATCATCGGGTTGATGCGCGTGCCGCAATCGTCCAGCGCATAGAAGCGCCGGACCTTGGTCTCGCCGGTGAAGCGGTCGATATCGACGACGCAGACATAGGCGCCGAACGGGAAGGTCAGGTTGGGCGGGTCGTAGTATTCCGTCGCGTCCAGCCCCTTCTCCATGCCGTCGGGCAGGTTGCCGGTGTGCGCGACCATGGCGATCTCCTTCATCGTCTTGGCCTGCGCCGGGTTGCCTTTGACCTTGAAGCGGTCGACTTCCCATTCCAGGTCGCCTTCGCCCACTTCGAGCAGGTGCGCCGCGATCTTCATTGCCTTCGCGCGGATCTTGCGCGCGGCGACTGCAGCGGCCGCACCGGCCACCGGCGTGGAGCGCGAGCCCCAGGTGCCCGCGCCGTAGGGGGCCTTGTCGGTGTCGCCTTCCTCGATCTGGATTTCCTCCGAAGGCAAGCCCAATTCGGTGGCGATGATCTGCGCGTACGTCGTCGCGTGGCCCTGGCCCTGGCTCATCGTGCCCAGGCGGGCGATGGCGCTGCCGGTGGGGTTGACGCGGATGTCGCAGCTGTCGAACAGCCCGATGCCGAGGATGTCGCAGACCTTGGTGGGCCCGGCGCCGACGATTTCGGTGAAGGTGCAGATACCGATTCCCATCAGCTCGCCTTTGGCCCGCTTGGCGGCCTGCTCCTTGCGCAGGCCTTCGTAATCCACCGCCTTGAGCACTTTTTCCAGCGCAGCCTGGTAATTGCCGCTGTCGATGGTCCATCCCAGGCTCGTGTTGTACGGAAACTTGTCCGCCTTGACGAAGTTGCGCCGGCGGATCTCCGCCTTGTCGAGGTTCAGCTTCTGCGCCAGCACGTCGATCATGCGCTCGATCAGGTACACCGCCTCCGTCACCCGCAGCGAGCAACGATAGGCGACGCCGCCCGGGGCCTTGTTGGTGTAGACCGCATCGACCCGGCAATAAGCCTTGGGAATGTCATACGACCCTGTGCAGATGCTGAACAGGCCGGCCGGCAGCTTGCTGGCCGAGACATGCGAATTGAACGCACCGTGATCGGCCAAAGCAGAAAAGCGCAAGGCCTTGATGCGGCCGTCCTTGTCGGCCGCGAGTTCGCCGACGCCGTGGTAGTCGCGCGCAAAGCCGGTCGTCGAGATGTTCTCGATGCGCGACTCGATCCATTTGATCGGCACGCCCGTGACGATGGACGCGACGATTGCAACCACATACCCCGGATACACAGGCACCTTGTTGCCGAAGCCGCCGCCGATGTCGCCGCCGATGATGCGGATCTTGCTCTCGGGCAGGCCCGACAGCATCGCAACGACGGTGCGCAGCAAGTGCGGTATCTGCGTCGTGACGTTGACCGTCAACTGGCCGGTGACCTTGTCGAATGAGGCGACGCAGCCGCAGGTCTCCATCGGGCAGGGGTGGACTCGCGGGTTGAGGATTTCTTCGCGCACCGTCACCGCGGCGCCAGCGAAGGCCGCATCGGTCGCGGCCTTGTCGCCCGCTTCCCAGGTGAAGATGTGGTTCGGATGGGCGCGCTTGCCATGGCCGACTTCGTCCTTGCCGGCGATGTCTTCGCGGATGATCGGCGCGTCCTTCGCCATCGACTTGTGCGGATCGACGATCGCCTGCAGCTCTTCGTATTCGACTTCCACCGCGTCGGCGCCGTCCGCCGCGCTGTAGCGGTCGCTGGCGACGACGAACGCCACTTCCTGCATCTGGAAGTGCACCTTCTTGTCGGCGAGCACGGCCTGCACGTCGCCGCCCACCGTCGGCATCCAGTCGAGCTTCACCGGCTTCAGGTCATCGGCGGTCAGGACCGCCACGACGCCTGGCACGGCGAGGGCCTTGGCCTTGTTGATGGATTTGATGCGCGCATGGGCGTAAGGGCTGCGCACGATGGCCCCGTGCAGCATGCCCGGCAGCTTGATGTCATCGATGTAGGTTCCCTTGCCGCG
This sequence comes from Gammaproteobacteria bacterium, assembly GCA_041488375.1. GTDB lineage: Bacteria > Pseudomonadota > Gammaproteobacteria > Burkholderiales > SG8-39 > JAABQT01. The sequence goes on along the minus strand of JBGPPD010000234.1, from coordinate 1,741 downwards.
GATGAAGCGGGCGTCCTCCTTGCGCAGCCTGGAAGTGCCCAGTCCCTGAAGTTTCTTCTCGCGCTCGAGCGCGTCGGTTGCAGCAGCCATGGCGAAATCTCCCGGTAACGTGGGTTGGGTCAGGCGCTCGCCGACGAAAGCTTCTTCGCCGCGTACTGCACCGCCTTGACGATATTCTGGTAGCCCGTGCAGCGGCACAGATTGCCCGCCATCCAGTAGCGGATTTCCTCTTCGGAGGGCTTGGGGTTTTCCTTGAGCAGCCGGTAGGCACGCGTAATCATGCCGGGCGTGCAGAAGCCGCACTGCAGTCCGTGTTCCTGCGTGAAGCCCTCCTGCAACGCGTGCAGCGCGCCGGCCTGCTCGAAGCCCTCGATGGTGAGCATCTCCGCGTCCTGGCATTGCACGGTGAGCACCGTGCAGGACTTGACCGACATGCCATTCAAATCGACCGTGCACGCGCCGCAGTGCGAGGTCTCGCAGCCGATATGCGGCCCGGTATGCTGGAGCCGCTCGCGCAGGGTATGGATGAGCAGCTCGCGCGGCTCGACCAGCACGTCGACTTGCTTGCCGTTGAGCTTGAACGACACCGCTTGTTTCTTGGCCATGTCTTTCCTCTTCCGGTCGAATGGTGGTGTTATGCGGCGGTAGCGCGCGAGCGCGCCATGCGCAACGCGCGTTGGGTCATCTCGCCCGTCATCGCGGTCTTGTACTCGGCATCGCCGCGCTGGTCCGCGACAGGCTCGCAGATCGACATGGCGAGCCGGGCCGCCTCGGCGATGGCGGCGTCGTTCAGCGCCTTGCCGCGCAGGGCCTCCTCGGCTTTGCGTGCCTTCAGCGCGGTGGCGCCGGCGTTGGTGAGCGCGATCGAGACTTCCTGGACGGTGTCGCCCTTCATCCTGAGGAGCACCGCCGCCGCCGCGGTGGCGAAGTCGCCGGTCTTGCGCTTCAGTTTGGCGTAGCACCACCCCGTTCCCGCCGCCGGGACCGGAATGCGGATCTCGGTGAGGATTTCCCCCGGCTTGAGGCCGGTGCTGTAGGTGCCGAGAAAGAAACCGTCCGCCGGCGCCACGCGTTCGCCGGCGCCGCCCTTGAGCACGAACGAAGCACCGAGCGCGAGCATCAGCGCGGGATGATCGTTGGCGGGGTCGCCGTGGGAAATGTCGCCGCCGATGGTGCCCTTGTAGCGCACCTGCGGGTCGCCGATCAGGCGGGCACCTTCGACCAGCAGCGGACATTTCTGCTGCACGAGCGCCGACCAGATCAACTCGTTCTCGGTGGTCATCGCGCCGATATGGATCGCGTTGCCCACCTGGCGGATGCCCTTGAGTTCGGCCAGCCGGCCCAGATCGACCAGATGCGCCGGTTCCGCGAAGCGCATCTTCATCATCGGCAGCAGGCTGTGGCCGCCGGCGAGCAGTTTGGCCACGTCGCCGTATTGTTTGAGCAATGCGATCGCCTCCGGCAACGATCGCGGCGCGTGATATTCGAATTCGCGGGGAATCATGGGTCGCTCCTCCCACAGTCGGGTGGGTGCAGATTGTGGGCCAGCGCAGCGCAACAAAACAAGCGTTGCATGCGAACAACGCGCCTACTCGACGGCCTCCAGCGCCGGCAATTCGAGCCGCCAGCCGGTGCGCCGTGCCAGCGCCCGCACATCCTCTACCGTGTCCAGGTCCGTGATGAAGCGGATGTTGGCGGTCCGGTGCACATGCACGAGTTCGGGTTGGCGCTCGATCAGGTG
>JBGPPD010000233.1:0-4337 GCA_041488375.1 Gammaproteobacteria bacterium | reverse complement strand
CCGTCGCAGGCCGCCTGCGGGTGCTGGCTGTAGTCGGCGATCCTCACCACCACCTGCGCGTGGCCCTGCGGCTGCATGGTGCCGCCCATCACGCCGAAGCTCATCACCGGCTTGCCGTCCCTGGTGAGGAAGCCCGGGATGATGGTCTGGTAAGGACGTTTCTTCGGGCCCACCTGGTTCGGGTGGCCGGCCTTCAGCGAGAAGGTGCCGCCGCGGTTCTGCAGCGAGATGCCGGTGCCCGGGACCACGACGCCAGAGCCGAAGCCCAGGTAGTTGGACTGGATGTAGGAGATCATCATCCCCGAGGCGTCCGCCGCGGTGAGGTACACGGTGCCGCCCTTGGGCGGCTTGCCGGGGCCGAAATCCTGCGCCTTCTTCAGGTCGATGCGCTTGGCGCGCTCCTTGAGGTAGTCCGGATCGAGGAGCTGCGCGGGCTTCACCTCCTTCATGTGGTCGAGGTCCGCCACGTAGGCCCAGGCGTCCGCGAAGGCGAGCTTCTGCGCCTCGATCTGCAGGTGCAGGCTGTCGGGCCCATCCACCGGGTGGCTGCGCAGCTCGAAGTGCTGCAGCATCCCCAGCGCAATCAGGGCGACGATGCCCTGGCCGTTCGGCGGTATCTCATGCAACGTATAGCCGCGGTAGTTCATCTCCAGCGGCTTCACCCAGTCGGACTTGTGCGCCGCGAGGTCCGACACCTTCATCACGCCGCCGTTCTGGCGCGAGTGCGATTCCATGCGCTCCGCGAGGGGGCCGTTGTAGAACGACTCGCCCTTGCTCCCGGCGATGGTTTCCAGCGTCGCCGCATGGTCCGGGAACTTGAACAATTCCCCCGGCTGCGGCGCGCGGCCGTTCGGCATGAAGGCTTCGGCGAAGCCCGGCTGCACCTTGAGTTCGGGCACCTGCTTGGCCCACTGGCCGGCGATGGTGGGCGAGACGAGGAAGCCCTCGCGGCCATAGCGGATCGCGGCTTCGAACAGCTTCTCGAACGGCAGCTTGCCGAATTTCTCGGAGAGCATCTTCCAGGCGGAAACGCATCCCGGCACCGTCACGCTGTTCCAGCCGCGCTGCGTCATCGTGCTCTGCGCCTTGAAGAACTCCGGCGTCCAGCCTTCGGGCGAGCGGCCCGAGGCGTTCAGGCCGTGCAGCTCCTTGCCGTCCCAGAGAATGGCGTAAGCGTCCGAGCCGATGCCGTTGGACACCGGCTCGACGAGGCTGAGCGTGATGGCGGTGGCGAGGATCGCGTCCACCGCGTTGCCGCCCGCGGCGAGCATCTGCAGCCCGGCCTGCGCGGCGAGCGGCTGCGAGGTGGCGACGATGTTCTTGGCGAGAACGGGCTTGCGGGGCCAGGGGTAAGGATTGTTCCAGCTGAAAGGCGTCACGTCGTTACTTTCTCCATGTCCAGTACCACGCGGCCGAGAATCTTCCCGGCCTTGAGCTCCTCCAGCGTGCGGTTGACCTCGTCCGGCGCGCGCAGCTCCACCGGCGTCGCCTTGAGTTTCTTCTTCTTCGCCAGCGCCACCACTTCCTTCAGTTCCTGCAGGTTTCCGACATACGATCCTACGATGCCGATGGCGCGCTGCGCGATCGGCGGCAGCGGGTGCACGAACTCGCCGCCGTACAAGCCGCACAGCACGTAGCGGCCGCCCTTGCGCAGCGCGCCCGTGCCGAGCATCGCGGTGGCGGGCATGCCGACGAAGTCGATGGCGCCGGCGAGGTTGCCCATCGCCAATGCTCCGAGCTTCTGCACCGCGTCCGGCGCGCGCGTATCCAGCGTGAGCTTGGCACCCTGTTTCCTCGCCGCGGCGAGCTTCGCCTCGTCCACGTCGCAGCCGATGATGTTCTTCACGCCTTTGGCCTTCAGGATCGAGATGGCCACTAACCCCAGGCCGCCGCAGCCGATCACCGCCACCCAGTCCTTCGGCCCGAACTTCGGCAGCTTGTTGATGCCGCTGTAGGCGGTGATCGCCGAGCAGCCGAGCGTGGCGGCGAAGCCTTCGTCGATGCCGGCAGCGTCCACGAGGTACTTCGGGTGGGGAACCAGCACGTGCGAAGAATACGCCCCCGGCTTCATCACGCCCAGGAACTGGGCCTTCATGCAGTAGTTGTCCTGGCCCGCCTTGCACACCGGGCACCTGCCGCAGCCGATCCAGGGATAGACGATGCGCTTCTGACCAACCTTCACGCCTTTGGCGCGCGACCCCACAGCTGCCACGACGCCGAAAGGCTCGTGACCCAAGGTAAAGGGCGGGATGCAACCGCGGTCCTTCACATAGAAGCGCTTGCCGCCGCCCCAGTCGAAGTAGCCGTCCCAGATGTGCACGTCCGAGTGGCACACGCCGGAGCGCGTGATCCTCACCAGCACCTCTGTGCCGGTGGGCTTGGGCGTCTCCTGCAGCACCTTCTGCAAGGGCTTGCCGTGTTCGACGATCTGGTAGCTGATCATGCTTTCCCCGCTTCGGTAAGGGCCTGGTCAATGTCCCACAGGATGTCGTCGAGCGACTCGATGCCCACCGACATGCGGATCATGTCGGGGGTGACGCCCGCTTTCAGTTGGTCTTCGTCCGTCATCTGCCGGTGCGTGGTCGAGGCCGGGTGGATGATGAGCGTCTTCGCGTCGCCGATGTTGGCGAGGTGGCTCATGAACTGCGCCGCCTCGATGAAGCGCACGCCGGCCTTGGCGCCGCCCTTCACGCCGAAATTCAGCAGGCCCGAGGCACCCTTGGGCAGGTATTTCTGCGCAAGCCGGTAGTACTTGTTGTCCGGCAGCCCGGGGTAGTTCACCCAGGCCACCTGCTGGTGGCCCTGCAGGAACTTCGCCACCGCCAGCGCGTTGGCGCAGTGCCGGTCCATGCGCAAGGCGAGCGTCTCCACGCCTTGCAGCAGCAGCCAGGCATTGAGCGGCGCGAGCGTAGGCCCGAACGTGCGCATGATCTCCATGCGCGCCTTCATGGTGAAGCCGAAATCGCCGAAGGTCTCGTGGAAGATCACGCCGTGGTAGGCGGGCGAGGGCGTGGTGAACTCGGGAAACTTGCCGTTGCCCCAGGGGAACTTGCCCGACTCGACGATCACGCCGCCCATGGTGGTGCCGTGCCCGCCGAGGTACTTGGTGGCCGAGTGCACCACCAGGTCCGCGCCCCATTCGATGGGCCGGCACAGGTAGGGCGAGGGCACGGTGTTGTCCACGAGAAAAGGGACACCTGCATCTTTCGCAATCGCGGCGATGGCTGCGATGTCCACGATGTTGATGAGCGGGTTGCCGAGCGTCTCGGCATATAAGAGCTTCGTATTGGGCTTCAGCGCCTGCCTGAAATTCTCCGGCTCATCCGGGTTGACGAAAGTGGTATCGATGCCCAGTTTCTTCAGGTTCACGCCTAGCAGCGTGTGCGTGCCGCCGTACAGCGTGGAAGCCGAGACGATGTGATCGCCCGCCTTGCACAGCGTGAGGATCGCGGTGACCTCGGCCGCCTGGCCGGTGGCGCAGGCGAGCGCCGCGCGCCCGCCTTCCAGCGCCGCCACGCGCTCCTCGAGCACCGCGACCGTGGGATTCGAGATGCGCGAGTAGACGTTGCCGAAGGTCTGCAGGTTAAAGAGGCTCGCGGCGTGGTCCGCCGAGTCGAAGACGAAGGAGGTGGTCTGGTAGATCGGCGCCGCGCGCGCCCCGGTGGCGGGATCCGGGATCTGGCCGGCGTGCAGCGACAGCGTTTCGAACCCGAACTTGCGGTCGGCCATGCCCCGATTCTAGCCGTGGGGCGAAACGGTGACGCGGACTTTCAGCTCCTGCTCGCCGCCGCCGAGGATCACGCCGCGCATCGGCGTCACGTCGCTGAAGTCGCGCCCCCAGGCGAGCGTCACGTGCTCGTCGTCCACCACGCAGTCGTTGGTCGGGTCGAGGTCGACCCAGCCGGCCAGCGCGCCGCAATACACCGACACCCAGGCGTGCGAGGCGTCCGCCCCGATCAGCCGCGGCCGGCCCGGCGGCGGCTCGGTAAGCAGGTACCCGCTCACGTAGCGCGCCGGCAGGCCGAGGGCGCGCAGGCCGCCGATCATCAGGTGGGCGAAGTCCTGGCACACGCCGCGCCGGCGCTTCATCACTTCGCGCAGCGGCGTGGAGACGCTGCTCGCCGCCTTGTCGAACTCGAAGTCCTGGGTGATGCGGTGCGCGAGGTCCACCGCGCCCTCCAGCGTCGCGCACCGCGCCGGGAAGCTCGCCACTGCGTACCCGGCGAGTTCGCGCCAGGTTTCCACGTGCCGCGACTCGTAGAGGAAAGCCGGCGCCTCGTCGGGCGCTTTCTCGCGCACCGTTTCCCAGGGGCTGCGCGGCAGCGCGAGCGCGGCCT
>JBGPPD010000232.1:0-4340 GCA_041488375.1 Gammaproteobacteria bacterium | reverse complement strand
GGGCCATGCCATCCTGACGCCGGCGCTGATGGTGCTCATGCTGATGACCAACGACTTCCTCGCCATGTCGCTGACCACCGACCGCGCCAGCCCCGCGCCCTCGCCCAGCGCATGGCGCATGCGCAGCATCGCCGGCGCCGCGGTCCTGCTGGGCGCATGCAAGCTCGCCTTCTCCGCGACCGTACTCGCGATCGGCAAGTACCGGCTTGCGTTGTCCCCGGGCGAGTTGCAGACGCTCGCGTTCGTGACCCTCATCTTCGGTGCTCAGGCCCTGTTGTTTGTCGTGCGGGAGCGCCGCCCCCTGTGGTCCTCGAAGCCGGGCAAATGGGTGGTAGCGGCATCCGCGGCGGACATCCTCATCGTATCCGCGCTCGCTTCGTCCGGCATCCTGATGGAGCCCCTGCCGTGGCGCATTCTCGCAGCGCTGCTTGCGGCGGCGGCCGGGTTCGCCCTGGTCCTCGACCGGGTCAAGCTGCGCCTGATGCCGGCCTTCAAGATCGCTTAGGAGGTGCGCCGCCGCGGCAAGTCGAGCCGCGCTTCCAGGCCGCCTTCGGGCAGGTTGCGCAACGTCAAGCTGCCGCCGTGGTCCTCCGCGATGCCCCTGGCGATGCTCAGGCCGAGCCCGGTGCCGCCGGTTTCCCGGTTGCGCGAGGCTTCGATGCGGTAGAAGGGCTCGAACACCTTTTCGATTTCGGCGGCAGGAATCCCGGGACCCTGGTCGCGAATGCGGATCTCAAGCCGTTGGTCGGTGTCCTCGACGACCACCTGCGTCTTGCCGCCGTACTTGATCGCATTGTCGAGCAGGTTCCACAGGCAGCGCTTGAGCGCCTGCGGCTTGCCCGGGAACGGCTTCAACGCCGCGCCCTCGATGCGCACCTCGCCTCCCAGCTCCTGCATGTCGGCCTGCAGGCTTTCCAGCAGCGCCGTCATGTCCACCGGCTTGAGCGTTTCGCCGCTCCCCGCGCCGCGCAGGAAATCCAGCGCGCCGCCGACCATCGACTGCATCTCGTCCAGGTCCGCGGCGACCTTGGCCTTCAGCGCGGGATCCTCCAGCAGCTCCGCGCGCAGGCGCAGGCGCGTGATCGGCGTCTTCAGGTCGTGCGACATGGCCGCCAGGACGCCGGTGCGCTCCTTCAGGTAGCCGATCAGCCTCGCCTGCATCGTGTTCAGGGCGCGCGCCGCGCGCACCACTTCCAGCGGCCCGCGCTCCTCGAGCGCCGGCCGATGGATGTTCTTGCCCAGTTCCTCCGCGGTGTCCGCCAGGACCTGCAACGGCCGCGTCACCCAGCGCACCGCCAGCAGCGACACCGCGATCACCGCGGCGAGCAGCACCGCGAGGCTGAGCAAGAGCCGGTACGGCCAATTCTCCGTCTGCGCCGGCAACCGCGATTCGAAGGTCGCGAGCGTGCCGTCGCGCAGCGGCACCTGGGCGACGAAGGCGAAGCCGGGCTGGGAAAAGTAGTGCGCCGCCGCCATCGGCGGCATCCAGCCGCCGTGCCTTCCCCGGCCCGCGAAACCGGGCATCGGCGGCGTGTCGGACGGCACTACGCCCGTCACGCTGACGGCGACCGCTCGGCCATCCCCGATGAAACGGCGCAGCATCGCCGCGAACAATGCGCTGCGCGGCCCCGTTTCGTCGGCCGCTGCGCCAAGCGGGGGCCGGTCCAAGGCGACGGTCAGCGGCGGCGCGCTGAGCACCGGCGCGATCCTGCGCCGCTCCGCCTGGCCCAGCGAATCGAGCAGCTGCACCAATTCGGCGATCCGTTGCGCGGACTGCATGCCGCTCGCCTGCTGCAGCGCCTCGCTGCGCTCGTGCATGTGGATCGCGAAGCTCACCAGCTGCGCGGCGACCAGCACCGAGAGCAGCACCAGCACCAGGCGGCTGAACAGCGAACGCGGCGCGAGGCGCATCAGCCGGCGGCCTCGACGCGCGCCGCGAACACGTAACCCTGTCCGCGCACCGTCTTGATGATTTCGGGTTCGCGCGCGTCGTCGCGCAGCCGGTGGCGCAGCCGGCTCACCTGCACGTCGATGGCGCGGTCGAACGGCGCGGCGTCGCGCGACAGCATCAGGTCGATCAGCTGGTCGCGCGTCAGCACGCGGTTCGGGTGCGCCAGGAACACCCGCAGCAGGTTGAACTCCGTGCCGCTCAGGGGCACCACCACGCCATCGGGCGCCGTCAGGTTGCGCGTGGCGGCATCGAGCGCCCAGCCGGAAAACCGGTACCCGCCCGCCGCCTCCGGCTGCAGGTTCCCGGGCAGCGAGCGCGTGCGCCGGAGCACGCTCTTCACCCGCGCGAGCAGCTCGCGCGGGTTGAACGGCTTGGGGACGTAGTCATCCGCGCCCAGCTCGAGCCCCACGATGCGGTCCGTCTCCTCGCCGCGCGCGGTCAGCATGATCACTGGCAGGTTGCCGCGGGCGCGCAGGTCGCGGCACAGGCTGAGCCCGTCCTCGCCCGGCAGCATCACGTCGAGCACCACGAGGTCCGGCTGCGCGACGCCCATCGCCGCGCGCATCGCGGGGCCGTCCGCCGCCGCGGACACGCGGTAGCCGTTCTTCTGCAGGTACTCGCGCAGCAGGTTGCGCGTTTCCGCGTCGTCGTCCACCACCAGGATGTGGTCCTGCTTGGCCATGGCACCCATATAGAGCCGGCGCCGCCCGTCGCACGCCGGAATTTTGTAACCCAGTGTAACAGCGGCACCGGTTGCAACTCTGCGATACAAAACGCCGGCCTCCTGACATCGCCCGCTTACAGCTTGGGTCCCTAATGGGCACCGTCGTCAAAGCACCCACACACAACCACGTACAGGAGATCCACCATGAAACGGTCACACAAAATCGCGCTCGGCATCGCGGCTTCGCTCGGCCTCGGCCTCGGCGCAGCCGCCGTGTTCGCCCACCCGGGACAGATGATGGGCGGCCCGATGGGTATGCATGGCAAAGGCGGCATGGGGCATGGCCCGATGGGGGCCGGTCCCGCGGCCGCGCAGCAACTCATGACGCCGGAGGAGCAGACCGCGTTCCGCGAAAAGATGCAGAACGCCAAGACTGCCGAAGAGCGCCAGAAGCTGGCGGAAGCGAATCATTCGGAGATGGAGAAGCGCGCCAAGGAAAAGGGCATCACCCTGCCCCAGCCGCATGGGCCGGGAGCGGGCTTCGGTCCGAATTTCGCGCCGCCTTTCGCGGCGCCCACCCGCTAACGCAAGCAAACGATGCGATGGGGCGGGGTAACCCGCCCCATCGCGTTGCACTGGGTGAGATTCGCCATGAGTGAGAGCGGACATGCCATCGATTCTTGAATTCGGCGAACAGCGCGAAGGCTACGGCGTTCGCGTCCTGAACGAGCGGGCGGTGCGGGCGGGCGCCGGGATCCTGTTCCTCTTCGCCATCATCGCTTTCATGAACGCCTGGCTTACCGGAAACTTCCAGCCCACGCGCGTCTTCGTGGTGGCGTTCCTGATCGACTTCACGATCCGGATCTTCGTCAATCCGCGCTTCGCGCCGAGCCTCATCGTCGGCCAGTGGATCGTGCACCGGCAGCAGCCCGAATGGGTCGGCGCGCCGCAGAAGCGCTTCGCCTGGGCCATCGGCTTCAGCCTGGCGCTGACCATGCTGACCCTCGTGGTGATCAACAACGTCGTCGGGCCCGTCAACCTGATCGTCTGCTCGACGTGCCTCGCGTTGCTGTTCTTCGAGGCCAGTTTCGGCATCTGCATCGGCTGCAAGGTCTACAACCTGTTCCACAGGGACAGGGCGGAACTGTGCCCCGGCGGAGTGTGCGAGGTCGAGCCGGCGCCGGGCCGGCGAATCGGCGCAGCGCAGGTCGCGGTCGTGGCGCTGTTTGCCGTGGCAGTCGGCGCCGCGGGCACGCGCATCGCGGCAAGCGGTGTCCCCGGCGCAGTGGCATCGCGTGCTTCCGCCGATCCCGCCGAGGCCGAGCGCTGCAAGGTGCCTGACTTCGCCAAGGCGCTGGGTCATGAAGAAAAGTGGAAGCTGCACAACAACTGCAAATGAGATGTCCAAGCACGAAACATGAAAAGGAGCCGCACATGAAACGTTCACACAAGATTGCAGCCGGAATCGTCGTCACCGCGGGAATCGGATGGGCGATCGCCACCGCGTTTGCCCACCCCGCCGGCGTGGGACCCGGCGCCATGGGGCCGGGAATGATGCACGGTGCGGGACCCGGCGGCATGGGCCCGGGCATGATGCGCGGCCCGATGGCCGCCGGCGTGCAGCACGACGAGGCGTTCCAGGCAGATATGGGCCTGGTGCATGACATGCTCACGAACCATGAGGGTATCAGGCGAACCGTGACCAACCTGCCGAACGGCATCCGG
>JBGPPD010000231.1:0-4345 GCA_041488375.1 Gammaproteobacteria bacterium | reverse complement strand
TCCGACGCAAGCAGGTCGTAGCAGCTCGGGTCGAGACTGCCCTCCGCGACCCGGTAGCCGATCGAGAGGAGTCTGCGCTCCGGGTCGAGCAGAAAGCCGAACTCCATCGAGTTGGCCATGTCCCGCGCGGTCGCCTCGAGCCCCGCCAGGCGCCGTTCCAGCGCGCGCGCGTCCTCGCCGTTCCGGGCGCGGTCGCGGCGGTGGCTCTCGATCGAGCGCTGCGTGGCCTCCGCCCAGTACAGCATTTCGGCGCCGGCCTCGTCGCCGCGCTCGCTCGCCAGCGTGCGGGCGATGTCGAGCATGGTCGCGGCCTGCGGCCCGACTTGCGTGATGCCCTGGCGAAGCGCGGCGGCCAGCGCATCGAGCGCCTCGCTGAGCTGTTGCCGCGTGATCGTCTGCGTTCGGCGGTCCTCGGGACACGCACGCACGGCTTCGCGCGCGAGGTTCAGGCTGTCTTCGATGCCGGCAAGCAGTTCGGCATCCGGTACCGGACGGCCGATCCACTCCCGGCAGGCGTTCGCCAGCGCGACCAGGTGTCCGGCCAGGTTGCCGCTATCCACCGACGAGACGTATTGCGGGTCCAGGGGGCGCAGGTCCCGCGTGTCGTACCAGTTGTAGAAGTGCCCGCGGAACCGCTGCAGGCCGCTCATCGTCGCGAGCGTCGCTTCCAGCCGCTCTACGGTCTCGGCCGTGCCGGCCCAGCCGAAGTCGCGGGCGCTGACCGCGGAAAGCAGATACACGCCGAGGTTGGTGGGCGAGGTGCGGTGCGCGACGACCGGCCTGGGGTCTTCCTGGAAATTGTCCGGCGGCAGCCAGTGGTCCGTTGCCGTCACGAAGGTCTCGAAGAAGCGCCAGGTGCGGCGCGCCACCAGGCGCAAGGCGCGCGCCTCCTCGGGCGAGACCGGCAGGCGGCCGGCGACGAGCGGCGACAGGCTGGTCCAGCGGGCGATGGCGGGGGAGGCGATCCAGGCGAACAAGAAGGGCGCCGCCACCGGCCAGGCCTCGCTCCCGATCCACCAGAGGACGATCGCGGCAACGCCGCCGATCGCGACGCCGCCGCTCATCTGCCGATAGAACCCAAGGAGATCGAGCTGGGGGCTCACCGTCGCCTGGCCTGCCGTGACCCAGTCGAGCAGGTGCCGGCGGCTCACCAGCAGGCGATACAGCGTGCGTCCGATCGCATCGCCCATCAGCCAGGCCTGGTGCGCGAGGAACACGACCAGCAATGCGGTCAGCGACAAGGCGAGCTGCACATCCGCGCCGAGGGCGCGCAGGTGGCTGCGCATCGTGGTGCGCGCGCGGCGCGGCACGATCGCCGCGAGCAGGGGAACCAGCGTCGCCAACGCGATCGTCGACACGACGAAGCCGGTCCAGAGGGCGGCCGCGTGCAGGGGCAGCGCCCATCCGGCGGCGAGGGCCAGGACGCACGCCGGCGCGGACAGCGAGCGCCGCAGGTTGTCGAACATCTTCCAGCGGCCGATCAGCGGCAGCGCGCCCGCGCGCCCGGCGATCCACGGCAGCAATTGCCAGTCCCCGCGCACCCAGCGGTGCTGGCGCGCGGCGGCCGCGTCGTAGCGCGACGGAAACTCCTCCACGACCTCGATATCGGAGGCGAGGCCGGCGCGGGCGAACGTCCCTTCGAACAGGTCGTGGCTGAGCAGCGTGCTCTCGCGCACGCGGCCCTCGAGCGCGGCTTCGAAGGCATCCACGTCGTAGATGCCCTTGCCCGTGTAGGAGCCTTCGCCGAACAGGTCCTGGTACACGTCGGACACCGCGGCGGCGTAGGGATCGATGCCGCTCATGCTGGAGAAGATCCTCTGGAAGAGGGACCCCTCGCGGCCGATCGGCAAGGAAGGCGTCACGCGCGGCTGCAGAACGCCATAGCCCTCCACGACGCGTCGCGTGCCGGCATCGAAGCGCGGATGGTTGAGCGGGTGCGCCATCTTGCCGACGAGGCGCCGCGCCGCTTCGCGCGGCATCCGGGTATCGGCGTCGAGCGTGATCACGTAACGCACGCCGGCCGGCGGGGCGGACAAGGGTCCGCCGACGCCCACGAAGGTCGTATCGGTCGCGCCGCGCAGCAGCCGGTTCAATTCGTGGAGCTTGCCGCGCTTGCGTTCCCATCCGATCCAGCGCCGCTGCCCTTCGTTCCACACCCGCCGGCGATGGAACAAGAGGAACCGGTCGCCGCCTGCGGCCGGCCCGTGGCGGCGATTCAGTCGCGCGATGCCCGCGATACCCGCTTCGAGGAGCGCGTGGTCGCCCGCGACGGTCTCGGTCGCGGCGTCCCTCCAGTCCGAGAGCAGCGCGAAATGCAGCTCGCTCTCCGGGCTGGCGAGATGATGGATCTCCAGGCGCTCGATCTGCTCTTCCAGATCGGCCAGCGTCGTGAGCAGGATCGGGACCGCGACCACCGTGCGCAGAGGCGAAGGGATGCCGTCGCGCAGCGCCAGCCCCGGCAGGCGCGTCGCACCGAACCCGCGCGTGACTGCGCGGTTCACCAGCGCCATCGCCGCGTCGATCGACGGGATCAGCCCGAGCGCCGCGAGCACGCCGAGCCACGCGCCGCCGAGCCCCGCTCGCGCCAGCGCGTAGAGCGGCAAGGCGAGAACGATCGCGGCGGCCACGGCGACGGCGCCGATATAGCCGCCGATGCCGAGCTTGGCGCCGAGGCGGCCGGGCAAGCTCCCTAGGGGAGCGCGATATCCGACCGTCGCCTCGAAGGCGCGGCGCCCGCCGGCGATCAGGTGATACCCAGGATCCCGCGAGCGGGATGCGGGATCCTTCTCGCACCCGGCCCCGGTTGCGGCCGCCAGGGCCGCTTGCGCGATCTCCAGCTCCGGGCGCTTCGAGCCCCGCGCGAGCTCCTCGAGCGCGTTGCGGTAGAGGTTGCGCGTCGCGAAGTCCATCTCCGCAAAGCCGCTTGCCGGGCGCAGCGTGTCGTCGATGAGGCTGACGCTCTCCACCAGCTCGGGCCAGTCCACGTCGGAGATCAGCCGCATGCTCGTGATGATGTTGCGCACCGTCACGTTCGTCGCACCCTGCCGCTGGTGCTCGTCGTGCACGATCTGCTCGACGGCCTTTCCCTGGGCCGCCAGGCGCTTCTCGAGCCACACCAGCGCCGGCGTGGCCTTCGGATCCTGGTCCCGCAGCCGCTGCACGAGCTGGACGGCGAAGGACTCCGGCAGAGGCGCTCTCTCGTAGTGCCGAAGGATCGGAGCGATCGTCCCGGCCGGGGGCGCATCCGCGCCCAGCAGCCGGTCGGCCAGGGCGTCCGCTTCCTGGCGCGCAGCGCGGCTCAGCACGATGCGCCGGGCCCCGCGCCGCAGGTTCTCCACCAGCACGATGCGCAGCGTGATCGCCACCGCCCACAGCTCGCCGATCGTCAGCGGCTGCACGCGCTGGTAGGCGCGCACGAACCGGCGCAGCATCGCGGGATCGAAGCGGCTGTCGGTATGCGCGACGAAGGCCCAGGCCACGCCGAACACGCGCGGATAGCCGGCGAACGGTCCGGCGGCCAGCTTCGGCAGCTGGCGGTAGTAGCCGGGCGGCAGATCGTCGCGGATCTCGCGGATCTGCGCGTCGACGAGGTGGTAGTTGTCGAGCAGCCACTCGGCGGCCGGCGTCACGGCCCGGCCCTCGCCTACCGCGCCGGCGATGGCGCGATACGCCTCGAGCAATGCCGACTCGTTGTCCTTCAGCCGGACGGCGAGCGATCGCCCCGCGATCGGCTTTGCGGTGACGCGCTGGGCGGCCGCGAGGCTCTCGGCATGCTGCTCGAGGCGCTCGATGCTGAAGAGCTCCTCGCGGATGGACTCTTCGCTATTCCAGGGTACCGCCTGCGAGGCGCGCCCGAAGGCGCGGAGAATTGCAGAATTCAAACTGACCTTTGTTGGTCAGGACATTATCCCCCTTCGGGAAGCCGATCCTTCCCCAATCGCGCGAGAAACCGGTCGAGCTGGTCGGCAAAGCGCTTGCGATCCGCGTTATCGATCGCGTCGGGCCCGCCGGTGCGCACGCCGGTGCCGCGCAGCTCATCCAGGTAGTTCCTCAGCGCCAGCCGCTCCTGGATGGTCTCCGTCGTATAGAACTCCCCGCGCGGGTTGAGCGCGTGGCCGCCCTTCTCGATCACGTCCGCGGCGAGCGGAATGTCCGCCGTGATCACCAGGTCCCCTGCCTTGAGTTCCTTCACGATATGGCTGTCCGCCACGTCGATGCCGCGAGGCACCTGCAGCGCACGGATGTACTTGGAAGGCGGCGTGCGCAGCATCTTGTTCGCCACAAGCGTCATTCCACGCCGCGTCCGCTCCGCCGCGCGGTACAGGATGTCCTTGATGACCGCCGG
>JBGPPD010000230.1:0-4363 GCA_041488375.1 Gammaproteobacteria bacterium | reverse complement strand
GTTGAGGATCCCGGTGACCAGCGACAGGCCGAGCCCCATCAGGGCATACAGCATGCCCGTCGCGATCCCGTTGAGGATCTGTGCGGCGACGAAGCTCAGTCGTTACGCCCGCAGAAGCGCTCTGAAAGGCAGCTCAGAAGCCGCCGATGTCCTTGCAGGCCGCGTATTCCTTTGGCAGCGGCGTGTCGCCCGTCGCGACGATGTCGGCGAAGTCCGTCGGGTGCTTCATCGCCGACTTGGACTTGCAGCGCATGAAAAAGTACGGGCGGATGTTCTGGTGCGTGGCCGCATCCATGCGCATGCGCCCGACGATGTCGTTCACCTCGATGCCTTCGAGCGCCCTGATCACGTCCTGCACTTCGGCCGACTTGGCCTTGTCGAAGCCCGCCAGCAGCAGCCGCGTCATGGAGTAGGCCGCCGAGGGCGCGTAGCCCGGCGGATTGCCGAACCTCGCGCTGTACGTCTTGACGAACTCCTTGGCCGCCGGCGTGTCGGCGGTGTAGTAGAAGTTGGACCCGACCCAAAGGTTTTCCCGGATCTCGGGCGACAGCTGCACCAGCTCCTCCACGCCCGAGGACCAGGTCATGATCAGCGGCACCTTCGGCGTGAGGCCGAAGTTGAAGATCTCGCGCGCGCCGGACACCGCATCCAGGCCGAAGTTGATCATCGCCACCACGTCGGGCTTGTTGGCCGCCGCCTTCTGCGCGTAGTTGGAGAACTCGCGCTCGCCGAGCGGGTGCCGGTCGGCGCCGACGAATTCCAGGCCGTGCGCCCTGCCGACTTCCTTGATGTACTTCTCCACCGACCAGCCGAAGGCGTAGTCGGCGACCAGCAGGTGCCAGCGCTTGGCCTTCGGGTTGGCCTTCATGAAATTGTCCACCACCGTCTTCGCCGCCGTATACGGGCTCGCCGCCCACTGGAAGGAGTAGCGGTGGCAGCGCGCCCCGGAGATGTCCTCGGTGCCGCCGCTGAACAGGTGCAGCACTTTCTTGCGCTTGGCCACCTCCGACACCGCGAGCGCCACGCCCGAGGACCAGGGGCCGATGACGAATTTCGCGCCGTCGCCGTCCACCGCCTCCTCGGTGCGCCGGGTGGATGTGCCGGCCTGCGTCGCGCCGTCGCGCGTGATGTACTTGATCGGCCGGCCGAGCACCTGCATGCCGCGTTCCTCCAGCGCCATCTTCATGCCGCGATCGTTGATCGGCCCCACGTCGGCGAAGGCCCCGGTCTGGTCCCACAGGCCGAGGATCACGATCTCCTTGGGCTGCGCCCGCACGATGGCGGGAAAGCCGAGGCCTGCGGCGGCCCCGACGCCCATCTTCAAGATGTCCCTGCGGCTGAGCTTGCTCATGTTGCCTCCTTGGTGAACGGCTGGCTTAGTTCGCGACGAGCTTGAGCAGCTCGTCCATGGTCTGGTCGGCCCAGTACTCCGGGTCCTCTTCGATCTTCCTTTCGCCCTTGGCGATGATCTCCTTGGCGATCTTGCGGCGCTCGCAGTACCCGCGCCAGAACTGCTTCACTTCCTCGGCTGACATGTCCATGAACGGCTGGCCCCGGGGGTCGATAATCGTCAGGGCCGGATGATAGCGCCAGCCGCGCTCAAAATGGGCTTTGACCTAACGCAACATGCTGCACTTTCCGGCGGGGACAATGTCGAACCTCACCCACATCGCGGAAAGGAACGGCCATGAAAGTCCTCAGGAGTGCATTGCTCGCCGCCGGCATGCTGGCAGCGGGTGCAGCGGCGGCGCAGGACCAGGGCAGGGGCCCGGGCTACGGCCCGGGATCCGGACCCGGATACGGCCCCGGGATGATGGGCGGGGGCGGCTACGGGCGCGGCCAGGGAATGATGGGCGGCTACGGCTATGGCCCCGGCGGCGCAATCTCCGGCCTCACGGCCGAGCAGCGCGAAAAGATGGCGCTGATCCGCGAGAACAACCGCCGCAAGAACTGGGACACCATGGGCCAGCTGCAGTCCGAGCAGTTCAAGCTGCGCCAGCTGTACTACGCGGAGAAGACCGATCCGTCGGCGATCACCGAGCAGCAAAAGAAGGTGGACGAGTTGCGCCGGCAGATGCTCAGGTCGCGCCTCGAGGCGCGCAAGGAAATCGAAGCGGTGCTCACGGCCGAACAGCGCAAGCAGCTGCGCAACTCCGGGCCGTGGTGGATGCACGGCGAGGAGAACGAATAGGATTTGCTACACTAAAGCCTGGCCAACCACGGAAGGAGGTGATCCAGTGAGAGACTACCGAGGCAGCACCGGCAGGCTGGACTCCGGAACCGGATCATTTCAACGGGCAAGGAGCATCGCCAGCTAGAACGCCGGCCATGCCTTAACCGCAACAAAAACGCCCCGCGCGGGAAACCGCCGGGGGCGTTTCGTTTCAGGGCCTATTTTCCCGGCTGGCGGATCGGCGACACCGGCACCGGCGTGGGCTGCTTCTTGGGTTTTTTCTTTTCGCGGTTGCTGCGTTCCATTCCCTTGGGCATTCGAGTTCTCCTGGAAAGTGGCCCATTATCCGCCAGATGGATGAATCATGAACCAGCAGGAGCTGGAAAGGATCGCCCGCGCCACGCTGGAGCACTACGAGCAGCGCGCGGCGGACTACTGGCGCGGCACCAAGGACCACGACGTCAGCGAGAACATCGACGAGTTGCTGCGCCACCTCGAAGGCAAGCCGCCGTTCAGGATCCTCGACCTGGGCTGCGGGCCGGGCAGGGACCTCAAGGCCTTCGCCGCCCTGGGACACATCGCCGTGGGGCTGGAAGGCTCGCAGCGTTTCGCCGCCATGGCGCGCGACTACAGCGGCTGCGAGGTGCTGGAGCAGGATTTCCTGCGGCTCGACCTGCCGCCGGAGGGTTTCGATGGCGTGTTCGCCAACGCGGTGCTGTTCCACGTCCCCAGCCAGGAACTGCCGCGCGTGCTGCGGGAATTGCGCGCAGCGCTCAGGCCGCGCGGGGTGCTGTTCAGCTCGAACCCGCACGGGCACAACGAGGAAGGCTGGAACCGCGGCCGCTATGGCGCATTCCACGACTGGGCAAGCTGGCGCCGCTTCATGCAGGACGCGGGCTTCGAGGAACTCCACCACTACTACCGCCCGCCCGGATTGCCGCGCGAGCAGCAGCCTTGGCTGGCGAGCAGCTGGCGGCGCTAGCATAGCCGCATCGTGCACACCGCCGCCGCCCCGAGGCTCGTTCCGCCGCGCATCGTGCCGCCCGCGCAGCCGCTGCGCGGGCTCGCCTTCATCGCACGCTTCGTGCGCAACCCGATCGCGGTGGTGCCGCAAGCCGTCTACGACGGCGACCTCGTGCGCTACGAGCGCGGTGCCCGTTCGATCGTGTGGATCACCGCCCCCGCGCTGATCAAGCAGGTGCTGCTGGAGGAACGCGACAAATTCCTCAAGCTGGCGCAGATCCGGCTCCTGAGCCCGCTGCTCGGCAAGGGCATCCTCACCAGCGAAGGCGCGGACTGGAAGTGGCAGCGCCAGGCTTCCGCGCCGATGTTCCGACCGCAGGAGCTCTCGGGTTTCGTGCCGACCTTCGTGCGCGCGGCGAACGCGGTGATCGCACGCTGGCGCGCGCGGCCCGGCGCCGTGCAGCCAATGGACCGCGACATGACCGAGGCGACCTTCGAGGTGGTCTCGGCGACGCTGCTGCCCTCGGCGGATGCACGCCTGCCGCAGGCCATCGAGCGCTCCACGGGCCTGTTCCAGCGCTCGGGCGCCTGGGGCCAGCTGTTCGCCATCGCCAACCTGCCGAACTGGCTGCCGCCGCCCGGCAGGCGCTCGATGGCGGGCGCCGTCCAGGCGATGCGCGAGGCGGCCACGGCGCTGATCGCCGAGCGCCGCGCCGGCGGCACGGCGAAGGACGACCTGCTGCATCGCCTGATGCAGGCGCGCGATCCGGAGAGCGGCCAGTCGATGAACGACGAGCAGCTGGTGGACAACCTGCTCACCTTCTACCTCGCCGGCCACGAGACCACCGCCAAGGCGCTCACCTGGACGCTGTACCTGCTCGCGCGCTCGCCGGAGTGGACGCGCGCGCTGCAGCAGGAGATCGATGGCGTGACCGGCGGCTCCGAGGTCGATGCCGGGCACATCGAGCAATTGGTGCTCACGCAGCAGGTGCTCAAGGAATCGATGCGCCTGTACCCGCCGGTGCCCCTGATGACGCGTCAGGCGGTGGCCGACACGCAGTTCGGCGCGCACCCGGTGCTCGCCGGCACCTCGGTGGTGATGCCGATCTACGCCATCCACCGCCACACGCAGCGCTGGCGCGATCCGGACGCCTTCGATCCCGAACGCTTCGCCCCGGGCCGCGAGGCGGCGATGCCGCGCTACCAGTACCTGCCGTTCGGCGCCGG
>JBGPPD010000229.1:0-4370 GCA_041488375.1 Gammaproteobacteria bacterium | reverse complement strand
GGTCGGAGAGGCGGTCCTCGCCGTGGAAAACGTCTCGCTCGCCTTCGGCGGCGTGAAGGCCCTGCAGGAGGTGTCCTTCGACGTGCGCGAGCACGAGATCCGCGCCATCATCGGCCCCAACGGCGCGGGCAAGAGCTCGATGCTGAACGTGATCAACGGCGTGTACCACCCGCAGCAGGGCGCCATCCGGCTGCGCGCCGCGGGCGCTTGGCGCGAGTTCCGCGACATGGACCCGCACGAGGCCGCTTCCATGGGCATCGCGCGCACCTTCCAGAACATCGCGTTGTTCAAGGGCATGAGCGTGCTCGACAACATCATGACCGGCCGCAACCTGAAGATGCGCTGCTCGTTCCTCGAGCAGGCCCTGTGGGTCGGGCGCGCGCGGCGCGAGGAGCTCGAGCACCGGCGCGCGGTGGAGGAGATCATCGACTTCCTCGAGATCCAGCATATCCGCAAGACCCCGGTCGGCAAGCTGCCCTACGGCCTGCAGAAGCGCGTGGAGCTGGCGCGCGCGCTGGCGGCCGAGCCCAAGCTGCTGCTGCTGGACGAGCCGATGGCGGGCATGAACCTGGAGGAAAAGCAGGACATGTGCCGCTTCGTGCTCGACGCCAACGAGCATTACGGCACCACCCTGGTGCTGATCGAGCACGACATGGGCGTGGTGATGGACATCTCCGACCGCGTGGTGGTGCTCGACTACGGCCGCAAGATCGCCGACGGCACGCCCGAGGAGGTGCGCGGCAACCGCGCGGTCGTCGACGCCTACCTCGGCGTGACGCACTAGGGGGCGGCGCTTGTCCTTCTTCATCGAAGTGCTGGTCGGCGGGTTGCTCGCGGGCGTCATGTACGCCCTCGTGGCGCTGGGATTCGTGCTGATCTACAAGGCCTCCGGCGTGTTCAACTACGCCCAGGGCTCGATGGTGTTCTTCGCCGCGCTGTGCTTCGTCTCGCTGCTGGAAGGCGGCGTGAACTTCTGGCTCGCCTTCCTCATCACGCTCGGGGTCATGGTGCTGCTCGGCATGCTGACCGAGCGCTTCGTGCTGCGTCCGCTGGTGAACCAGCCCCCGATCACCTTGTTCATGGCCACCATCGGCCTGTCCTTCGCGCTGGAGGGGCTCTCGCAGCTGATCTGGGGATCGCAGCCGCACGGCCTGGAGCTGGGCATCCAGGACGTGCCGATGGAATGGCTGTCGCAATCCGCCAACATCAACATCAGCCAGTTCGACCTGTTCGCGGCCCTGGTCGCCGGCGTGCTGGTGGCGGTGCTGGCGGTCCTGTTCCAGAAGACGCGCATCGGCCGCGCGCTGCGCGCCGTCGCCGACGATCACCAGGCGGCGCTGGCCGTCGGCATCCCGCTGCAGCATATCTGGGCCATCGTCTGGGCGGTGGCCGGGTTCGTCGCGCTGGTGGCGGGCATGATGTGGGGGGCGCGCAACGGCGTGCAGTTCGCGCTGACCTTCGTCGCGCTGAAGGCGCTGCCGGTGCTGATCCTCGGCGGCTTCGAGTCGATCCCCGGCGCGATCGTCGGCGGGCTGATCATCGGCGCCTCGGAGAAAGTGGCGGAGGTGTACCTGGGACCCTACGTCGGCGGCGGCATCGAATCCTGGTTTCCCTACGTGCTGGCGCTCGCCTTCCTGCTGGTGCGGCCGCAGGGCTTGTTCGGCGAAAAGATCATCGACAGGGTATAGGCATGCTCTACCGCGAAGCGGGCCAGTTCAAATCCAGCTATGCGCAGGACCAGCAGATCTTCCCGATCCTGCAGGACCGCATTGCCGTCGCGGTGCTCCTCGCAGTGGCGTTCCTGGTGGTGCCCGCGATCGGCAACCAGTACTGGTTGAGCGCGATCCTCACGCCGTTCCTGATCCTGGCGCTGGCCGCGCTGGGCCTGAACATCCTCACCGGCTACGCCGGGCAGCTGTCCCTCGGCACGGCCGCGTTCATGGCGGTCGGCGCGTTTATGGCCTACAACGCCGAGCTGCGCATCCCGGGCATGCCGATCCTCGGCTCGTTCGCGATCGGCGGCATCTGCGCGGCGCTGGTCGGCATCGTGTTCGGGCTGCCGAGCCTGCGCATCAAGGGGTTCTACCTGGCGGTGGCGACGCTGGCCTGCCAGTTCTTCGTGCTGTGGACGCTCAACCGCGTGGGCTGGTTCTCCAACCACAGCTCCTCCGGCGTGATTTCGGCGCAGCAGATCGTGATCTTCGGCTACCCGGTGCAGCACGCCATGGGCAAGTACCTGCTGACGCTGGGCGTGGTCACGCTGATGGCGCTCGCCGCCAAGAACCTGATGCGCAGCGAGACCGGCCGGGCCTTCATGGCGATACGCGACATGGACGTGGCGGCGAGCGTGATCGGCATTCCGATGATGAAGACCAAGCTGCTCGCCTTCGCCATCAGCTCGTTCTACTGCGGCGTGGCCGGCGCGCTGTACGCGTTCTGCTACCTCGGCACGGTCGAACCGGAGGCGTTCACGCTGGACCTGTCGTTCCGCGTGCTGTTCATGATCATCATCGGCGGGGTGGGCTCGATCCTGGGTTCCTTCCTCGGCGCGGCGTTCATCACCACGTTCCCGATCTTTCTCAACCTCGCCTCGGAGCGCATCGCGGACCTGCTCGGCGTGGAGTTCAACCACGCCGTGGTGTCGAACCTGGAGGCGATGATTTTCGGGGGCCTGATCATCGTGTTCCTGATCGTCGAGCCGCACGGGCTGGCGCGCCTGTGGCAGATCGCCAAGGAGAAGCTGCGCCTGTGGCCGTTTCCGCACTAGACACTCGGAATAGTTTGGCTATACTGCCTGTTCCACTATTCGGAACAAGCCCTGAGGAGGAGGAGATTCCATGAATAGGACCGCAATCACCGTTGCGGCGCTCGCCGTTGCGGCAGCCGGTTTTTCGGCGCCCACGGCCGCGCAGAACGAGCAGTTCGTGCCGACCAATTTCTACTGGGTCGGCCCCTACGCGCCCGGCGGCTCGGGCTTCGGCGGCGGGATCATCGACTACATGGCGATGATCAACGCGCGCGACGGCGGCATCAACGGCGTCAAGCTGACCTGGGAGAAGTGCGAGACCGAGTACAACAACGCGCGCGGCGTCGAGTGCTACGAGCGCTCGAAGAAGAAAGGCCCGACGGGCGCCACGGTCATCCACCCGCTGTCCACCGGCATCACCTACTCGCTGATCGAGAAGGCGACGGCGGACCACATTCCGATCATCTCCATGGGCTACGGGCGCACCTCGGCCGCCGACGGCCGCGTGTTCCCCTACGTGTTCCCGCTGATCACCACCTACTGGTCGCAGGCCACCGTGATGGTCAAGTACATGGGGCAGAAGGCTGGCGGCATGGACAAGCTGAAGGGCAAGAAGATCGTGCTGGTGTACCACGACTCGGCCTACGGCAAGGAGCCGATTCCGATCCTCACCGACATGGCGAAGGAGTACGGCTACGAGCTCACCACGCTCGCCGTGCCGCACCCCGGCAACGAGCAGCAGGCGCAGTGGCTGCAGATCCGCCAGATCAAGCCGGACTGGGTGATCCTGTGGGGCTGGGGTGTGATGAATCCGACCGCCATCAAGGCCGCCGCGAAGATCGGCTACCCGCGCGAGAAGATGATCGGGGTGTGGTGGTCGGGCGCCGAGGAGGACGTGATTCCTGCGGGCTCGGCGGCCAAGGGGTACATCTCCGCCGGCTTCAATGCGCCGGGGTCCGATTTCCCGGTGATGAGGGACATCCAGAAGTACGTGTATGCCAAGGGCAAGGGCGAGTTTGACGACAAGTCGCGCTTCGGCTCGATCTATCACACGCGCGGCGTGGTGGCGGGCATCGTCACCGTCGAGGCGATCCGCGTCGCGCAGGCGAAATACGGCAAGGGCAAGCCGATCACCGGCGAGCAGATGCGCTGGGGCATCGAGCACCTGAACATCGACGACAAGCGGCTGAAGGAGATGGGCGCGGTCGGAATGATGCCGCCGCTCAAGGTCTCGTGCCTGGATCACGAAGGCTCGGGCCTGGTGAAATTCCAGCAGTGGGACGGCGCCAAGTGGAAGGTGCTCACCGGATGGATGGAGCCGGACCGCAAGCTGGTGCGCGCCAAGGTCGAGGCCGATGCCGCGCAGTACGCGAAGGAAAACGGCATCACGCCGCGCGACTGCTCGAAAGAACAATAGCCACCGCCGGCCCAAGCAGGGGGTGAGGCGCGAGCCTCGCCCCCTTTGTTTATGTCCGCCGCCTACCTCACCGTCAGCAACGTCGAGGTGATCTACGACCACGTCATCCTGGTGTTGAGGGGCGTGTCGCTGCAGGTTCGGGAAGGCCAGATCGTCGCGCTGCTCGGCGCCAACGGCGCGGGCAAGACCACCACGCTGAAGGCGATT
>JBGPPD010000228.1:0-4403 GCA_041488375.1 Gammaproteobacteria bacterium | reverse complement strand
GGCCCCCAGCGGGATGAAGATCGACTCGTTCTCCAGCACCTCGTGCACCTCGCCGTCCTTCTCCACCCGCGCGCGCCCGCTCACCACCACCCAGTGCTCCGCCCTCTTGCGGTGCCGCTGCAAGGAGAGCGCCTCGCCGGGCTTCACCATCAGCCGCTTCACCTTGAACCGGTCCCCGCCGTCCACCGACTCGTAGTACCCCCAGGGCCGGTACACCCGCGCATGCGAAGCGTGCTCGCTGCGTCCTTCCCGCTCCAGCCGCGCCGCCACCTCCTTCACCTCCTGCGAGCGCGAGCGCGCGGCTACCAGCAGCGCATCCTTGGTCTCCACGATCACCAGGTCCTTCGCCCCGAGCACCGCGACGTGCCGCCCGTCGGCGCGCACGTAGCAGCCCGACGAATCCACGAGCGAGGCATCCCCCGCCACCACGTTGCCCGCGGCGTCCTTGCGCCCCAGCTCCCATAGCGTGCCGAAGGAGCCCACGTCGCTCCAGCCGAGCTCGCACTCGATCACCACGCCGGCGCGGGTCTTCTCCATCACCGCCGTGTCCACCGGCTCGGCGGGCGCCGAGGCGAAGGCCGCAGCCTCCAGGCGCACGAAGTCCAGGTCGCGGGCGGCCCCTGAGAGGGCGCGCCGCACGGCCTCGAGGATGGCTGGCCGGTGCGTGGCGAGCTCCTCCACGAACTTCGCCGCGCCGAACAGGAACATGCCGCTGTTCCAGGAGAAGCCCCCTTGCGCGAGGAAGCCGCGTGCGGCGGCGGCGTCGGGCTTCTCAACGAAGCGCTGGATGGCGCGCACCCCCGGCAGGCCGGCGAGCGGCGCGCCGGCCTCGATGTAGCCGAAGCCCGTCTCCGGGCCCGAGGGGCGCATGCCGAAGGTGACGAGCCGCCCGGCCTCGGCGGCACGGCGCGCGAGCGCCACCGCGGCGTGGAAGGCGGCGAGGTCGCCGATCGCGTGGTCCGAGGGCAGCACCAGCAAGAGCGCCTTGGGATCCTCGTCCAGCGCGAACAGCGCTGCGGCGGCAAGGGCGGGCGCGGTGTTGCGGCCGGCGGGCTCTAGCAGGATGCGCGCCGAGCGCGCGCCGATCCCGCGCAGCTGCTCGGCGGCGAGGAAGCGCTGCTCGTCGCCCGCCACCACCAGCGGCGCGGCGCAATCGGGCAGCGCGGCGGTGCGCAGCACCGTCTCCTGGATCATGGTGCGCTCCGAGAGCAGCGGCAGGAACTGCTTGGGCAGGAGCTTCCTCGACAGCGGCCAGAGCCGCGTGCCGGAGCCGCCGGAGAGGATCACGGGAACGAGCATGGCCAGATTCTAGGCGAGGGTCCGGGAAACCGGGGTCGGGGTCAGGGGGCGGGCTGGCGGCGGAACCCGTTCGTACGTATGATCGTACGTATCGGCACGGAGCGAGCATGGCCAAGAAACTCACCATCCTGATCGACGACGCCGTCTATGAAGGCCTGCACCGGGTCGTGGGCCGCGGCAGCATCAGCAAATTCATCGAGGACCTGGCGCGGCCGCACGTGGCGCAGCGCGACTTGAGCGCCCAGTACCGGGAGGCCGCCAAGGATGCCGCGCGCGAACGCGAGGCGCAGGCCTGGAGCGAGGGCCTGGCGGGAGGGGTGGATGAAACGCGGTGAGCTCTGGTGGGTGGACTTCGAGCCCGCGGTGGGCTCCGAAGTGAGGAAGACGCGACCTGCCGTCATCGTGAGCAACGACGCCTCGAACGCGGCGATGCGCCGCGTCCAGGTGGTGCCGATCACCAGCAACACCGCGAGGCTCTACGTGTTCGAGGCCGCCGTCACCGTGAAAGGCAAGGCGGGAAAGGCGATGGCCGACCAGGTCATGACCGCCGACAAGCAACGGCTAAAACGGCGCATCGGGAAGGTGTCCGCGCCCGAGTTGCTCGGGATCGAGCGGGCACTCAGGATCCAACTCGGGCTGCGCTGAAAAAATCGGGCCCTGACCCCGATATTCACGCGTCGGGCGCGAGCGGCTCGAGGTACTTCAGGCGCGCGTACAGCGGCGCGAAATCCGGCGCCGTCTCGCGCATCAGCTGCGCGAAAGATTCGAGCACGAAGTACGTATCCTGGTAGCGGTCGATGCGGTACTCGGTGCGAAGTATCCGCTCCAGCTCGAACGGCCGGCGCCGCGGCTTGGGATCCTCCACGCAGTAGGCGAGCTCGCCGCCCGAGGAGAGCAGCCCCGCGCCGTAGGCGCGCACGCCGGCCGGGGTCCGTACCAGCCCGAACTCGATCGTGTACCAGTACAACCGCGCCAGCATCCCGATCGCGCCGAGCCTCATCGCCTTCAAGCCCCCCTTGCCGTACTCCGAGAGGTGCTCGGCGTACACCGGGTCGTAGAGCAGCGGCACGTGGCCGAAGAAGTCGTGGAACACGTCGGGCTCGACGATGTAGTCGAACTCCCCGGGTTTCCTCAGCCACACGGTGACCGGGAAGCGCCGCTCGGCGAGGTGCTTGAAGAACGGCCCGTCGGGAATCAGCCCGGGCACGGCGACGATCTCCCAGCCGGTGGCCTTCGAGAGGGACTGGTTGACGGCGGAGAACTTCGGGATCCCGCGAGCGGCGTCGAGCCGGCCGATGGCCTCGATCCACTCCGGGCAGGCGTAGCGCGAAACGAGCTTCGCCTGGCGCTCGTAGAGGCGCCGGAAGAGCGCGTGCTCCTCCGCGCTGTAGGCGGACCAGTTCTGCTCGACCGAGAAGTCGGGCGCCGCCTTGCTGTAGTCGCCTCGGAGGTTGGCGCTGGCGGCCGCGTTCATGACGGGCAAAGTCTAGTCCGGAAACGGGGACAGACCCGGGCCACGATTGCTTTCGGCCGCCTTTCGTCCTACGCTGGCCGTCGCTGTAGCCCGGGGAGGCACCATGCGCACCATCGTTCAGTTCGCTGTGGCGGCGGGTCTGGCCGGCGTCGTCCATGCAGGCGGCACCGTCGCGGCGGGCGACACGGACACGGTGGCCAAGAAGTCCGGCCATACCGTCACGCCGACTGCCGCGAACGTGGCGAAGACTCCGGCGGCGCCGGGGCCGGTGCCGATCCCCTACCCGAACGCGTCGGACGGCGTCACAGGCGACAAGTCCCCGCAAGCGGCGCGCCAGACGCCCAAGACTGACTTCGGAAGCGTGATCAAGCAGGGCTTGGGCAAGGGGTCGGACGCCGAGAAGGCCGAGGGCTCCGCGCAGAAGGAGGTCATGCTGACGCCCATCGACGTCGCAAACAGGAACCCTGCCGCCGGCGGCAATGGGGCCCCCGACGGAGCGTTCGCTCCGCGGCCGCCGTTGGCGCCCCTGTCGATCCCCCCGCGCGAGAGCGTTCCGGGGGAAAGGCCTGTCGAGGCTCGTGCGACGGTGAAGCCTCCGATGCTCGCGGCACCCACGCCGATCGGCCTTCCGGTGCGCGGCCCGGCGCCGGTGATGGTGGCGCCGCCGGTGAAGCTCGAGCAGCCGCTGCAAGTCCAGCAGCCCGTGCTCGTGCAGCCGGTCCAGTTGCAGCCCGCGTTGCCAGTGCGCCGCTAGCGCGAAAAATGGGGTCCGTGCCTATTTAGGCGCCGGCTTCACTACCCCCGACGCCTCCCCGAACCCGATCCCCGCCGCGCCCTCGCGCGCGCAGCGGCCGCGCTGGATCACCTCGTCGCCGTCGGCGATGAAGCTGCGCGTCTCCCCCGAGGGCAGCGCCACCGGGTTCTTGCCGCCCTGGGTGAGCTCGATCATCGAGCCGACCCTGTCGGGCGTGGCGCCGGAGATGGTGCCCGAGCCGAGGAGGTCGCCCGGCTGCAGGTTGCAGCCGTTGGAAGTCTGGTGCGCGACCATCTGCGCCACGGTCCAGTAGGAATCCTGGAAGCTGCAGCGCGACAGGCGCGCCGCCGGGATCTTCTGCGCGCGCATCTGCGCCGAGCGCAGGTGCATCTCGGTGCCGATGGCGTAGCCGCCCGCGCGCTGGTCGGCGGGATCGAGCAGGTAGGGCAGCGGCTGCGGGTCGCCGGCGGGGCGCGGGAAGGCCGGGCAGCGGAAGGGCTCGAGCGCCTCCAGGGTGACGATCCACGGCGACATCGTGGAGGCGAAGCTCTTGGCGAGGAAGGGCCCGAGCGGCTGGTATTCCCAGGTCTGGATGTCGCGCGCCGACCAGTCGTTGAACAGCACCACGCCGAACACGTGATCGAGCGCGCGCGAGACCGGCACCGGCTTGCCCAATGGATTGCCCGGCCCCACGACGAAACCCAGCTCCACCTCGTAGTCCAGGCGCTTGGCGGGCCCGAACACCGGCTCCGTCGCGCCCGGCGGCATGGTCTGCCCGTTGGGGCGCACGACGGGCGTGCCCGAGACCACGATGGAAGAAGCGCGGCCGTGGTAGCCGATCGGCACCCACTTGTAGTTCGGCAGCAGCGGGTTGTC
>JBGPPD010000227.1:0-4408 GCA_041488375.1 Gammaproteobacteria bacterium | reverse complement strand
CTGCTCTCACACAGCAGGGGCCACTGGTTCGATCCCAGTACGACCCACCAATAGTTCCAGGCGCTATCCCTCTGCGGCGGCGCGTTCGACACACAGTCGCGCAATTCAGTTCCGCGTAAGACTCGGCGGCGCGACGCCGCGCAATGCTGCGATGCGCAAATATTTCCCGGCTAGCAGCTTCGATTGCGAAAATGCCTTGGTTCGGGCAATGTCGCAGCCTTCTGCTTGTCTATCCCCCTGAGGAAGGAGTCCGCAATGGCTAACGTGCCGTTCAATCGCAGGCGTTTCCTGAAGACCACCGCGGCAGCTTCTGCGGCCGCCGTCGCCGCGCCGTATATCCGCACCTCGTACGCCGCGGGTTCGCTGTCGATCGGCTTCTGGGACCACTGGGTCCCGAACGCGAACGACGCGCTGACCAAGCTGTGCATGGATTGGGGGAAGAAGGAAAAAGTGGACGTGAAGATCGACTACATCACGTCGCAGGGCAACAAGAACATGCTCACCATCGTCGCCGAGTCGCAGGCGAAATCGGGCCACGACATCCTCGCGCATCCCGCCTGGTACGGCCTCACCTACGCCAAGCAGCTCGAGCCGCTCGATGACGTGATGGGCCCGCTCATCAAGAAGTACGGCAAGATCGCGCCGGCAGCGGAGTTCCTGTCGAAAAAGGACGGCCACTGGATCGCGGTGCCGGCGGTGACCGGCACGCAGGTGAAGCCGCCCTGCGTGCGCCTGGACCTGTTCAAGCAGCACGCCGGCATCGACATTCTGTCCATGTACCCGGTTCTCAAGGCGCCTACCAAGGCAGCGGAGCAGTGGAACTGGGATACGCTCGTCGTGGCCGCCGAGAAGCTGAAGAAGGCCGGCAGCCCGATCGGGCTGGGCATGGGCGAAACGACGGACTCGGTGGACTGGGTGGGCGCCATGTTCGCCTCCTTCGGCGCCGACCTGGTGGACGCCAAGGGCAACATCACGGTCAAGTCGGACGCGGTGAAGCAGGTGCTCGAGTATTCCCAGCGCCTGGTGAAGGCGATGCCGCAGGACGTGTTCGCCTGGGACGACGCCTCCAACAACAAGTACCTCATTTCCGGCCAGGGCTCGATGATCATGAACCCGCCGTCGGCCTACGCGGTCGCCAAGCGCGACAATCCCAAGGTCGCCGAGCACCTGTACACCATCGAGATGCCCAAGGGCCCCAAGGGCCGCTATGCGCCGTTCCTGCCCTTCCTCTGGGCGCTGTGGGGATTCTCGAAGAACAAGTCCGCGGGCAAGAGCCTGCTCACCCACCTGCTGCAGCGCGAGAACGTCGAGAAGATGGTCGACGCGAGCATCGGCTACGACGTGCCCTCGTTCGAGAGCATGCGCAACTTCAAGATCTGGGAGGATGTCGCGCCGCCCAAGGGCACCGTGTTCCACTATCCCCCGAAGGGGGATCAGGTGGTGTGGATGGCCTGCGCGCCGGCGCCCTCGGGCGTCGCGCAGCAGATGTACGTGCAGGCGATCATGACCAAGATGATCGCCAAGTGCACCCAGGGCGGGGAGCCGATCGCCAAGGTGCTCGGCTGGGCCGCTGCCGAGCTGGAAGGCTTCGCCCGCACCTAGCCGCACGGCGATGGCTGCAGTCATCCCGGGGATCCCGCAAGCCGCCGCGCGCCGCGGCGGCCTGCGGCGCCTTGCGCGCCGCAGGTCCACGGTCGCCTTCGCGATGGCGCTGCCGCTCATCGTGCTGATCTCGGCGCTGGTCATCTACCCGGCGCTGTACTCGATCCACCTCGCGACGCTGAACAAGAGCCTGGAGCATTTCGTAGGGCTATCGAACTTCACCTTCCTGTTCAACCGCGAAACCTTCTGGCTGGTGGTGAAGCAGTCGTGCATCTTCGCCATCACGGCGGTGCTGTTCAAGGCGCTGATCGGTTTCTGCGTCGCCCATTTCGTGCACAACGTGCCGGCCAAGGGCCAGCGCAAGTGGCGCGGCATGCTGCTCATTCCCTGGGTCATTCCCCCGGCCATGAGCACGCTGGGCTGGTTCTGGCTGTTCGACCCGTCCTACAGCGCCTTCAACTGGATTTTCGAGCGCGTGGGCATCCCGCCGATCACCTGGCTGGGCGATCCGCTGTGGGCGCGCTTCTCGGTGATCCTGGTGAACGTCTGGTACGGCGCACCCTTCTTCCTGATCATGTACCTCGCGGCGCTCAAGTCGGTGCCCGAGCAGCTCTACGAGGCGGCGTCGATCGACGGCGCGAGCTGGTGGCAGAAGATCTGGTACGTGACGCTGCCGATGATGCGCAACATCATCGCCATCACGGTGCTGTTCTCGCTGATCGTGACTTTCGCCAATTTCGACATCGTGCGCATCCTGACCGCGGGAGGGCCGATCGACCAGACGCACGTGTTCGCCACCTGGGCCTTCAAGCTCGGCATCGAGGGCGGGGACATTGCGCTGGGCGCGAGCGTGTCGCTGTTCATGTTCCCGATCCTGGCCATCGCCGCGGTGTTCATCCTGCGCGACATCAACCGGCGCGGGAACGAGGCCTGAGGGTGGCCTCGGTCGTCGGGGCGGGTCCGGCGCAGGCCGGCGCGGCGCGGGCGGGCAGCATGCGCGGCGACCGGCGCCGCGCGCTCTACTGGTCGTACTTCTTCCTGTGCCTGTTCGTGGTGTTCTTCCTCACCCCGCCGCTGTACATGTTCATCACCTCGCTCAAGAGCAGCGCCGAGGTCGGGGCGATCACCAATCCCTGGTGGGTCTACGACCCTTCGCTCGACAACTACGTGTCGCTGCTCACCTCCGAGCAGTACCTGGTCTTCTTCCGCAATTCGGCGGCGGTGTCGGTGATCGTGGTGGTGCTCACCATGCTGATCAGCGTGCCGGCCGCCTTCGCCCTCGCGCGCATGAAGTTCTGGGGCTCGACGACGCTCGCCACGGGCGTGTTCCTCACCTACCTGATTCCCGAGACGCTGCTGTTCATCCCGCTGTTCAAGATCTTCGCCTTTTTCAACGACACCTTCGGCATTTCGCTGATCAACCACTGGTGGGTGCTGATCTTCATCTACCCGACCCTCACGGTGCCGTTCTGCACCTGGATCATGATCGGCTACTTCGCCAGCATCCCCAAGGAGCTCGACGAAGCGGCGCTCATCGACGGCGCGGGCTACTTCCAGATGCTCACCAAGATCTTCATCCCCGTGGCGCTGCCCGGCATCATCGCCGCGACCATCTTCGCCTTCACCGTCTCGTGGGCGGATTTCCTGTATCCCATGGCGTTCACGACTTCCGCGGACCAGATGGTGCTGCCCGCCGGCATCGTGAGCACGCTGATCAAGGGCGACGTCTACAACTGGGGCCAGATCATGGCCGCGTGCCTGCTCGGCGCCGCGCCGCCGCTGATCATTTACGCATTCCTGATGGACTACTACATCGCCGGCCTGACGGCCGGCGCGACCAAGGGGTAGACGCCGGATGGCCCACGTGAAACTGCGCAACCTGGTCAAGCACTACGACGCCACGCCCGCGGTGCGCGGCATCGACCTGGACATCCCCGACAAGGAGTTCGTGGTGCTGGTCGGCCCGTCGGGCTGCGGCAAGACCACCACGCTGCGCATGATCGCGGGGCTGGAGGACATCACCGAGGGCGACATCGTGATCGGGGACCACGTGGTCAACGACGTGCCGCCGAAGGACCGCGACATCGCGATGGTGTTCCAGAACTACGCGCTGTACCCGCACATGACGGTGTACGAGAACATGTCGTTCGGCCTGCGGCTGAAGAAGGTGGCCAAGGAGGAAATTGCGCGCCGCGTGGAGAACGCCGCCCGCATCCTGAGCATCACCGAGCTGCTGCAACGCAAGCCCAAGCAGCTCTCCGGGGGGCAGCGCCAGCGCGTGGCGATGGGTCGCGCCATCGTTCGCGATCCGAAGGTGTTCCTGTTCGACGAACCGCTCTCCAACCTCGATGCCAAGCTGCGGGTCCAGATGCGCACCGAGATCAAGAAGGTGCACCAGAAAGTGCGCACCACCACCGTCTACGTGACGCACGACCAGGTCGAGGCCATGACGCTCGCCGACCGCGTGGTGGTGATGAATGCCGGCCGCATCGAGCAGGTCGGCGCGCCGAACGACCTGTACCACTCCCCCGCCACCAAGTTCGTGGCCGGCTTCATCGGCTCGCCGGCCATGAACTTCATCCCCTGCGGCCTGGAAGAGGCCGCGGGCGGGCTGCGCCTGATTCTGGGCGGCGGGATCGTATTTCCCGTCCCCGCCGAGCGCAGCCTGCGCTATCGCCCCCGGCTCGGCAGCCAGCGGCTGCTGTTCGGCTTGCGCCCGGAGGACATGTTCGAGCAGCGGCCGCACATGGAGCCCGGACAGCACCCCTTCGAGGCGGTGCCCGAGGTGGTCGAGCCGCTGGGCATG
>JBGPPD010000226.1:0-4459 GCA_041488375.1 Gammaproteobacteria bacterium | reverse complement strand
GGCCGACTGGACCGCATGGGGGCTCGGCGAGTGGGCGACTATCGGGCTCGGTTTGTACGTCGGCATGAGCATTTTAGGCGACGTGGGCCGGGGCGCGCGCAAGGTCAAGAAAACATTTCGGCGCCGAAGCTATCGGGGGGCCGTAGAAGCGTAATGCCGCGCGGGAACACACAATTCGACCGATGCGTGCGGGGCGTGACTCGCTCCGGCTCGGCCGTCGATCCTCGCGCGGTGTGTGGCGCGCAACGCAAGAAAAAGCGCAACGCGCGGCCCGAGATTGGCTCGGCGCGACTGAAGCAACCGAAGTCGAACCGCGATTACTCGATTCGCTGGGCCGGGCAAGTGATCGGGAATATCTACGCTTCGAGCAAGGCCGAAGCCGTGCGAAAGTGGCGCGAGCAAACCGGCGACAAGGGGAAAATAACCGCGGCCGAGCGGCGCAACCCGTCGAAGAAAAACCGCGGCCGCCGCAACCCCCTCGACGGCGCGCTTAAAACGTACGAAGGCTTTCACGGCCGCCCGAGCGAAGAAATTGTCGAAGTCACGACCGAGCTACACGAACACTCGCATCTCGCCGGTATCGGCGATCTCGTGAAGCTCGTTATTCTGACCGACTCCGGCGCGAAGGTGATTATCCAAAAGTTTGAAGACGACCGCGGCAACCCGGCGATTCTGTGCCAGAACGAACGCCCGAAGCACGGCGAGTACCGGCCGCAACTATTCATCGAGGGCGGCGACCAATCCGTTAAGCTCTCCGAGTTCGGCATCTTCGAGCCCTATCACGAAATGGAAGTGTTGGG
Organism: Gammaproteobacteria bacterium; assembly: GCA_041488375.1. Lineage (GTDB taxonomy): Bacteria > Pseudomonadota > Gammaproteobacteria > Burkholderiales > SG8-39 > JAABQT01. The sequence continues at coordinate 3,659 of JBGPPD010000226.1, read as the reverse complement.
GCGGCTGCGGAACGTGTACTACTACACGCGCAAAGACCACTTAGGCGCCGACGGGGGCACGGCGACGTATAACCACAAGTTCGGCGGCACGCGCGAAGTCAAGGGCCGCGGCGGCAAGGCCCGGCGCAAGCGTTCGCCGCTGCCGACGATCCTCTACGATACGCGCAATCATCTTCTGAGCTTTGCCGGGGGCGGGTACACGATACCCGATGAAGGGATCGACAACTAAATGCGGCACATGCAACCGTTTTACGTTCATCGGCCGACCGGCATGTCGGACGGCGCGACGATGGATCTCTCGACCGCCATGCAATACGCCAAGTGGGCCGCAATCGGGCTCGGCGCGTGGTGGCTCATCTCTCAGATTGCCCGGTCGGGACGCCGGTACTGATATGTCGATTGCGTCGCGTGAAGAACGGCGGCCGAAGGGCAAGGTACCCGCTAAGGTGCTGCGCGGGCATCGGGCAATATGGGGCGGCAAAATTCCTCCGGGGGCACTGGATCAATTGAAAAAAGAATACTCGAAAAAGCCGAAGCGCAACCGCTCGAAGAAAAAGAAAACCAACGCGCCCAAGATGAAACGCTCGGCCCCGAAGGGCTGGGTTAAGGCGAGCGCGGTTAAGATCCGGCGCCGGAACGGCCGCGTCGAAGTGTTGGTACGAAAATAATGCCCGGCCCTATCAATCTCGAACCCGTTGCCGTCGCCGCGCGGCGGCTCTCGAACTTCCTTGCGACGCATGGCGCGGGACTCGACCCCGAAGACGCGCTCGCGATTGCGCGCGGCGCCGTGGCGCTGGCTCCGGCTTCTGAATCGCATAATGCGCTCGCGGGCGTGCTGAACGATATACCGGGCGCCGAAGATTTGCAAGTCGCCGCGGCCGAAGCCGCGGTCGCCGACGACCCCGACAATTGGGCGGCGTGGCATAATATGTCGCTCGCGCTGCTCCGGCTGTATCGCTGGAACGAAGCCGCGCAAGCGACCGGCCGCGCGCTGCGGCTACTTCCGGCTGAGCAAGCGAACCCGTACATCGTCATGCAGGCGGCCTTCATCGCTGGCATACGCGGGCGCCATGGGCAAGCCTTGGGCTTCATCGACGACGCGGTCGTCGTCGCCGACCGGCTCGAAAGTTCGGCGAAGCCTGCCGACGTTGTGCTCGCGCAAACGGTGAAAAACGAGTGTACTATCGCTCGCTTTGTCGCTAACGCGAATATGGGCAAGTGGCCCGAAGCCTTCGCCGCGCTGGCAACTCGATTCGACACGAACCCGGCGCGCGACGTACTCACGCTCGCCGCGGCCGCCGGTCGGCTGTGGGTGCCCGGCACTGAGCCGAAGCATAAAGACGTAATTGTCGTGCTCGAATGGGGGCTCGGCGATCAAATTCAATTCGCGCGCTTCGTGCCGGAACTCGTCAAGCAAGGCGTTTTCGCGTCCGTGTCGGTGGCCTGCTCGGCGCCACTGCAAACCCTGATACGCACGCTTGACGGCGTCGTCGCGTGCATGGATCGCGACGCGCTAACCACTGACGCGCTGGACTCGTACGAAGTCGTGCCGGGGCTCGACCTCATGGCCGACTATTGGAAACGAACCGGCGACCCGGTCGGCGGCGCGCTGGGTGGCGCATATCTGAAGGCGCCGAAAAACTCGACGCCGGAGTTCGAGCGCGAGCCCGGCAAGCGCGCGGTTGCGTTCTCCTGGCAGGGCGACCCGCGGCAAACTCACGATTGGGCGCGGCGGCTTCCGCTCGCCGACTTCGGCGCGTGGGCGTCGATGAATCGGGACCTCTTTACGTTCCTGGGCGTTCAAACTCGTTTCGCTGGATACGGCGAGCCGTGGGCGGGCTGGCCCGAAGACGTGCCGGTTCACGACGCCTCGGCGACCGTGATTATTTCCGACCTCGGCGACATTGCCGATTGGATCGAAGCGGCCGACGTGTTCGTCGGGCAGTGTGGCGGGCTGGTTCACTTGGCGGGCGCGCTCGGCAAGCCGGGCGTTGTGATGCTCGCCGCGTCGCACGATTGGCGCTGGGATCAAACCCCGCGGCTATACGAAAGCGTTACGCCGGTCGTGCAAGATGCGCCGGGCGATTGGCCGAGCGCGTTTGCGAAGCTCGCCGACACTATCGACGGCCTGACGTTGCCGCCTCCGCTGCCGGTCGAAGCTCCTGCGGCCGAGCCTGTCGCCGAAACGCTACACGCGGACGCTCCCGCGGCGCCCGTTGTCGTCGAAACGCTACACGCGGCCCCCGAGCCGGTCGTCGATACCCTGGTCGCCCCGGCCGAAGTTCCGGCCGACCGCTTAACGCGCGCCGAAGTTCTCGCGGCTCAGAATGCCGAAGGCGAAGGCGCCGAGCCGGTCGTCGAAGTTCCGGCCGAATCCCCGGCCCCCGAGCCCGTTGTCGAAGTTCCGGCCGTCGAGCCCGTGCCGGAAGTGGCGCCCGAGCCCGTTGTCGAAGCTCCGGTCGAACCGGACTTCGCGCACATGGGCGACGAAGAAACGGCCGCATACCTCGCGAGCAAAGCCGCGGCGGCCCCTGGAATGTCAGAGCAAGCACCCGCCCAACCGGCGGCAATTTCAACTGAAGGAGAAACGCAACAATGACCGTTACACACGTTGCCGTCGATGCAGGCGCGTTTACGCGCACTTGGGACGTAACAAGCTCGGCCGACGCTGATTTGACCGACGTTATCGTTCACGGCTTCATACAGCCCGTGTATACGCCCGTCGCCCCGAAAGTGGTGTGCCTCACGCCGCTACAGCCGCAAGCGTACCTGAAGCGGTGGACCCTGGGCGTCGTCGATACCGTGAATATCAATATCAACGCGATTTCGGCGACCGGCGGCGGGCTCGCCTCGACGCCTCAGCTTCGCGTAATTGCGATGATTCCGCACTCCATCGTCGAATAGTCGGCGCGGGGGAAGGGAAGGCTTAAACGATGGCTCAAACTCAACGGCAACGGATCATCGCCAACGCGGGCAAGCGGCGCAAAGGTAAGCGCAACGCGGCCCGCTCGGGCCTCACGGCCAAACAGATTCGGTACTTCGGCACGCCCGCCCAAAAGGCGGCGCTTCGCAAAAGTAAGTCGGCGAAGCGGAACAAGCCGAAGGCTCGGAAACACCACTCGGCCACTCACCGGCCGAAAAAGGTGAAGCGTAACACGGGTGAGATTATCGGGTACACGCTCGCGAATGCGGGCCACAAGAGTAGCCGTAAACCGGCAAAGAAAGGACAGCACAGCATGGCTAAGGCTAAACGGAAACGTGCCGCTCGCAAGGCTCCGGCCGGGCATCGGCACTCGACGAAACGACGGAATACGGGGGGGCACAAGCATCGGCGCCGCTCCACGATGGCGCGACGGAGCAACCGGCGGCGCGGCGGCACTCGCCGCAACGCGGGCATGTTCTCGGGCGGCGTGGGCGGCATTCTGACGAACGCGGTGTTCGTCATTGCTGGCGCGCTGGGCTCGAAGCTCCTAACGCAAATGGTCCTCGGTACCAACAATACCGGCATGATCGGATACGCTGGCAACGCGGTCGCGGGCTTCGGCCTGTGGTTCCTCGCGGCCAAGGTGCTCAAGAACGCCGAAGGCGCCAAGGGCATCATTTCCGGCGCGGCCGTGCAAATCGTGTTGCGGCTCATCAACGATTACACGCCGTTCGGG
>JBGPPD010000225.1:0-4468 GCA_041488375.1 Gammaproteobacteria bacterium | reverse complement strand
GGCGCACTAGGCCATGCGCATCGCGGTGATGGGGGCGGGAGGCGTCGGCGGCTACTTCGGCGGGCGCCTGCAGCAGGCCGGCCACGACGTGACCTTCATCGCGCGCGGCAAGCACCTCGAGGCGATGCGCGAGAAGGGCCTCACGCTGAAGAGCCCCCTGGGCGACGCGACAATCGCGGTGAAGGCCGCGGAGGACCCCGCCGAGCTCGGCGACGCCGAAGTCGTCCTGTTCGCGGTGAAGCTCTGGGACACCGAGTCCGCCGCGGAGCGCATCCGGCCGCTGGTCGCGAAAGGCGGCGTCGTGATCCCCTTCCAGAACGGCGTCGAATCGATCGAGCGGATCGCAGGCGTGCTCGGGCCCGAGCGCGTGATGGGCGGCGCCGCCTACATCGCCGGACGCATCGCCGAGCCGGGCGTCATCGCGCAGACCGGCACCATGGCGCGGCTTCGCTTCGGACCCGTGCTCCCGGCGCAGAAGATGACGGCGCAAGCATTTCTCGCCGCCTGCAAGGACGCGAAGATCGACTCGGAGCTCACCGACGATATCGTCAAGGTCCTCTGGGAGAAGTTCGTGCTGCTGGTGGCCATCTCGGCGACCACCACCGTGACTCGCAAGAACGTCGGCGTGGTGCGCGCCGACCCCGACATGCGCTGGCTGCTGGAGACGGTAATGCGCGAGACCTGGGCGCTCGGCAGGAAGCGCGGCGTGAAGCTGGCCGACGATTTTGTCGCGCTGACGATGAAGTTCGTGGAAGGACTGCCCGCGGAGATGCGCGCCTCGATGGCCGCCGACCTCGAAGCCGGCGACAAGCTCGAGGCGCCCTGGCTCTCCGGAGCGGTGGCGCGCATGTCGCGCGAGGCGGAGTTGGAGGCCCCGGCGAACCGCGCCGTATTCGCGGCCCTGAAGCCGTACATCGACGGCAGGGCCTGATGGCGGCCGAGGCGCGCGAGTTCTCCTTCGAGTTCTTCCCGCCGAGGACGCCCGAAGGACGCGAGAAGCTGCGCGTTACCTGGCAGGCACTGGCGAAGCTCAAGCCGCGCTTCTTTTCCTGCACCTACGGCGCGGGCGGCTCCACGCGCGAAGACACGCTGGAAACGGTGCTCGAGATCATCGCCGCCGGGCACCAGGCAGCGCCGCACATCTCCTGCGTCGCCTCGACCCGGAAGGACGTGCTCGAGCAGCTCGAGCGCTACAAGTTGAACGGCATCCGCCACCTGGTCGCGCTGCGCGGCGACCTGCCTTCGGGCATCGCCGCCTCGGGAGAGTTCCGCTACGCGAGCGAACTGGTGGCCTTCATCCGCCAGTCGACCGGCGACTGGTTCCACATCGAGGTCGCCTGCTACCCCGAGTACCACCCGCAGACGCGCAACGCCGCCGACGAGGTGAAGAACTTCAAGAAGAAGGCCGACGCGGGCGCGAACGGCGCCATCACCCAGTACTCTACAACGCCGATGCCTACTTGCGCTTCGTGGACGACGCCCACGCGGCGGGCATCGCCGTGCCCATCGTCCCCGGCGTCATGCCGATCGGGAACTTCACGCAGCTGGCGCGCTTTTCGGACGCCTGCGGCGCCGAGATCCCGCGCTGGATGCGCCTCAAGCTCGAAGGCTACCGCGACGACAGCGCCTCGATCCGCGCCTTCGGGCTGGACGTCGTGACTTCTCTTTGCGAGATGCTTCTCACCGCTGGCGCCCCGGGGCTGCACTTCTACACCCTCAACCAGGCGGCGCTCAGCACTGAAATCTGGCGGCGGCTGGGGCTGTAGGCGCGGGCGCGCCGGGATTAGGATAGCGGCAGCCAAATTCGTATCTCCTGGGGAGATGGAACAACCACGACGGCCCAAACACCGTGAGACGAAGTCCGGCGCGGCCGGCGAGCTCGCCGCGAGCGCTGAGCGTTTTCGCGCGCTGGTCGAGCAGTCGATCTCCGGCATCTACGTGATCCAGGACGGCCGCTTCGCCTACGTCAACCCGCGCATGGCGCAGATCTTCGGCTACACCTCGCCCGATGAAGTGATCGGCCACGCGCCGGACGAGCTCATCGCGCCCAAGGACCGGGCGTTGGTCGGCGAGAACCTTCGGCGCCGGCTGGCGGGAGAGGCACGCAGCGTCGCCTACAACTTCTCGGGCCTGCGCAAGGACGGCAGCCTCGTCGATGTCGGCGTGCACGGTACGGCGGCGAGCTACAACGGCCGGCCCGCCGTCATCGGCACCCTGCAGGACATTTCCGAGCGCCTGCTCGCCGAGCAATCGCTGCGCGAGAGCGAGGAGCGTTTCCGCGCCATGATCGAGCAGTCGATCTCGGGAACCTGCATCATCGGCGAGGACGGGCGCTTCATCTACGTCAACCCGAGGCTGGCCGCCATCCTCGGGTACGCGGCCGAGCGGGAGCTGGTCGGCAAGCCGGTGCTCGAGTTCGTCGTGCCGGAGAACCGCGAGCTGGTGCGCGCCAACCTGGGCCAGCGCATGGCCGGCGAAGCGCGCAGCACGCGCTACCACTTCGACGCACTGCGCAAGGACGGGTCGCGCGTCACGCTGGGCGCCCACGGCACCGCGGGCAGCTACCGCGGCCGGCCCGTGGTGATCGCCACCGTCCAGGACGTCACCGAGCTGCTGCGCGCCGAAGAGGAAATCAAGGGCTACGTGAAGAAGCTCGAGCGCGCCATGCACGGCACGCTGGAGGTGGTCTCGAAGATGGTCGAGCTGCGCGACCCCTACACGCAGGGGCACGAGCGCCGCGTGGGCGAGATCTGCGCCGCGCTCGGGACCGAACTCGGCCTCGCGGCGGAGCGCATCGAGGGCCTGCGCGTCGCGGGCAGCGTGCACGACGTGGGCAAGATCGCGGTGCCCGCCGAGATCCTCTCCAAGCCCAGCCGCCTCACGCCCGCCGAGTACGAGCTCGTCAAGCAGCACGCGCAGCTCGGCTACGACGTGCTCAAGGAGGTGGAGTTTCCCTGGCCAGTCGCCGAGGTCGCCCGCCAGCACCATGAACGCATGGACGGCAGCGGCTACCCGCGCGGCCTGAAGGGCGAGGCGATCCTGCTCGAGGCGCGCATCCTCGGCGTTGCCGATACGCTGGAGGCGATGTCATCGCACCGCCCCTACCGGCCGAGCCTGGGCATCGACAAGGCGCTCGCAGAGATCGAGCGCGGCCGCGGCACCGTCTACGACCCGCAGGTGGCCAACGCGTGCCTGCGCATCTACCGCGAGAAGGGCCTTACACTGCCGGCGTGACGCGCCGGCCCCCGGATCGCAGCAGCAGCAGCCTCCTCGCCGCCTTCGCGGCCGCCGCGCTCACCCTCGCGGCGCTCGAAATCTTCCTGCTGCACTCGCTCCAGCCGCTGGAGAACCGGCTGCTGGACGCCTTCACGCGCTGGCACGCGGCGCGCCTCGCGCCCGACCCGGACGTAGTGCTGGTGGACATCGACGAGAAGAGCCTCGCCGCGATGCAGGGCGAGGCGGGGCGCTTCCCCTGGCCGAGGGAAGTCTACGCGGAGCTGCTGCGCGGACTGATGCCGCAGAAGCCGCGCGCGGTGGTGTTTGACATCATGTTCTCCGAGCCGGACAAGTTCCGCCCGCAGGGCGACCAGAGCTTCGCCGAGACGGCCTCGCCCTACCGCGACCTGCTCTACTTCCCGATGCTGCTGCTGGATGCGAAAGACCACGCGAGCGGCTTAAGCGCGGCCGAGTACGCTCCGGTCCTCGGCCTCCTGCGCCGGCCCGGCGCCGACCCGCACGCGCGCATCGCGGTGGTGCCGCCGCTCGCGCTGCCCCCGGAGCTCTGGCGCGGCGGAACGATCAATTTTCTCGAGGACAAGGACGACGTCGGACGGCGCTACGCGCTGCTCTCTACGGTGCGCGGCTGGGACATCGCCTCGCTGCCGGCGCGGGTTGCGCTCGACCTTGGCTATCCGGTGCCGGACGCGCCGGACCTGCGCCTTGCCTGGCGCGGCAAGTCGCGCGGCCTGCCCTCGGTGTCCTTCAGCGACCTGTACGAAGACTTCGGGCGCTCGCTGCGAAAGCGTCCGCAGGAGGAGTTCAAGGGGAAGATCGTGGTGATCGGCGCGGCGGCGGCGGGCCTCGGCGACCTGCGCGTGACGCCGCTCTCCGGCACGCAGCCGGGGATGGAGATCCTCGCCACCGCGATCGAAAACCTGAAGAACGGCCGCGCCATGCGCGTCGCGCCGCCCTGGCTGCCGTTCGGCGTCGCGCTGCTCCTGCTCGGGCTGCTCTACGCCGCCTTCGCGAGGAATCTGGGTGTGAATCGCGTGGCCGCGGCGCTTGGCGGCGCGAGCGCGCTGCTGCTCGCGGCCAGCTGGCTGCTCGTGGGACGGCTGTTCCTCCTGCCGGTCCTCGCCCCGCTCGGCGCGGCGTGGCTGTTCTACTTCGCCGCCGCCATCGCCGCCTACCTGAAGGAACGCCGCGCGCGCGAGGAGGCGATCGCCATGTTCTCGCGCTTCGTCAATCC
>JBGPPD010000224.1:0-4477 GCA_041488375.1 Gammaproteobacteria bacterium | reverse complement strand
GCCGCCGGCGCCATGCGCCGCATCCCGCTCGCGCCCGGCATGGAGTTGCACGGCGGCGACGAGGTGATGACCGGCGCCGGCTCGCGCCTGTACATCAAGCTTGCCGAGGGCAGCCTGGTCAAGCTGGGCGAGAACGCGTCGCTGCGCATCCTCGAGCTCGCGCCCGACCGCGGCGGCTTCTTCAAGGCGGCGCTGAACGTGCTCGAAGGCGCGTTCCGCTTCACCACCGACATCCTCGCCAAGGAGCGCCGCCGCGAAGTGAGCATCCGCGTCGCCACGGTGACCGCGGGCATCCGCGGCACCGACCTGTGGGGCAAGTCGAGCGGCGAGCGCCAGGTCGTGTGCCTGATCGAGGGCAAGATCGAAGTCGGCGCCGAGGGCGAAACGGCGGTGACCATGGACCAGGAGCGCCAGTTCTACCAGCGCGACAAGGGCCAGACGCAGCCGGTGGGCCTGGTCGAGCCGACGCAGCTCGCCGAGTGGGCGCAGCAGACCGAGATCAGCGACGGCCAGGGCGCGGTGCGCCGCGGCGGCAAGTGGCGCGTGACGCTGGCCCGCGCTGCGACGCAGAGCGAAGCGCTCGCGGTGTACGGGCAGCTGCGCACCGCCGGCTACGCCGCGGAGATCCATCCGCTCAAGGCGGGCGGCAAACGCGTCTACGTCGTGCGCATCTCGCACCTGCCGAGCAAGGCCGACGCCGAAGCGCTCGCCGCGCAGCTGCGCGGCATGCATGGCGTGGAGGAGCCGAAGGTTTCCGGCTAGTTGCATGCCGCAGGCAACTTCACGTTGTCAGCGGCCCTGACTTGCACTATTCTGGCCTCGCGATACGGGACTGCGCCCCCGTTCAGGAGGACACCGTGCTCCAGAAGAGCCTCAGCAGGATTCTCGCTTGTGCGTTGTTGTCGTACGGCAGCACTGCTCTGGCCTTCACGCTGATCCTGCCTCCGCAGGAGCAATTCAGCCCCAGCAATACCATTACCGACACGTCCACCCTCGAGCCGCAGGTGCAGGCGATCGCGGGAGCCATCAGGACGCAGCTGCTCAGTCATCGGCGCCCGAGAAGCCCCGAAAAAGTGACGCAGGCGGGCCGCATGCTGGCGGCCAACGCCGACCCGGGCACCCGCAGCGACGTCAATTTCCTTGCCGCCGCCCTCGATGACCCCTCCGGCGCGGGGAGCGGAAGCAGCGGCGATGGCCAAAGCCTGTGGATCAGCACCGCGATCAACTCGCTGGAAAACGAATTCTCCCGGACCGCCTTCCATGGCGCCACGCACAACCTGCTGGCCGGCTTCGACCTCACGCGATCGGACAAGTACGTCTTGGGAGTCTCCGTTGGCCATGAAGCGAGCAATTTCGACACCACATTCAATGCCGGCAACGAAAGGACGCGCGGCTTCAATCTGAATCCCTATTTCTCCTTGCTGCTGTCCGACACCTGGAGCCTGGACCTGATCGGAGGGTACGGCCGGTTCAACACCCGTCAGTCCAGGACCATAGGTTCGATCCTCGTGCCTCTGGCCACGGTTGCCGTGGACAGTGAATTTGCATCCAAACGCGGTTTCGTGTCGACGAACCTGACCAATGTCTCGGCCCGGGGCAACTGGAAACTGACCAGCTCGCTGGGCTTCCTCGGGTCGAAGCGGGAGCAGGACGCTTACGTGGAAAGCGACGGCAGCGCGGTGGCCGCCGCCAAGCAGACCTCACGGCAATGGAACCTGCTGGGGGAGGCCGCCTATGGCCGCGGCAATGCGGAAACCTTCGTCGGCTTGACGTACGAAAACTCCCGGGACGACCAGAGGATCCAGTTCGCGACGGGCGCGCAGCCGGCCAACGATCCCGATAGCGTCGTGCTGGCTGCCGGGTGGCGCCATTTCGGCAAGGGCCTGACGGCGAACTTTCTGTTCAATTCGCGCCTCGCCAAGGACCAGGTCACCGAATACGGCTTCGCGATGACGCTGCGCGTCGACCTGTAGAAGCGCTTCAACGCGTTCTTCTTGAAGCGGCGTCATAGCGGCGGATCGCGTTCGCCGCGTAGTACTCCACCGGGGCGTAGTCGTCGGTCAGCACGGGGTGCGCAGCGAGCAACGCGTCCGTCGTGCGCAATTCCAGCGCGGCAACGCCTTTCAGCATCGGGTAGGCGAACTCGACCGCTGCCGCCCGGCGCAAGTCTGTGCGTTGGTCCGGATTCGAGGCGTTGTGCCCGATGAAGATGAAATTCTGCAGTTCCTCGCTCGCGGGATCGACCGTCGCGATGACATAGACCTGCGGAAAGGCGCTGCGCATGGTTTTGAACGCGGCATAGACCATCGCCCGGCAATCCGGTGCCAGGCTGCCGTAGAAATTGGCGATCAGCACGCCGTTTTCCCTCAGCTTGCTCTTGGCCAGGCGGAAGAACTCGAGGGTGCTGAACTGCGCAGGCGCGGAAATCAGCGAGCGATACGCATCCGAGAACACCAGGTCGTAGCGCTCGGGGGACTGGTGCAGGAACCGGCGCCCGTCGATCGCGTGATTCCTCAGCCTCGGGTCGTCGGGAAGGGCGAAATACCGGAGCGCGAGTGCATGCAGCGACGGATCGATTTCCGCCACATCCACGATGGCCCGCGGCGAGTCGTGCAGAATGGACCTGGGCACGCTGTAGGCGCCGCCGCCGATCGCCAGGGCGGTCTTCAATTCGGGAGTGAACAGCCGATACAGGTCGAAGTACTTGGTGTAGTCAAACGCCATGCTGCCGTCATCCAGGTACAAGCCGCCGTTCACATTGCGGTCCTGCAACAGGATGCGCGCGGTGCGATCGCGAAGGGCTATATCGCGGATCACGATCCTTTCGTACAGACCATCCGCGGCGAACACCACGCCGCGGTCATTCCCCGCTCCGAGTTGCCGCAGGGCAATGCCGGAGACCAGCCCAAGGAACGCCAGGCCGAGGGGAAGCACGTTCGGCAGCTTGCGCGTCAGCAACAGTCCGATGCCGCCAAGCAGCACCAGGCCCGATCCGACGCCGATGATGATGTTGCCGATGCCCCAATGCGGGATCAACAGGAAGCCCGTGCCCAGGGTGCCCGCGATGCTGCCCAGTGTTGACCAGAAAAACACCAGCCCCGATGCTTTGCCGACGCCCCTGTCGGGCTCGCGCGCGTGCAAGAGCGCGATGGCGAACGGCGACAGCATCGCCAGAAACAGGGCAGGCAGGAAGAACATCAGCGAAGATACGATCAACGGACCGTAGACCAGGGATAGCCGGTAAGCGAAGGCCGGCAGCAGGAGCGCATTGAGCAATTGCAGCAACAGGACCGAGAAGCCCGCGATCACGATCAAGGAAAAAAACCACACGGCGGAAGGTCGGCGGTCCGCCAGCGAGCCGCCGAGGTAGTAGCCAAGTCCCAGCGCAGCCAGCACAATGCCGATGACGCTCGAAATCGTGAAAATGGAATTGCCGAAGAAGGGCGCCAGCATGCGTGTGGCGGTGATCTCGATGATCAGAACCGCCATGCCGGCCAGCGTCACCGACAGCAGGAGCCCGAAACTGTGGCTACGAACGTTCATGGCAGGGCAGCAAGTACGTCTATGATGCGAGGAAACGGTCAAGGAGTCACGACATGAAGCTCCACTCACTCGGCTTGGCAATGATCGTTCTGGGCCTGTCGCTGTTGCCGGCGGTTGCAGGCGCCGCCACGCCGTCCATCGGGCAGGTGTCGCGAATGACGGGCCGCCAGTTGGGCAACGCGGAGGCGCCGGGCGGCGCCGCGCGAAAGCTGGCGGCCGGAGATCCGGTTTTTGCGGGAGAACGCATCCGCACCGGCGCCGGGACGGTCCTGCAAATCGAGTTTACGGACAAGTCCCGCTTCGTTCTTGGGCCCAATGCCGAATTCGAGGTGGGGCGATACAGCTACGCGTCTGGCGGCGCCGGTGAAGACGCGTTTCACTCCAGGTTCATCAAGGGCGCATTTCGCTTTGTCAGCGGACTCATTGCGCGCTCACAGAGCAAGAACATGACGGTCAGCGTCAGCGTCGCCACGATCGGCATTCGCGGCACGCATGTCCAAGGCGATGTGACCGAGCGGCAGGAGAAGGGCGGACAGACGGTGGACGCATCCGCCAAAGTGGTGCTGCTGGAGCCGGAAGGGTCGGACACCGGCAGCGCCATCATCGTGGAGAACAAGTTCGGCAGCGTGGTCGTCGACAAGCCCGGTTACGGCACCGAGATTCCGGACGAGAAAAGCCCGCCTTCGCCGGTGAAAAGGATGCAGCTGCGCACCATCGAAAACCTAATACGCGCGATTCGCGCGCCCGCGGGATCAGGCGGTCCGTCCCGGAGGCAATAGCAGATAGGACTTACAATGGTCACGCTTTGTCGCTCCACCTCGAACACCTCAATCCCGAACAGCTCGCCGCCGTCACGCTGCCCGAAGGGCACGCGCTGATCCTCGCCGGCGCGGGCAGCGGCAAGACGCGCGTGCTCACCACGCGCATCGCCTGG
>JBGPPD010000223.1:0-4483 GCA_041488375.1 Gammaproteobacteria bacterium | reverse complement strand
CGCTCGCCTGGGCGCGGCACGAGGGCTACGCCTGCTACGCCCTGTCGGTGGACTATGGGCAGCGGCACGGGGCGGAGCTGGTGGCGGCGCAGCGCGTCGCCAGGCGCCTCGGGGCGCTCGAGCACCGCGTCGTCAAGATCGACCTGGCGCAATTCGGCGGGTCGGCGCTGACCGACCGTTCGATCGCAATTCCCGTCCAGGGAGTCAAGGCCGGCATTCCAGTGACCTACGTTCCGGCAAGGAACACCATCCTCCTTTCGCTGGCGCTCGGCTGGGCGGAGGTGATCGGCGCGCAGCATATCTTCATCGGCGCGAACGCAGTGGACTATTCCGGTTACCCTGACTGCCGGCCCGAGTACCTCAAGGCTTTCGAGGCGATGGCGAATTTGGCGACGAAAGCTGCGGTGGAGGGGAGAAATATTAGGGTGCGGGCGCCACTTATCGACTTGCCAAAGAAGGACATCGTCAAGTTGGCGATCAAACTGGGGGTGGATCCGGCGGAGACGGTGACCTGCTACCAGCCCGATGCCGAGGGACGCGCCTGCGGCCGCTGCGACGCCTGTCGCATCCGCAAGGCGGGGTTTGCGGATGCGGGCGTTGCCGATACCACGTGCTATACGAAGTAAGAGTACTGGCGCATCGCCCGCGAGGGCTGATAAAATCGCGCCCTTTCTGCAGTTCAAGACACCGGGTCGTTAGCTCAGCTGGTAGAGCAGCGGACTTTTAATCCGTTGGTCGGCGGTTCGAATCCGCCACGGCCTACCAATCACCTACAGATGCGCGTTGGCGGGCGCCGAGCGCAGCCACAGCGCGCGGCGCCAGCGCCAACCGATCGCGATCGTGGCCGCGAGCCCCAGCCCCGCATAGATCAGCGTGGTGGCGGAAAAGCCGAGGCTCGCGATGAACGGCCCCGCCGCGACCAGGCCGAGCGGCAGCCCCCAGATCGCGAGCATGCGGATGCCCATCACGCGGCCGCGCATCTCCTCGCTCGAGGCGCGCAGCATCACCGCGGCGAGCGGCGTGAGGCAGAAGCTCTGCACGAAGCCGATGGCGAATAGCAGGACCAGCGCCGTGCCGACGGAGCGGATCTGGCCGAAGAACAGGATGCCAACGAACCAGATTGCGGCGGACAGTAGCATGATCCGCGCCGCCCGCAGCGGCACCCGGTTCGCGCTCACTACGAGCGAACCCGCGAGCGCCCCCATGGCGAACGATCCGGCGAGGTAGCCCAGGCCCGATTGGCCGAGGCCGTAGACGTCCCTGGCGACGTAGGGCAGGAGGCCCAGGAAAAACGGATAGGCGAGCAGGTTGACCAGGAACGCCATGCTGAAGGCGCCGAGCAGCGCGGGCCTCTCCCAGACGTAGTGCACGCCGTCCTTCAGCCCGGCGAGGATTTCCTGCGCCTCTGCGCCGGCCTTGCGCGGCGGCGAGGCGGCAACGCCGAGCGTAAGCAGGAACGCGCAGACGTAGATGGCGGCGACCGCAGCGTAGGCGGGGCCCATGCCGATGAGCGCCACGCCGCCGGTGCCCGCGATCGCGCCGGCGAGCCGCGCGGTGTCGGAAGTGGTGCGCGAGATGCCCAGCGCTCCCATCAGCATCTCGGGGCGCATGGTGCGCGCGACGAGGACGTGCCGCATCACCATGTCGGATGGCCGCATCAGGCCCGCGATCGCCGCGATCACGAGCACGTGCCACGGCGCAAGGAGCCCGGTCAGCGTCAGCGTGGCCAGCGTCGCCGCCAGCAGCGCGTAGGCGCCGCGCGTGATGCAGAGCAGGGCGCGCACGCCGAACCGGTCCCCCGCGATGCCGAAGATCGGCGAGAACAGCGAACCGAGCCAGGCCAGCGCGCCGACGACGACCAGCAACTGCACCGAGCCCGTGGTGGCGAGCACGTACCAGCCCAGGATCAGCGCCTCCATCTCGAAGGCCCAGGAGGTGGCGAGGTCCGAGGGCCACTGGAAGCGGAAGCTTCGGACGCGGAAAGGCGCGAGCGCGCTCACCCGGCTCCGGTGAGCACGGCCATGCGCTGTTGGTTCCTCATTCGGGCTCCGGGAGGCGGCAATCCCGCAAGTCTGGCGCATTGCTCGTGTTCCGCTCAAGTGCCGTTCTGCTTCTGCCGTACCATCCTTGTTTTAGTTCTTTACAACCCCAGCGGATTTCCCTTGCCTACCAGTTCCCCCGAGTCGATCCGTAAGGCGCAGATCGACGCCGTGCTCCTCAAACTCCCCGGCGTCAGCACGCGGAAGATCAATGGCCTCGACGCCTATTTCGTCAGCGATCGAATGTTCGCCTGCATCAGCGGCCAAGGTGTCGGACTGCGCCTGCCCGCCGGCACCGCAACCGAACTGCAGTTTTCACGGGACAACGTGGTCCCGTTCCAACCCGCCGGGTTGGGGAGTTCCAGGGAGTGGATCCAGATCGACCGCGCCGAGGCGGCCGATTACGAGAAGGACCTCGAGTTGTTCAGAGCCTCGCTGGAATTCGTGAAAGCCGGCCGGACCCGGTAGGGCGGCGGGGGAACAAACCTGCAGGCGAATCCCGAAACCGGCCTCACCTCGGCCGAGGTGAACGAGCGCCGCAAGGTGCACGGCTTCAACGAAGTGGCCGAGACCAAGGGGCATCCGGTCCTCGCCTTCCTGGGGAAATTCTGGGGCCTGTCGGCCTGGATGCTCGAGCTGATCATGGTTTTGTCGGCCGTGCTCCGGAAGATCTCGGATCTCGCCGTGGTGAGCGCGCTGCTGGTGGTCAATGCCGTCTTGAGTTTCCTGCAGGAGCGCCGGGCCGCCGCCGTCGTCCAGACGCTGCGCCGCCGCTTGCAGGTCAGTGCGCGCGTGCTGCGCGATGCGAACTGGCAGGTCATTCCCGCCCGGGAGCTGGTCCCGGGCGACATTATCCGCGTGCGCCCGGGCGACATAGTTCCAGCGGACGCAAAGCTCCTGAGCGGAGCATTGAGCGTCGACCAGTCGAGCCTTACCGGCGAGTCGATGAATGCCGAGAAGAGCTCGGGCGAGGCGCTCGCGGCGGGTTCGGTCGTGCGCCAGGGGGAAGGCAACGCCGCGGTGACGTTGACGGGGGCGCGGACCTACTTCGGCCGCACGACGGAGCTCGTGCAACTGGCGCGCCCGAAGCTGCACATCGAAGCGGTGGTGGCCAAGGTGGTCCGCTGGCTGTTCGTCATCGTCGGCGCGCTGCTGGGCGTCGTGATCGTCCTGTCGCTGGTGCGCGATGCGCCGCTGGTCGAGATGGTGCCGCTGATGCTGGTCCTGCTGATGAGCGCCGTGCCGGTTGCCCTTCCCGTCATGTTCACGGTCAGCATGGC
Organism: Gammaproteobacteria bacterium; assembly: GCA_041488375.1. Lineage (GTDB taxonomy): Bacteria > Pseudomonadota > Gammaproteobacteria > Burkholderiales > SG8-39 > JAABQT01. Next base: position 1,164 of record JBGPPD010000223.1, on the reverse strand, counting down.
CGTCGGGTCCAATGAGCTGGCGAAACGCGGCGTATTGGTCACTCGCCTGAGTGCCGCGGAGGATGCGGCGACGATGGACGTGCTATGCGTGGACAAGACCGGCACCATCACCATGAACCAGCTGGCCGTCACCGGCGTCATCGCGCTGCAGCAGGCCACCGAAGCAGAGGTGCTGCGCGCAGGCGCGCTCGCGTCGCAGGAGGCCAACCAGGATCCGATCGACCTGGCGTTCCTGGCCGCGGCAAGAGAGCGGAAGGTCTTCGACGAAGTACCCGCGATCACGCCCGTCTCCTTCGCGCCGTTCGATGCGAAGAACCGGCGGACGGAAGCGGTCGTCGAACAGAACGGGCAAAGGCTTCGCGTGATGAAGGGTGCCGTGCGCACAATCGCCGAGGCCTGCGGCCTCCAGCCTTCGGCCATCGAAGCGTTGGAGGCGCGGGTCGGCGAATCCGCGCTCCAGGGGTACCGGACGCTCGCGGTGGCGCGCGGCTCCGAGACGGGCGCGCCTGCACTGGTCGGATTGGTGACTTTGTATGATCCGCCCCGACCGGACGCCAAACAGCTTATCGCCGCCCTTCGGGATCTTGGCGTTTCGGTGAAGATGCTCACCGGCGATGCGCTGGCGGTCGCCAGTGAAATTGCGCGCGGCGTCGGCTTGCCCAATATCCGGCGCGTCGCGGACCTGAAGGCGGCGAGCGCTCAGGCGGGAAGCGAGGCGACCGACCTCTTGGCCGGGGCCGATGGTTTCGCCGAAGTATTTCCGGAGGACAAATACATCGTGGTGCAGCACCTGCAGGCCTCCGGGCACGTGACCGGCATGACGGGCGACGGCGTCAACGATGCGCCCGCCCTGCGCCAGGCCGAAGTGGGCATCGCCGTCAGCACCGCGACCGATGTCGCCAAGGGCGCAGCCAGCGTCGTCTTGACCGAGCCCGGGCTGACGAACATCGTGGCGTTGGTCGAGCAGGGCCGGACCATCTACCAGCGCATCCTGACCTGGATCGTCAACAAGATCAGCCGGACGATCCTGAAGGCGGCTTTCGTGGCCATCGCGTTCGTGATCACAGGCAAGTTCGTGATCTCCGCATTTGCCATGCTGCTGCTGGTGTTCATGACGGATTTCGCGAAAATCGCCCTGGCGACCGACGAGGTTCGATGGTCGCG
>JBGPPD010000222.1:0-4485 GCA_041488375.1 Gammaproteobacteria bacterium | reverse complement strand
CTCGCATTCCTCGGCGAACCCGGCCCGACGAGCGAAATGGCGTCGCCGGTCTGCTACGCCGACGAGCGCATCGTGCGCGGCGACTAGCGCCGGATGGCGAGCGTCAGGCCGTCCCCGACGGGCAGCAGCGCGAGGTCCACGCGCCGGTCGCCGATCAGTTTGCGGTTGAAGGCGCGGATGGCGCGTGCGTCCACCGTCTTGTTGCGCGCATCCACCACGCTGCCGCCCCACAGGGTATTGTCCACGGCGATCAGGCCGCCGCGGCGCACCAGCTTGAGGCAACGCTCGTAGTAGTTCGCGTAGTTCGCCTTGTCCGCGTCGATGAAAGCGAAGTCGAACTTGCCGGCCTTGCCCTGCCGGAGCATTGCGTCGAGCGTCTGCAGCGCCGGCGCCACGCGCAGCTCGATCCTCCCGGCCACGCCCGCCTTGCTCCAGTAGCGCCGCGCGATCGCGGTCCACGCCTCGCTCACGTCGCAGCAGACGAGGCGGCCAGCCTTCGGCAGCGCGAGCGCCACCGCGAGGGCGGAGTAGCCGGTGAAGGTGCCGATCTCGAGGCAGCGCCGCGCTCCCATGGCGCGCACCAGCACCTGCAGCAGCGCGCCCTGCTCCGCGCCGATCTGCATGCTCGAGCGCGGCATGCGCTGCGTGATGCGGCGCAGCTCGCGCTGCACGGCGCTCTCGCGCGCGCCGTGCGCCGCGATGTAGCGCTGCAGCCGGTCGTCGAGCCGCACCGTGCGCGCGGTCACTTGAGGAACAGCCGATAGGCCGGGTTGCGCGTCTCGTCGCTCGCCGGATAGCCCAGGCGCGCGACGAAGCGCCGGAAATCGCCCATCTCGCGCGGCGGCACCTGCATGCCGACCAGGATCGAGCCGTAGTCGGCGCCGTGGTTGCGGTAGTGGAACAGGCTGATGTTCCAGCTCGGGTTCATCGCCGAGAGGAACTTCATCAGCGCACCCGGCCGCTCCGGGAACTCGAACCGGTAGAGCAGCTCGTGGCGCGCGAGCGGCGAGTGGCCGCCGACCATGTGGCGCACGTGCGCCTTCGCCACCTCGTTGCTGGACAGGTCGGATGTCTGGAAGCCGGCGCGGCGCAGGCCGCGCACGAGGCGCGCCGCCTCGGCGCGCCCGCGCGCCTCCACGCCGACGAAGATGTGCGCCTGCTCGGCGCCGGCCATGCGGTAGTTGAACTCGGTGATGCTGCGCGCGCCGATCACGCCGCAGAAGCGCCGGAAACTGCCGCGCCGCTCGGGGATGGTCACCGCCAGCACCGCCTCGCGGTGTTCGCCCACCTCGGCCCGCTCGGCGACGAAGCGCAGTCGGTCGAAGTTGGTGTTGGCGCCGCTGGCCACCGCCACCAGGGTCTTGCCGCGCGCGCCGTGGCGCTCGACCCAGGCCTTGGCGCCGGCGATGGCCAGGGCGCCCGCCGGCTCGAGCACCACGCGCGTGTCCTCGAACACGTCCTTGATCGCGGCGCAGATCGCGTCGGTGTCCACCAGCACCATCTCGTCGACCAGCTTGCGGCACAGGCGGAAGGTCTCCCGGCCCACTTCCTTCACCGCCACGCCGTCGGCGAACAGACCGACGTGCTCGAGCTGCACGCGGCGCCCGGCCTTCAGCGAGCGTGCCATCGCATCGGCGTCGGTGGGCTCGACGCCGATCACCCTGACGCCGGGGCGCAGGTGCTTCAGATAGGAGGCGATGCCCGAGATCAGGCCGCCGCCGCCCACCGGGACGAACACGGCGTCGATCGGGCGCGTGCTCTGGCGCAGGATCTCCATGCCGATGGTGCCCTGCCCCGCGATCACTTCCGGGTCGTCGTAGGGGTGCACGAAGGCCAGGCCCAGCCTGCGCTTGAGCTTCATGGCGTGCGCGTAGGCCTCGTCGTAAGAGTCCCCGTGCAGCACCACGCGCGCGCCGCGCGCGGCGACCGCGTCCACCTTGATCTTCGGCGCGGTCACCGGCATCACGATGAACGCGCGGCAGCCGAGCTTCTGCGCCGCCAGCGCCACGCCCTGCGCATGGTTGCCCGCGCTCGCCGCGATCACGCCGCGCGCGAGCTTCTGCGGCGGCAGGTTCACCATCTTGTTGTAGGCGCCGCGCAGCTTGAAGGAGAAAACGGGCTGCAGGTCCTCGCGCTTGAGCAGCAAGCGGTTCCCCAGGCGCCTGGAGAGCGCGGGGGCGAGCTCGAGCGGCGATTCGATCGCCACGTCGTAAACCCGCGCGCGCAGGATGCGCTCGAGATAATCTTCGCGTTTCATCGCGAAAAGCCTAGCACACCGCTCCGCGGAGCCTACGCCGCCTGAAGCTTGGCGACGCTCACCGCCAGCCACTTCACGCCCTGGCGGCCGAAGTTGACCTGCACGCGCGCGTCGTTGCCCTGCCCTTCGGCGTCCACGATCACGCCGGCGCCGAACTTGGCGTGGATCACGTTCTGGCCGATGCGAAAGCCGTTCGCCGCGCCGCCGGTGCCGGCCGGCGCGCCGCCGAAGCGCGGGTCGCGCTTGGGCGCGCGCGTGAACGAACCGGCGGTGAAGTGCGACACCACCGGCTTGCGCTTCTCGGCCATGCGCGGCGTCAGCCATTTCAGCAGGCCCTGCGGGATTTCCTCGAGGAAGCGCGAAGGCAGGTTGTAGCGCGTCTGCCCGTGCAGCAGGCGCGTCTGCGCGAAGGACAGGTACAGGCGCTTCCTCGCGCGGGTGAGCGCCACGTACATCAGGCGCCGCTCCTCCTCCGGGCCGTCCTTCTCCAGCAGGCTGTTCTCATGGGGGAACAGGCCCTCCTCCAGCCCGGTGACGAACACCGCGTTGAACTCCAGCCCCTTGGCCGAATGCATGGTCATCAGCTGCAGGGCATCCTGGCCTTCGCCCGCCTGGTGCTCGCCCGCTTCCAGCGCGGCGTGGGTGAGGAAAGCGGTGAGCGGGTCTTCCTGCTCGCCGGACTCCTGCGCGGCATCCTCGACGCTGAAGGCGGCGGCGGCGTTGACCAGTTCGTTCAGGTTCTCGATGCGCTCGGCGCCTTCGCGCTCGGTCTTGTAGTGCTCGAGCAGGCCGCTCTTCGCCACCACGTGCTCCACCCGTTCGGCGAGCGTCAGGCCTTGCGTTTCCTGGCGCAGCGACTCGATCAGCGCGACAAAGGGGCCGACCTTGCCGGGGGTCGCCAGCGCCGTCTCGTACAGGTTGCGGCCGGCCGCCTTGGCCGAGTCCTGCAAGCCCTCGACGGTGCGCGCGCCGATGCCGCGCGACGGGAAGTTCACCACGCGCAGGAACGCGTTGTCGTCGGCCGGCGCGGCGATGAGGCGCAGGTAGGCGAGCGCGTGCTTGACCTCCGCGCGCTCGAAAAAGCGCAGCCCGCCGTACACCCGGTAGGGCAGCGCCGCGCTGAACAGCGCGTGCTCCAGCACGCGCGACTGCGCGTTGGAGCGGTACAGCACCGCGATCTGGTCCAGGCGCGAGCCGTCGCGCTGCAGCGCCTTGACCTCCTCCACCACCCAGCGCGCCTCGTCCACGTCCGACTGTGCCTCGAACACGCGCAGTGGCTCGCCGGCGCCGCTCGCGGTCCACAGGTTCTTGCCCAGGCGGTTCTTGTTGTGCGCGATGAGCGCGTTTGCGGCATCCAGGATGTTGCCCTGGGAGCGGTAGTTCTGCTCCAGCCGGACCACCTTGGCCACCTTGAAGTCGCGTTCGTAATCGGCCATGTTGCCGACGTTGGCGCCGCGGAAGGCGTAGATCGACTGGTCGTCGTCGCCGACGGCGAACAGGCTGGTGGCGGGCCCGGCCAGCAGCTTGAGCCAGCGGTACTGCAGCTTGTTGGTGTCCTGGAACTCGTCGACCAGGACATGCCGGAACCGCGCGCGGTAGTGCTCGCGCAGCGGCTCGTGGCGCGACAGCAGCTCGAAGCTGCGCAACAGGAGTTCCGCGAAGTCCACCACGCCCTCGCGCTGGCACTGTTCGTCGTAGGCGGCGTAGAGCTCCACGTACCGGCGCGTGGTGTCGTCGGCCAAGGGCACGTCGCCCGCGCGCAGGCCTTCCTCCTTCTTGCCCATGATGAAGTACTGCACGTCGCGCGGCGGGAAGCGGTCCTGGTCCGCGTTCATCGAGCGCAGCAGCCGCTTCACCGCGGCGAGCTGGTCCTGCGAGTCGAGGATCTGGAACTCGCGCGGCAGGCCCGCCTCCCGGTGATGCGCGCGCAGCATGCGGTTGCACAGGCCGTGGAAGGTGCCGATCCACATGCCGCGCGGGTTCAGCGCGAGCATCGCGCCCAGGCGCGCGAGCATCTCGCGCGCCGCCTTGTTGGTGAAGGTCACCGCCAGCACGCCGGAGGGAGACACCGCGCCCGCCTTGAGCAGCCAGGCGATGCGCGTGGTGAGCACGCGCGTCTTGCCGCTGCCCGCGCCGGCGAGGATCAGCGCGTGCCCTTCGGGCAGCGTGACGGCGGCGAGCTGTTCGGGATTGAGGTGTTCGAGGTGGAGCGACAAAGCGTGACCATT
>JBGPPD010000221.1:0-4495 GCA_041488375.1 Gammaproteobacteria bacterium | reverse complement strand
TCGCCGGCGGGTCGGCCTATACCGTCGATCACACGTCCTTCATCTATCTGATGGATCGCAACGGCCAGTACCTTGGTTTCTTCCCGCCGGGCACGTCCGCGGATCGAATGCTCGAGATCATCCGGCCGCGCCTCGGCGCGGCGGAGCATCGCCAACAATGAAAACGGGCTGCATCGCTGCAACCCGTTCTCTTATCGCCCCAGGCGGAGAGCGTTATAGCTTCGCTCGCCGCCATCGGGTGGCTCGTTCAGGCTAAAAAGGTATTTCATTGCGTTGCCGGCGTCCGTTCCAGCCCGATGCTGCGTCGCTGGTCGAAAACGATATAGGAGATGGGCTCTGCGGGCTGGTAGCCGATGCGCTTGCGGCGCGACTCGGCGAGCAGGTGATAGCGCACCTGCGCCTCGATCGTTTCGGCGCGGGCAGGCACATCGAGCGTGTACCGCCGCGGCGCGCCCCGCGCCAGGCGGGTATCCCAGAGATCCACGATAAACGGGCGCCACAGGATGGTGCGCTCGAGGGTTTCGGTCGTCTCGCGAAGCACGCGGCCACTGGCATCGAGCGCGCGCAAACGTATCGTCAGGTGGCGGTCGGGGGTTCCGGTGGGAACGAAATGCGCGGCGCCGGTGTTCGTCAGTACCAGCTCGGCGATACGCCCGCCGCCGGACGTGACTGAATCCATGAACGATGCTGTAAGCGCCGAGCGCACGGTGTCCGGATCGTGTCCTCCCCGCCAGGTGTGATGACGCACGGTACGCGACGCACCTTTCTGGGTCTGCGGACTCTCGACCGCCGGCATGTGACATTGCACGCAACCAATCTCGGCTAGGCTGTGTACCGAGTACTCTCCACTGCGGCCTTCGAGGCGGCCTTGCCCAGCCGCGATCTCTGCAACGGTTCCGCACGGCGGCATGCGGTAGAACGTGTCCCACCGTTCGCCCTGAACTACGTGGCAGCGAAGGCAGATGGCATTGGGGTCGGCGAACTTCTCGACCGCATGCGGCGCGTTGGGGTTGCCGCTGGGCCCAAGGATCCTGCCCTCGCGAAGATGGCAGCCGGCGCAGGTGACGCCTTCCTGTTTCAGCGCACGATCGAAATCCTGGTTCGGCACGAGCACCGGATCCAACTTGTCACGGTCACGGAAGCCGAGGACGCGGACCTCCTGCTGGCGGTCGAGCGGGATGTGACAGTTGTTGCACAACTGCCGGCGCCCGTCGAACACCCAGTCCACCTGGTAGTAGGGATCGGTCCAGGCGCTGGCGTGGATGGTGGTCTTCCACTCCCGATACGCATCCTGATGGCAGGCACCGCACTCCTCCGCACGCAGCGTACCCAGGACGGGACTCACGCCGCGCGTGTCGATGGGTCGCTCGAAAGCCTCGGACACGACGAAAATGTTCATCGGTCTCAGGAAGCGCCAGGCGAGAAGCGAGGCGAGTACCGTCACTGCAACCGCCAGCAGAATCCCGGATCTGGACCAATTACGCATGGTCCTGCCGGCGCCATGCCAGCATGCCGTCGACGACCAGTTGCACCCTGCGAAAACCGGCGCGGCGCAGCAATTCGACCGCCTGACTTGACATGCGGTTGGTGCGGCAGATCACGGCGATCGGGCGCTCGCGCACCTGCTCCAGCTCCGGCAGGCGCCCCGGCAACTGATCGAGCGGGATGTTGAGCGACTGGTCGATGTGGCCGAGTTCCCCCGCGTAGTCCTTCGCCGATCGCACATCGAGCACCGTGATGTCCTCGCGCCGTGCGAGCCGCAGCCTCAGTTCCGCCGCGCAGAGCTGTCCCGACCTCCGCCCCTCGAGTACGCGCCGAATCAACCGCGGCAGAAAGGCAACTACCCCGACCAGGGCCATCGCAAGCAGCCCTTTCCCGAGGAAGTCCTCGCCGCCGCCGAGCGCCTCGCGTCCGGCGTACCCCAGATACGTGTAGGCGAATGCGCCCGGAAACATGAAGACGTACGACGCGACGACGTACGGCACCGGCGCGATGCGCGTCAGGCCAAGGACATAGTTGAGCAGGTTGAACGGGAATAGCGGCATGAGGCGAACGAAGGCCACGAAGCGCCAACCCTCGGCTTCGACACCATCGATGACCTGCTTCATCAAGCCGCTTGCCTTGCGGCTTACCCAATCCGCAGCCAGATACCGGGCGCTGAAAAACGCTGCGGTCGCGCCGATGGTGGCGCCGGTCAAGCTGTAGAGCGTTCCCCAGACTGGACCAAAGAGCGCTCCCCCGGCGAGCGTGATGACCGATCCCGGGAGAAACAGCACCGTCGCGACCGCATAGACCGCCATGTATACCGCCGGGCCGAGCGCTCCGGCGCCGTCGATCCAGCCCTGAAGCGCGCCGATGGCGATCCGGTCTCGCATCAGGTATGCCGTGGCGACGGCGGCGCCAAGCGCCGCCAACGCCACTATGCGCCACAGGAGCCGGCGATTCACTGCCTGAAGGGCATGCCAAGCACGCCGCGGAGGGTAGCGAACGCAGCCGGGTCGGACTGGAGGACCGAATGGTGGACGCGGCGCATGTCGGGCGCGGCGAGCGCGGATACACTCAAGAAAGCACCCGGCCGGAGGGCCCGCTCAGTGCCTGCGGTTAGGACGGTTTTGGCCATTGTTCAACTAATCGGTTGAATAGTAGAATTAGACCTGCGCCACGTCAAGCGATCCCAAGGCCCGCCTCCACGACCGGCTCGCCCGCGTCGGCACCGCGTCGCCGAGGTCGAGCGCTCGTAGCCTAAGCGACCCACTCCGACACCGGCGCCTTCGCCTCTTGCAGTGGCTGGCAGACGACGTCCACCAGCGTAGGCCCGCCGAACGCAATCGCCTGTTTCAGCACCCCGCCGAGCTGCGCGGGATCTTCGACCTTCCAGCTCTTCACCCCGAACGCCTCCGCCACCTTCGCGTGATCGGTCACGCCGAAGTCCACTGAGAAATAGCGCCCGCCGTAACCCGTCTTCTGCCCCGCCTTGATCCAGCCGTACACGGCGTTGCGGATAACGATCAGGGTGATCGGCAGCTTGTAGCGCACCAATGTCTCCAGCTCCCCGGCGCACATGCCGAAACTCCCGTCACCCATCACCGCGACGGTCTTCACCTGCGGTCGCCCGAAATGCGCCCCGACCGCAGCAGCGAGCGAGTACCCCAGCGCGCCGTGCGCGCGATTGGAAAACAGGGTGCGTCCCGTCTTCCGCACGGGGTAGTAAGCCGACAGGTAAGGACAAGGCGTCCCGGGATCGGCGACGACGATCGCATCGGCGTCCAGGGCCTTCGACAGTTCCGCCACCACCCGCTCCGGCTTGATTGGCGTATCACCGGACGCCGCCAGCGCATTGAACTTCGCAAATTTCTCCGCCTTCGCCTTCGCAACCGCCGCCGCATCCAGCGACCGCTTCAGCTCGCTCAGCGCCTCATTCAACGCCGCCAACGCGAACTTCGCATCCGCCACGATCGGCACGTCCACCTTGTAGTTCGCTCCTACGGTCCCCGCATCCACGTCGATGTGGACGATCTTCGCCGCCCCGGGCGCCGGATGGCGCCAGCGCTCGGTGGTCACCGAGCCCGCGCGGCAGCCGACGAACACCACCAGGTCCGCCTGGTCGACGATCGAGCGCGTCTCCGGCGTGCCGCCGTTCGAGCCGACCACGCCCACGGCAAGCTGGTGCTCTTCCGAAATCGAGCCCTGCCCGCTGATGGTGGTGGCCACGGGAGCGGAAAGTCTCTCCGCGAGTTCCAGCAGCTCGTCCTGCGCGCCGGAAATCACCGGCCCGCCGCCGCAGATGAACACGGGGCGCTTCGCCGATCGCAGCAGCTTCGCCGCCAGCTCGACGTGGAAAGGATCCGGCGCGACGCGCCGCGACGGATACGATCCGAGCGAAGGATCGCCCCAGACCTCCGAGCGCTCCACCGGCCCGTTCTGCACGTCGAAGGGCAGCGCGATGTGCGCGGCGCCCGGACGACCGGTGGTCATGGCGTCGAAGGCGGCGCGGAAGGTGCGCGGGATGTCCGCCGAACGGTCGAGCACGGCATTCCACTTGGTGAGCGGGCGCATGAGCGCCCTCTGGTCGAGCTCGGTGAGCGTGAAGCGCCCGCGCGAGGACACCGACACGTCCGTGTTGATGCCGAGGACCGGGATGGAGGACTCGTTCGCCTCCACCAGGCCCGGCAGGATGTAGGTCGCGCCGCCGCCCGAAGGGCCTTCGCACACCCCGACCTTGCCCGTGACGCGCGCGTAGCCGTCCGCCATGTAAGCGGCGTGGCGCTCGTCGCGCGTCAGCACGTGCCGCATGCCGTGCGGCAGCCGCGCGAGCGCGTCGTAGAGCGGCAGGCTGGTATCGCCGCACAGGCCGAAAATCACCTCAACGCCGTGGGACTTCAGCATCTCGACTACGGCTTCGGCACCCGTCAGGTTCATGCGGTTATATTAGCGCGCCATGCGCGTCGCCGACCTCCAGCGCCCGCCCCCGGGCCGGCTCTTCCTCGATCACGTT
>JBGPPD010000220.1:0-4537 GCA_041488375.1 Gammaproteobacteria bacterium | reverse complement strand
GGGGCAGGGCCTTGTGGAGCGGGGGCGGAAGGCGTTAAATGGGGTCGGCCGTTCACAGGAGGAGGGCAGTCATGGACAAGGAAGAGGTTCAGCAGGAACGCCGCGGTTTTCTGAAGCAGTTCGGCGCCACCATGGGCGCGGCGGGTCTCGGGGCTGCCGGGCTAGGGTCGGTTGCCGGCTCGCGCTCCGCACACGCGGCGGCGCCGAAGGGCAACATTCCCGACAGACCGATCAAGGTCGGCCACATCACGTTCCTCACCGGCGCGGCCGAGCTTCTGGGCGGCCCGGGGCAGCGGGGGCATGTTCTCGCCATGGAGGAGATCAACGCCAAGGGCGGACTGCTCGGCAAGCGCAAGATCGAGACCATCTTCGCCGACGAGGCCGCCGGGACCGACTCCAACGTGAAGGAACTGCGGCGCATGAAGCTGTCGGAGAAGATCGATCTGTTCACCGGGGTCATCTCGAGCGGCAACACCCCCGCGCTCGGCCCGGTGGCCGAGGAGCTGAAGGTGCTGACGCTGTTCAACGACGGCTGCACCGACTTCCTGTTCGACAAGGCGGTGCCGAACCCGAAGTACACCTTCCGGGTGACCAACATCCAGTCGGCGGACGGCGTCACTGCCGCCATCGGCGCCGCGACGCACTGGCCGAAGGTGCGCCGCATCGCCTCGATCCAGCCCGATTACAGCTACGGCCGCAACGTGTTCGAGCACTTCGTGCTCGCGCTCGGCAAGCTGCTGCCGGGAATCGAGGTCGTATCGGAGTCCTGGCCCAAGCTGGGCACCACGGATTTCACCTCGCACATCACCAAGATCCTCTCGGCCAAGCCCGATCTGCTGGTTGCCGGTGTGTGGGGCGGCGATTACGTTGCGTTCTACAAGCAGGCGCTGCGTTACGGGCTGTTCGACAAGATGAAGGTCGCCACCACGCTCGCCTTCGGCGGCTACCCGCACGCGATCGGAAAGGATCACCCCGAGGGCGTGCTCGCCGGCGTGCACGCGAACTATCACTTCCTCTACCCGTCCGCTGATCGCTGGCCGCTCAACAAGAGCTTCGTCGAGCGCTACCACAAGCGCTGGAACGAGTACCCGAGCTTCGAGGCCGACGGCGCCTACACCTCGCTCTACCTCTACAAGCAGGCGGTGGAAAAGGCCAACCAGCTGCTCGGCGGCTGGCCCGAGGACGAGGCGATCATCGCCATGATCGAAGGCGCGGGGATCGATGCGCCCGCGGGCTATGTCTATATCCGTGCGGACAATCACCAGGGGTACAAGGACGCGGTCACGGGTCTGAGCAAGAACCTGCCGGCATACGATTTCCCGGTGTGGGACTCGGCGAGCATTGTTTCGATCCCGATCCGGAGCATCACCGCGCCGCCCAACTGGCCGAAACCCGGCGAGGGGCACAACGAGTCCACGGCCGCGGCCGACTGGATCAAGAAGACCTGGCCGCAAGCCAAGGCGTGACGCGGTAGCGCTCTTCCGGGCGCGCATCCGGGGTGGCCCTGGCAGTACGACGCCGGGCCGCCCTGGCGGTGTGCGCGCGCAATAAGAAAAGCCATGGAAATCGTCGTCATCCAGGTCCTGAATTCGCTTTTCTACGCCGCGGTGCTGTTCCTCATCGCCGCCGGGCTGAGCCTGATCTTCGGGGTGATGGGGATCGTCAACATGGCGCACGGCAGCTTCTATGCGCTCGGCGCCTACGTCACCGCTTGGTCGGTGGCCGCGGCGTCGGCCGTGATTCCGCCGGCCGCGCTGTTCATCTTCCTGCCACTCGGGGCAATCGCGGCCGCCGTCATCGGGCTGGCGATCGAGCCCACGTTGCTCCGGCGGTTCTACCGCCGGCCGGAGGAATATCAGCTGCTGGTGACCTTCGGCCTGCTGCTCGTCCTCGAGGACGCCATCCGGCTGGTATGGGGCGGGACACCGCGTACCGCGAGCGGCCTGGTGGACTCCCTCGGGCTGCTGCAGATCGGGGGCCTGCCCTACCCGGTCTACAACCTGGCGATGATCGGAGTCGGCATCGTCGCGGCGCTCGGCCTGTGGGCGTTCGTGTACCGCACCCGTTTCGGCGTGCTGCTGCGCGCTACCGCGCAGGATCGGCGCATGGCCGCGGCGCTCGGCATCGACGTCGGGCGGATCTACTCGCTGGCATTCGGCCTGGGCTGCTTCATGGCCGGGCTCGCCGGCGCCATCGTCGTGCCGAGCCAGGCCGCAGTGCTCGGCATGGGGGTGGAAGTGATCGTCCTCTCGTTCGTCGTGGTCGTGATCGGCGGCCTGGGCAGCCTCGAGGGCGCCCTGGTCGGCGCGCTGATCGTGAGCGCGCTCAGGACCATCACCATCCAGTTCTGGGAAGAAATCGAGCTCGCCGCGCTGTACCTGATCGCCGCGATCGTGCTGCTGATCCTGCCGACCGGCCTGTTCGGAAAGAAGGCGTGAGCGCGCCGCAAGCGCCTTCGCTCGTGCGCCGGGCAGCGGCCGCCGCGGCGGTGCTCGCCGCGTTGCTCGTGGTTCCCGTCGTCGCGAGCACCTATCAGACGCAGCTCCTCACCTACGGCCTCACGCTGGCGATCGCCGCGCTCGGGTTCAATCTGCTGCTCGGCTACAGCGGGCTGCTGTCGTTCGGACATTGCGCCTTCTTCGGCGCGGGCGCCTATGCGGTGGCGCTCATGATGCGCTATCTCGGCGTCACGTCGATGGAACTGTTCATTCTCGGCGGCATCGCGTTCTCGGCCGTGCTCGCGGCGCTGTTCGGAGTGGTGTGCGTGCGCCACACGCGGATCTTCTTCGCCATCCTGACGCTCGCGCTCTCGCAGGTGCTGTGGACGCTCGCCTACAAGTTCTTCTGGATCACCGGCGGCACCGACGGGCTGCGCGTGCCGTTCTCCAAGCTGACCTTGCTGGGCGGCCTGGTCGGCTTCCCGGGGGCGGACGCCTTCGCCAAGTTCATCACCTCCTACTATTACTACGTGCTGGCGGCGTTCTGCGTGTGCGTGGCGCTGATGTGGCTGATCGTGCATTCCCCGTTCGGCAAGACGCTGCAGGCAATCCGCGACAACGAGACCCGCGCCCGCTTCCTCGGCGTGCGCATCTGGCGCTACCGCTGGCTCGCGTTCCTGGTGTCGGGGATCTTCACCGGCGTGGCCGGAAGCCTCTGGGTGCCGCTCAACGGCCTCACCACCCCCGACGTGCTGTACTGGCCGCAGTCCGGCAAGATCGTGTTCTTCGCCGTGCTCGGCGGGTTCCGCAATTTCACGGGGCCCATCGTCGGCGCCGTGATCTTCAACTACCTCGAGGTCTACGCGGTGGCGGTCACCGAATACTGGCAGATCACGCTCGGGGGGATTCTGATCGCCCTGGTGACGTTCCTGCCCTCGGGCGTCGTGGGATCGGCGGCGCGCCTGAGCGCGCGGCTCAAACGCAGGCGCGAGGCTTTGCCATGAGCCTGTTGCGCACCGAGCGCCTGACGAAGCATTTCGGCGAAACACGCGCCGTGGACGGCGTGGATTTCATTGTCAACGAAGGGGAATTCCTGTCGCTCGTCGGCACCAACGGCGCGGGCAAGACCACCCTGGTCAACCTGATCAGCGCTTTCCTCGCCCCCGACAGCGGCAGGATCTTCATCGCCGGCCGCGACATCACCTATGCGCCGGTGGACGAGCGCATCCGGGCGGGGATCGCGCGCAGCTTCCAGCTGGTGAACCTGTTCGACGACCTGTCGGTGCTCGACAACGTGGCGCTCGCGATCTTCGCGCGCGAGGGCAAGACCAAGCGGATTTTCGCGCTCGCGGAGCGGGACACCGTGGTCACACAGGAGGCAACCGAGCTGCTCGGCCAGTTCGGCCTCGCCGGCAAGGCGCAGGGGCTCGCCGGAGGGCTGGCGCAGGGCGAGCGCAAGCTCCTCGACGTGGCGGTCGCCTACGCGCTGCGCCCCAAGCTGCTGTTCCTCGACGAGCCGACCAGCGGCGTGAGCACGCGCGACAAGGCGCAGATCATGGACACGGTGTCTTCGGTGGTGCGAGGCGGCGGGATCACCGCGGTGGTCATCGAACACGACATGGACGTGGTGTTCAAGTATTCCGATCGCGTCGTCGTCATGCACGAAGGCAGGTTCCTCGCCGACGGCCCGCCAGAGGAGATCCGCCGCAACCGCGACGTCGCCACCTATCTGCTCGGGACCGACATCGATGCTTGAAGTGAAAAAGATCGACGCCTTCCGGGGCCCCGCGCACGTATTGCACGGGGTCTCGCTGAGCGTTCACGCACACGAGGTGGTCTGTCTGGTCGGCCGCAACGGCGCCGGCAAGACCACGACCATGGAAAGCATCATGGGCTTTCTGCCGCTGAGCTCGGGCCAGGTCCTGTTTCACGGCGAGGACGTGAGCTCGTTGCCGGTGCACCAGAGGGCGCTGCGCGGCATGGGATACGCGCCCGAAGGCTGCGCCATCTTCCCCGAGCTCACGGTGGCCGAAAACATGATGATCAGCCGCTGGATGTCGGCGAAGGCGCAGCGCAGGCGGGGGACGGTCGCCGGCGGG
>JBGPPD010000219.1:0-4544 GCA_041488375.1 Gammaproteobacteria bacterium | reverse complement strand
ATCGAACGGCGCCTGCTCCGGCCAGCCCGCGTAGCCGTCGCCGATGCGCACCTCGACATTGGCGTAGCCGAGCGTTGCCAGCCTCTGTGTCGCCTCCTTGCCCAGGGAAGCGATCAGTTCCATCGAGTAGACCTTGGCCACGATCTCGGCCAGCACCGCCGCCTGGTACCCCGACCCGGTGCCGATTTCGAGCACGCGATGCCCGGGCTGCGGCTGCACCAAGTCGGTGGACAAGGCCACGATGTAGGGCTGCGAGATGGTCTGGCCGCCGCCGATCGGCAACGGATGGTTGCCGTAGGCGAGGCCCAACTGGTTGGCGGGAACGAAGCGGTGGCGCTCGACCTTGGCCATCGCGGCGCGCACTTGGGGCGACATCGCGGCGAGGCCGGTTTCGGCCTGCGCCGACGCGTACATCGCCTCCACCTCCGCCACCAGCCGCGCGCGCTGCGCGGCGTAGTCCCGGGCCTCGGCGGCGATGCTCATGCCGAGCCAGGCGAGGACGCCGCTAAGCAGATTTCTTGTCGCGCTCGATGAGGGCGTAGGCGGAATGGTTGTGGATCGACTCGAAGTTCTCCGATTCGACCACGTAGCGCGTGATGCGCTCGTCCAGGTTCAGCAGCGCGGCCACGTCGCGCACCATGTCCTCGACGAATTTCGGGTTGTCGTAGGCGCGCTCGGTGACGAATTTCTCGTCCGGGCGCTTCAGGAGGCCGTAGAGTTCGCTGGAGGCCTGCTTCTCCACCAGGTCGACGATCTCCTCGATCCAGACGAAGTCGCCGGTGTGCGCGGTCACGGTCACATGCGAGCGCTGGTTGTGCGCGCCGTAGTCCGAGATCTTCTTGGAGCAGGGACACAGGCTGGTCACCGGCACCAGCACCTTCATGGCGAAGCTCTGCCGGCCCTTCAGGATCTGGCCGACGAAGGTGACCTCGTAGTCCATCAGGCTCTTCACGCCCGACACCGGCGCCGCCTTGTCGATGAAGTACGGGAAGGCCATCTCCACCAGGCCTTCCTTGGCCTCGAGCTTGTCCACCATCTCCTGCAGCATCACCTTGAAGGTCTCGACCGTGATCTCGCGCTCGTGCGCGTTCAGGATCTCGACGAAGCGCGACATGTGCGTGCCCTTGAACTGGTGCGGCAGGCCGACGTACATGTTGAAATTGGCGACGGTGTGCTGCACGCCGCCCACGCGCTGCATGATCTGGATCGGGTGGCGGATGGCCTTGATGCCGACCTTGTCGATGGCCAGCTTGCGCGCGTCCGGGGTGGCCTGGACGTCGGGGATGTTGTGCAGGTCCTTGGGTTTCATAACGCGATTATATCTCCCGAGTAAATTACTCGGCTATTACGTTTCGAATCGCCTGCCGGATCCCGGCCGCGTCCAAGCCCACGGAAGATAAGAGTTTTCCAGGATCGCCGTGGTCGATGAATCGGTCGGGCAGGCCGAGCAGCAGCACCCTGCGTTCGATGCCCGCCTGGTTCAGGGCCTCGCAGACCCCGCTGCCCGCGCCGCCCATCACCTGGTGCTCTTCGACCGTCACCAGCAACTCGTGCGTCGCGGCGAGCTGCCGCACCAGCTCCAGGTCGAGCGGCTTGACGAAGCGCATGTTCGCCACCGTCGCGTCGAGCGCCTCGCCGGCTTCCAGCGCGGGCTTGAGCATGGCGCCGAAGGCGAGGATGGCGACGCGCCGGCCCTCGCGCCGGAGTTCTCCCTTGCCCACCGGCAGGGCCGCCAGATCCGATCCGGCTTCTCCCGGCGCGGCGCCGCGCGGGTAGCGCACCGCCGCTGGCTTGCCGAGCCGGAATGCCGTGGTCAGCATCTGCCGGCATTCCTTGGCGTCCGACGGCGCCATCACGGTGAGGTTGGGCACCGTGCGCAGGTACGCGTAGTCGAAAGCGCCGTTGTGCGTGGCGCCGTCGCCGCCCACCAGCCCGCCGCGGTCCAGCGCGAAGGTCACCGGCAGGTTCTGGATGGCGACGTCGTGGATCAACTGGTCGTAGCCGCGCTGCAGGAACGTGGAATAGATCGCCACCACCGGGCGCAGGCCTTCGCAGGCCATGCCGGCGGCGAAGGTCACCGCGTGCTGCTCGGCGATGCCGACGTCGAAGTAGCGCTGCGGGAATTGCTCCGAGTAGCGCACCATGCCCGAGCCCTCGCGCATCGCCGGGGTCACCGCCACCAGGCGCTCATCGGCCTGCGCCATGTCGCACAGCCAGTCGCCGAACACCTGGCTGTAGGTCGGCTTGCCGGGCGCCGACTTCTGCAGCCCCTGCGCCGGGTCGAATTTGCCCGGGCCGTGGTAGGCGATCGGGTCTTCCTCGGCGAGCTTGTAGCCCTGGCCCTTGCGCGTGACGATGTGCAGGAACTGCGGCCCCTTGAGCTTCTTGATGTTGTCGAGCGTCACGAGCAGCGTGTCCAGGTCGTGGCCGTCGATCGGTCCGATGTAGTTGAAGCCGAACTCCTCGAACAGCGTCGAAGGCGTGACCATGCCCTTGACGTGCTCTTCGGTGCGCCGGGCGAGCTCCCATACCCCCACGCGCTTCAGGACGTGCTCGCTCGCCCGCCGTGCGGTGGCGTACATGCGGCCCGAGAGCAGCCGCGCCAGGTAATTGGTGAGCGCGCCCACCGGCGGCGAGATCGACATCTCGTTGTCGTTCAGCACCACCAGCAGGTCCACGTCCATGGCGCCGGCGTTGTTCATCGCCTCGAAGGCCATGCCGGCGGACATGGCGCCGTCGCCGATCACGGCGATGCACTTGCGGCTCTCGCCCTTCGCCTTCGCCGCCACCGCCATGCCGAGCGCCGCGGAGATCGAGGTGGAGGAATGCGCGGTGCCGAAGGTGTCGTAGGGCGATTCGACGCGGCGCGGGAAGCCCGAGATGCCGTCTTGCATGCGCAGGCGCGCCATCGCCTCGCGCCGCCCGGTGAGGATCTTGTGCGCGTAGGTCTGGTGGCCGACGTCCCAGACGATGCGGTCCTCGGGCGTCTCGAACACGGCGTGCAGCGCGATGGTCAGCTCGACCGTGCCCAGGTTGGAGGACAGGTGGCCGCCGGTCTTGGACACCGAGTCGAGCACGTAGGCGCGCAGTTCGTCGGCCAGCTGGTGCAGCTGAGCGCGCTCCAGCCGCCTAAGCCCGGACGGATCGTCGATGGTCTTGAGCAGTTCGTAGGCCGGCGGATTGGCGCCGCCGGCCGGCAGTTCCTCGGTGATCGATGCCATCCCTAGAACTTCCTGAGCACGATGAAATCGGCGAGCTCGCGCAGGCGCCGCGCCCCCGCGCCGAGCGGCGCCAGGGCCTGGTGCGCATTGTGCCTCAGTTCCTGCGCCAGCTCGCGCGCGCGCGCGATGCCCATCGCCGAGACGTAGGTGGGCTTGCCCTGACGCGCGTCCTTGCCGGCGGTCTTGCCCAGGGTCGCCGTGCTCGCCTCGTGGTCCAGCACGTCGTCCACCACCTGGAACGCGAGGCCGACGGTCTTGGCGTACTGGTCCAGGCGCGCGCGCAGCGTCGCGTCGAGCGCGCCGCCGCAGGCGGCCCCGAGCAGCACCGCGGCGCGGATCAGCGCGCCGGTCTTGTGGATGTGCATCGCCTCGAGCTCGGTGACCGTGAGCGGCTGGCCCACCGCCTCGAGGTCGATCTGCTGCCCGCCGGCCATGCCGCGCGAGCCCGCGGCGGCGGCCAGCAGCTTCACCATCTCGAGCTGCGCCCGCGCGTCGTCCGACAGCGCGTGCTCGGCGAGCAGCTGGAAGGCGAGCGATTGCAGCGCATCGCCGGCCAGCAGCGCGGTGGCCTCGTCGTACTCCACGTGCACGGTGGGCTTGCCGCGCCGGAGCACGTCGTCGTCCATGCAGGGCAGGTCATCGTGCACCAGCGAGTAGGCGTGGATCAGCTCGACCGCGGCGGCGGCGACCTCGAGCCGCTCGGGCGCGGCGCGGGCCAGCTCGCCGGCGGCAAAAGTGAGCAGCGGGCGCACCCGCTTGCCGCCCTCCAGGCTGGCGTAGCGCATCGCCTCGTGCAGCCGTGCCGGCGCCACGTGGGCGGGGGGCAGCAGGCGCGCCAGCGCGCCTTCCATCCGCGACTGGATGCCCCCCATCCAGTCCGCGAACGCGGGCTCAGGCGTCGTCACCGGGACCGGCGGCCGCGGCCAGCTTCTTCAGCACCTCGCCTTCGAGCACCCTGACCTGGCGTTGCGCGGCATCCAGCCGCTCCTGGCACAAACGCGCCAGTTCCAGGCCGCGCTTGTGCGCGGCGAGCGCCTGCTCGAGCGACAAACTGCCGCCCTCCATCTGCGCCACCAGCTTCTCCAGCTCGGCGAGCGCCTTTTCGAAGCTCGGTTCCTGTGCGGTCTTGGCCATGGGGAAACCTTAGCCGAGGGGCCGTTCGGCGGTCAAACCCCCGCTGGGGTAGAATTCGCCCCGTTTTTTCACCCCCCCGGACCCGATGTCGGACGTCGCGAGTTTGCGCCAGCTGAAGCCGGCCACCTGCCAGTTGCCGGTGTCGTGGTATTTCGATCCGGAAATCTTCGCGGCGGAGAAGAAGCTGCT
>JBGPPD010000218.1:0-4646 GCA_041488375.1 Gammaproteobacteria bacterium | reverse complement strand
TGATCGGCGCGGCGGCGGCGGGCCTCGGCGACCTGCGCGTGACGCCGCTCTCCGGCACGCAGCCGGGGATGGAGATCCTCGCCACCGCGATCGAGAACCTGAAGAACGGCCGCGCCATGCGCGTCGCGCCGCCCTGGCTGCCGTTCGGCGTTGCGCTGCTCCTGCTCGGGCTGCTCTACGCCGCCTTCGCGAGGAACCTGGGCGTGAATCGCGTGGCCACGGCGCTTGGCGGCGCGAGCGCGCTGCTGCTCGCGGCCAGCTGGCTGCTCGTAGGACGGCTGTTCCTCTTGCCGGTCCTCGCCCCGCTCGGCGCGGCGTGGCTGTTCTACTTCGCCGCCGCCATCGCCGCCTACCTGAAGGAACGCCGCGCGCGCGAGGAGGCGATCGCCATGTTCTCGCGCTTCGTCAATCCGCACGTGGTCAGGCAGCTGATGGAGCGCGGCGGGCTGGAGGGCACGGGCGAGGCGCGCGAGGTGACGCTGCTGTTCTCCGACATCCGCGGCTTCACCACGCTCTCGGAGACGCGCACGCCGCAGGAGGTGGTGGCGGTGCTCAACCGCTACTTCACGCTGCAGGTGGACGTCATTTTCCGCCACGGCGGGTCGCTCGACAAATTCATCGGCGACGCCATCATGGCCTTCTGGGGGGCGCCGCTGGACGACCCGGACCATGCGCAGCACGCGATCGCCTGCGCGCTCGACATGGCCGATACGCTGCTCGCCTTCAAGGCCGAACTGGGCGAGCTGGGGACGAACTTCGACGTGGGCATCGGCATCCACTCCGGGCCGGCGGTGGTGGGCCTCATCGGCTCGGACAAGCGCCGCGAGTACACCTCGATCGGCGACACGGTGAACCTCGCCAGCCGCATCGAGGGCCTGACCAAGGACGCCGGGCGCCGGATCCTGGTATCGCGCGAGACGATGCAACGCTGCGCCGGCGCCTTCGATTTCGTATCATGTGGCACTTTCCACGCCAAGGGCCGCGCCCAGCCCGTGGAGCTGTTCGAACCGCGTAGGAAACCATGAGACTTGCTGCCGTCCTGCTCCTCGCCCCGGCCCTCTGCCTCGCCGAGCCCGCCACCGTCATCCGCGCGACCGAGCTCAAGCAGGCGCCCGCCACCGACGCCGCCACCGTGGCGTCGCTGGCCGAGAACGCGAAAGTGAACGCGCTGGACAGGAAGGGCGGCTGGACGCGCGTGAAGGCGGAGGGCGGCGCCGAGGGCTGGGTGCGGATGCTCTCGCTGCGCTACGCCGGCACGGGCGAGGCGAAGGCCGGCGACTCCGGCGTCTCGCAACTGCTCAGCGTCGCGCGCAGCGGCACCAGCGGCACCCAGGTGACCACCGGCGTGCGCGGCCTCGACCAGGAGCAGCTGGCCAACGCCAAGCCCAATGCCGCCGAGCTGAAGAAAATGGAGAACTACTCGGTGAGCCGCGACCGGGCGGAGGATTTTGCGCGCAAGGGACACCTGAGCGCCCAGCGCGTGGACTATCCGCAGGAGGGCGCGCGATGAACCGCGTCCGGGCGCTCGCGCTTTGCGCGCTGTGCGCTTGCCTCCCCGCGCAGGCGCAATTCAACCTGCGCAGCCTCGACATCAACAAGCTGGTGGACACGGCGAAGAACGTGGGCAAGGCCACCGGCGAGATCGGCGAGAAGGAAGAAGTCGAGATCGGCCGGGACATCGCCGCGCGCCTGCTTGGCGCCGCGCCGCTGATGGCGAACGAAGGCGTGCAGCGCTACGTCAACAACGTCGGCCGCTGGCTCGCCTCGCAGGCCGAGCGGCCGGACCTGCCCTGGCGCTTCGGCGTGCTGGAAGCGCCGCAATTGAACGCTTTCGCCACCCCGGGCGGCCACATCTTCATCACGCGCGGCCTGTTCGAGCGCATGAAGAGCGAAGCCGAACTGGCGGGCGTGCTGGCGCACGAGATCGCGCACGTGCTCAGGAAACACCACCTGAAGGCGATCCAGAAGGCCGCGCAGATGGAACTGGCCGGCACCGCCGTGTCGGCGCTGTCGCGCCAGGACCGCAACACGCCCGGGCGCGAAAAGCTGCTGGCGGCGGGGACCGAGCTCTACTCCCGCGGGCTGGACAAGGCCGACGAGCTGGAGGCCGACCGGCTCGGCGTGGTGATCGCCGCGCGCGGCGGCTACGACGCCTACGGCCTGCCCTCGGTGCTGCAGACGCTGCAGGCGATGAACCCGCAGGACTCGGGGCTGGCGCTGATGTTCAAGACGCACCCGGCGCCCGGCGAGCGGCTCGAGGCGCTGGAGAAGATGCAGCCGACGCTGGACACCTACGCCGCCCAGCCGCAGCTCGCCGAGCGCTTCCTCAGTAGTTCTCGCGGAAGAAAATGAAGTTCTTCGGCTGCGAGCCGTACAGGCCGAAGGCGGCGCGCGCGCTGGGCGGGTCGTTGTAGGCGGTACCGGCGCCCCAGCGGCCAAGGAGGTAGGCCTTGTTGGCGTCGGCGGCCGCGACGTAGCTTGCCGGGTTGCAGTAGCTGCCGGCGGCGCTGTTGAGATTCGCCGTGACGAGCACGCTGCCGTTGTTGCCCGTGCCGGGCGCAGAAAGAACGAGCGTGCCCACGCCTGAGGCGAAGGGCACCGTGGCCGCGTTCACCGCCGTCTCGCAGGCCGTGAGGTTGGACACGGGCGTGAAGTCCAGCGCGAGCTCCGAGCGGTTGAACGTGGTGCAACTGTCGTCGCCGTTGACGATGAAGTTGCTGCCGTTCCAGTACTGCAACTGGATCGGCACCGGGAGCACCGTGGCGCCCGAGCCAAAGGCGTTCTGCATCAGCAGCCGCCCGAATCGCACGTCGGTCGTGCCGACGCGCAGGTGGTCGTCGGTCGCGTCGTTGTTCACGTCGAGGTCATAGGTGGGCAACCGCACGTTGTCCGGATCGACCGGCGCGATGCCGATGCCGGTGGCATTGTAGGGGCCGTCGGGCGTATTCGCGGCGAGGCGGTCGAAGGTGACGCCGATCTCGAACGGCGCGCCTGCCACGTCGAGCAGGCCCTGCGACCAGGCCGGCGTCGCCGAAAGGTAGGCCGCGGAAACGCGCAAGCTGTGGTCGATCGTGCCGCTGCGCGCGCCGATCGTGAACGCCGTCTTAGCTGTACCGGTTACGGGGTCATGGCGTGCGTAGGCCGCATCGTAGTTCACTGTACGATTGCCGGCCGTGTTGATGGCCTCCATGCGAAAGCCGTCCAGCCGGATGCCCTCGTTCATGTAAACGAAGCTGGACGCGGGCGAACAGCTCGCGATATAGCGTGGCGTGAAGGCGGGCGTGCCGATGAGGCGGAAGGCCTTCGGCTTGAAGCGCCCGACGTAGCCGTTGGCGGCTCCGGTGCCGTCCAGGCCGCTGTTGCCGCTCACGTCCGCGTCGGTGGCGCCGAGGTAGTCGTTCACCGTCGCGGTGAGGAACACGTTGCCCACCTCGCTGTAGCACCAGCTGGAATCGGTGACAGTGCCGCCGCCCAGCACCACGTTCGGCGGCAGCGCGCAGGCGGCGCCGCGCGAGATCGCGCCCGGCGCGACGCCAGGCAAGTTGGCGTTCACGGCGACGGTGGCGGTGGCGGCGAAGTTAGGCGTCGTGTTGTTGTCGGTGATGTTCACGCCCGCATCCGGCAACCCGTCGTTGTTCGCATCTTCGCCGGCCGCCCAACGGTACGCGGTGAGCGTCATGGAGAAGGGATCGCCCGCGGCCGCGAGCACGCCGCTCGCGGCGGTGGTGCCGTGCGTCACGCCGGGGAAGGCGAGCCCGAAGGGCCGCACCACGAAGCTGTTCGACGAGCCGACCATCTCGTAGCCGGCGACCAGCGTGTTCAGGTCGAAGCGCGCGTGCAGCGAGATCCCGCCGGCGTCGGTATAGCTGATCACGGTGTCGGCTTCCGAATTGGCATTGAAGTTGAGCGGCACGCCGGTGTAATTCGTCGCGCCTGCGCCGGCGTTGTCGGTGCTGGTCGGCAGGTTCGTGCCGTTGACGTTCACCTGCAGCGCGGCGCAGGCGGCGGGGCTGTTGCACTCCGCCCCGAGGTCGACGGTCTGCGACTGGCTGGCGAAGAGATTGGTGCACGAGCCGCTCACGGTATCGGTGTTGATCGCCTGCAGGCGGATGGTCTTTGCGTTCCAGCCGATGTTCGAGGGCTTGCCCGACATCTGGGTGGGAACCAGGTCGACCGCATCGGTGATGTTGCGGAAGCGGAACCCCGCGCCGTACATGGTGAAGGGCGGATCGTCCGTACCGCTCGCGGTGCCGGTAGTCTCGCTGAACCCGCCGCCGCTCACGTTGAAACTGTAAGTCTCGGAGGTGC
Organism: Gammaproteobacteria bacterium; assembly: GCA_041488375.1. Classification (GTDB taxonomy): domain Bacteria; phylum Pseudomonadota; class Gammaproteobacteria; order Burkholderiales; family SG8-39; genus JAABQT01. The sequence continues at coordinate 338 of JBGPPD010000218.1, read as the reverse complement.
CCGCGATGTTGGCGTTGCGGAACAGCAGCGTCACCGAGTTGGAGCCGACGGCGAAAGTGTAGGTCGCCGCGCCGTCGCCCGCCACCGGGTCGTTCAGCGTGCCGCCGCCCGCCTGGATGCCGGTCCAGGTGCCCTTGGCGTTCGAGGTCGAGAGGTTCACGGTGAGCGCATTGGCGTCCACCGCCGTGTGCGTCGAACTGTGCGCGGTGATGGTGATCTGCTGGTCGACGCAGCCCACGCCGCTGCCCGAGTGGCTGATGGCGAAGTGGTTGATCGCCCCCGCGCAGGCGCGCGTGGTGTTCATGTATTGCGCGATGCGCGACGCCGACAGCGCACTG
>JBGPPD010000217.1:0-4703 GCA_041488375.1 Gammaproteobacteria bacterium | reverse complement strand
ATCGAGCTCTTGCCCGCGCCGTTGGGGCCGATGATGGCGCGGATCTCGTGCTCGCGCACGTCGAAGGACACCTCCTGCAGGGCCTTCACGCCGCCGAAGGCGAGCGAGACGTTTTCCACGGCGAGGACCGCCTCTCCGACCAGGTGCGCGCGATTCACGCCGCCCGCTTCGCCGCTGCCGGCGGGAAGGTCTTCGCGTCGCGGATCGCCAGGTCCGCGGCGACCATGCCGCTGCGGCCGTCTTCGTATTTCACCTGCATCTCGACGTGCACGCTGTCCTTGCCGCCGTACAGCGCGTCCACCAGCGCGCGGTAGCGCTCGGCGATGAAGGCGCGCCGCACCTTGCGCGTCCTGGTGAGCTCGCCGTCGTCGGCGTCCAGCTCCTTGTGCAGGATCAGGAAGCGCTGGATCTGCGAATTGGCGATTTCGGGTTCCAGCGCCAGGTCGGCGTTGACGCGCTCGATGCACTCGCGCACCAGCGAGAGCACCTCCTCGCGCGAGGCGAGGTCGGTGTAGCCGGTGTAGGGCATGTTGCGCTTCTCCGCCCAGTTGGCGACCGCGTCGAAGTCGAAATTGATGAACACGCAGACGCGATCGCGCGCGTGGCCGAACGCCACCGCTTCCTTGATGTAGGGGAAGAACTTGAGCTTGTTCTCGAGGTACTTGGGCGCAAACAGCGTGCCGTCGGCGAGCGCGCCCACGTCCTTCACGCGGTCGATGATCTTGAGGTGGCCGTCGGGGTCGAAGTAGCCCGCGTCGCCGGTGTGGAACCAGCCCTCCTTGTCCTTCGCCTCCAGGGTGGCCTGCGGGTTCTTGTAGTACTCCTTGAACAGGCCCGGCGAGCGGATCAGCAGTTCGCGCTCCGGGGTGAATTTCAGTTCCACGCCCGGCACTGCGGGGCCCACGGTATCGTCCTTGACCTGGCCATCGGGCTGGATGCAGACGAAGACGCTGGTCTCGGTGGAGCCGTAGAGCTGCTTCAGGTTGATGCCGATCGAGCGGTAGAACCTGAACAGGTCCGGGCCGATCGCCTCGCCCGCCGTATAGGCGATGCGCACGCGGCTCATGCCGAGGACATTCCTCAGCGGCCCGTACACCAGCAGGTCGCCCAGGCGGTACAGCAGCCGGTCGCCGAAATTCACCGGCCTGTGGTCGAGCAGCGCGCCGCCGACGCGCTGCGCGATGCCCATGAAGGTCTTGTACAGCCAGCGCTTGAAGCTGCCCGCGTCCTCCATGCGGATCGACACCTGCGTGAGCAACGCTTCTAGCACGCGCGGCGGCGCGAAGTAATACGTCGGCCCGATTTCACGCATGTCGGTCATCACCGTTTCAGCGGATTCCGGGCAGCAGATGCAGTAGCCGGTGACGAAGGGCTGGGCGTAGGAAAAGATGTTCTGGCCGATCCAGGCCGGCGGCAGATAGGCGAGCACCACGTCGCGGTCGCTCAGCCCTTCCTGGTCGGCGGCCACCTTGGCGCGGTCGATCAGGGCGGCGTGGGTGAGCACCACGCCCTTGGGCGTGCCGGTGGTGCCGGAAGTGAAGAACATGGCCGCGGTGTCGCCGCCGCTGCCCTTGGCGATCTCGCCTTCCAGGAACGCCGGATCGCGCGCGAGCGACTCGCGCCCGAGCTCGAGCAGGCTGTCGTAGCTCGCGAGCTGCGGCTGCCGGTATTGGCGCATGCCGCGCGGGTCGTCGTAGTAGATGCGCTGCAGCGTGGGGCATTGCGGCAGGATCTCCAGCAGCTTGTCGACCTGCTCCTGGTCTTCCGCCAGCGCGTACGCGATCTCGGCGTTCTGGATCGGAAAGGCCATTTCCGCGGCGACCGCGTCCTGGTACAGGGGCACGGCGATGCCGCCGAGGCATTGCGCCGCGCACATCGCGGCATAGATGCGCGGGCGGTTGTCGCTCACCAGCGCCAGGTGGTCGCCGCGCTGGAAGCCCTGCGCCGTGAGCCCGCAGGCCAGCGCGCGCGCCTCGTCGGCGAATTGCTTCCAGGTCCAGGTCTGCCAGATGCCCAGATTCTTCTCGCGGATCGCCGGCAGGCCGCCGCGCACCAGCGCGTGGTGCAGCAGCAGCTTGGGAAACGTGTCGTACGTCCCGATGTCGATGCTCATCGAGCTTTTTCCTCCTCCAAGGGCTGCTCGATTCTTACATAGAATGCAGGGAATTTGGCCAGGGGGCGGGGATGCAAGGCACCGAGCATTGGACGCGCAAGCAGGAGGTTCGGCTGTTCCTCTGGCGCAAGCCGCCTGCCGCGGACCGGACTGCCGGCACCATCCTGTTCGTGCACGGATCCTCCATGGCATCGCAGCCGACCTTCGACCTGCAGGTGCCCGGCCGGCCCCATTCCTCGGCGATGGAATGGTTCGCGGCGCGCGGCTTCGATACCTGGTGCATGGACAACGAAGGCTATGGCCGCTCGGACAAGTGGCGGCAGATCAACTGCGACATCTCGAATGGCGCGGATGACCTCGCTGCCGGTACTGAGTACCTGCTGAAGCACTCAAAGCATCCGAAACTGCTCGTCTATGGAATCTCCTCTGGAGCCTTGAAAGCGGCGCTATTCGCCGAGCGCCACCCCGAGCGGGTGGCGCGGCTTGCCCTCGACGCCTTCGTCTGGACCGGACAAGGCAGCCCGACGCTCGCCGAGCGCAGGAAGAAGCTCCCGGAATTTCAGTCGAAGAACCGCCGGCCGATCGACCGCGCGTTCGTGCGCAGCATCTTCACGCGCGACCATCCCGGCACCGCCGACGCGGCGACCGTGGAAGCCTTTGCCGACGCCATCCTCGCGCTCGACGACTCGGTGCCCACCGGCACCTACGTCGACATGTGCTCCAAGCTGCCGCTGGTCGATCCGGCGAAGCTCGCCGTGCCGACCATCGTCCTGCGCGGCGAATACGACGGCATCGCCGGCTTCGACGACCTCCTGGAGTTCTTCAGGCGCCTGCCCAACCCGGACAAGCAGTTCGCGGTGATGGCCGGCGTCTCGCACGCCAGCTTCCAGCAGAAGAACTACCTGACGGTGTACCACCTGCTGCACGCGTTCTTCAGCCAGCCCGAAGCGGCGTACCGCGGATGAGACGCTGCACCCTGTTGGTCGCCGCGCTGCTGCTGGCCTCCCAGGCCGCGGCGCAGTCCTGGCCGTCGAAGCCCGTGCGCATCGTGGTGCCGCTCTCGGCGGGCGGCTTCGCCGACGTACCGGCGCGCATCCTCGCGCCGCGCCTCGGCGCCCAGCTCGGCGGCAGCTTCTTCGTGGAGAACCGCCCGGGTGCCGGCAGCACCATCGGCGCGGACCTTGTCGCCAAGTCGGAACCCGACGGCTACACGCTGCTGTTCACCGCAACGCCGCACGTCATCAGCCCCTGGCTCTATAAGAAGCTGCCTTACGACGCGCTCCACGACTTCGTGCCGGTGGCGCTGATCGCTTCCGGGCCGTACGCGCTCGTCGTGCCTGCGGACTTCCCGGTGCATTCGGTGCGCGAACTCATCGCGGCGGCAAAGGCGCAGCCGGGAAAGTTCGACTACGCGAGCTCGGGCAACGGCAGCGCACAGCACCTCGTCACGGCGCTGTTCGCGACCATGGCGGGCATCGACATCATCCACGTACCCTACAAAGGCAGCGGAGGGGCGCTGCAGGATCTGCTCGGCGGGCGCGTCAAGCTGCAACTTGCGGGAATCCCGAACGTCATCAATCACGTACGCTCCGGCCGCCTGCGCGCGCTTGGGGTGACGAGCGCGCAGCGCTGGCCCGACCTGCCGGAGGTGCCGACCATCGCCGAGGGCGGCGTTCCGGGCTACGAGGCCACGCTTTGGCTCTGCATGCTCGCGCCCGCCGGCACGCCGCAGGCCATCGTGACGCGCCTGTCCCGCGAAATCGGCAAGGCGCTGCAGGACCCCGAGATGCTGCAGCAACTGCGCCACGCCGGCATTGCGCCGAGCTACCTCGGGCCGAAGGAGTTCGGCGCTTTCCTGCGCGCCGAGCACGAGAAATGGGGCCGCGTGGTGCGCGCGACCGGCGCGACCGTCAACTGACTAGGCGAATAGCGACCAGAGCTCGGTGACCACGAACAGCACGCTGAACACGGCAATGCCGATCTTGCCAAGGCGCGCAATGTGCGGCTTCACGCTCGGATCGGCGAACATCGCCGAGCTGATCGCGCCGAAAAGCATGACTGCGGGGGCGGTTGTCATGGTGCGGCCATTATCACCCCTAAAAGCTTGCAGGTCACTGTCGAGCGGCTTGCCGCGGCCCTACATGTTCCTGCGGTACTGCCCCCCCACCTCGAACAGCGCGTGGGTGATCTGGCCGAGCGAACAGACGCGAACCGCGTCCATCAGCACCGCGAACACGTTCTCGTCGCGGATCACCGCCTGGCGCAGCCGCTCGAGCATCGCCGGCGCCTCCTTGGCGTGGCGCTGGTGGAACTCGCGCAGGCGCTTGAGCTGGGACTGCTTTTCCCCTTCGGTGGAGCGGATCAGCTCGAGCTTCTGCGGCACCGGGTCGCCGTGGGGGTTGCGGAAGGTGTTCACGCCGACGATGGGGTAGGAGCCATCGTGCTTCTTGTGCTCGTAGACCATGGATTCTTCCTGGATCTTGCCGCGCTGGTAGCCGGTCTCCATCGCGCCGAGCACGCCGCCGCGTGAGCTGATCGCCTCGAATTCCTTCAGCACCGCCTCCTCCACCAGGTCGGTCAGCTCGTCGAT
>JBGPPD010000216.1:0-4704 GCA_041488375.1 Gammaproteobacteria bacterium | reverse complement strand
GGTACCCGGAGGTTCCTCGGGAGGGTCGGCGGCGGCAGTGGCGGCACGCATGGCCCCGGCCGCCACCGGCACCGACACCGGCGGCTCGATCCGCCAGCCGGCGGCGCTGACCGGGGTCTGCGGCCTCAAGCCGACCTACGGTCTGGTCTCGCGTTACGGCATGATCGCGTTTGCCTCTTCGCTCGACCAGGGTGGGCCGTTGGCGAAGTGCGCGGCGGATCTCGCTCTGCTGCTCAACGTCATGGCCGGGCACGACGCGCGCGATTCGACCAGCATCGAGCGGCCGAAGGAGGACTACACGCGTTCGCTGAACCTGCCGCTGAAGGGCCTGCGCATCGGCCTGCCGGCCGCGTATTTCGGCGAGGGCGTGGAGCCCGGGGTGCTCAAGTGCGTGCGCGAGGCGATCGCCTGGTTCGAGTCGCAGGGCGCGCGCACCTTGCCGGTCGAGTTGCCGAACACGGCGCTGGCAGTGCCGGTGTACTACGTGATCGCGCCGGCCGAGGCCTCGTCCAACCTCTCGCGCTTCGATGGCGTGCGCTACGGCCACCGGGCGAAGGACTACGGCGACCTCGCCGACATGTACTGCCGCACCCGCGCGGAAGGGTTCGGCGCCGAGGTGCAGCGCAGGATCCTGATCGGCACCTACGTCCTGTCGCACGGCTACTATGACGCCTACTACCTCAAGGCGCAGAAGGTGCGGCGGCTGATCGCAGGAGATTTCAGCGAGGCGTTCAAGCAGTGCGACGTGATCGCGGGACCGACCTCGCCCACCACCGCCTTCGCCCTCGGGGCCAAGACCGACGACCCGGTGCAGATGTACCTGAACGACATCTTCACCATCCCTGCGCCGCTCGCGGGGCTGCCAGGGCTGTCGATCCCCTGCGGCTTCGACGCCAAGGGGCTGCCGGTAGGAATGCAGTTGATGGGCAACTACTTCGCCGAGGCGACGATGCTCGGCATGGCGCACCAGTACCAGCGCGCCACCGACTGGCACCGGCGCGTGCCGAAGGAGACGCCGCTGTGAGGATCCTGCCCGCGCTGCTGCTCATGGCTGCGCTGCCCGTGGCGGCGCAGGAGGCGGGCGAAGCGCGCGAACTGCTCGGGCAGCTGGGCGGGCGCGCGGCGCTGGTCAACCTGTACGTCACGCCGCGCGCCGACGGCTCGGCGCGCCTCACCGGCGAGTACTTGATCCTGCCGACGCTGCAGCAGCGCTTCCTGGAGGGCGAAAGGAGCAAGCAGCTCGGCGTCACTTTCCTCAAGGAAGGCAACTCGCCGATCCTGTATGGCCGCCCGGAATCGGCGACGCTGCAGGGCACCTGGAGCGGCGGCATCCTCAAGGGCGCGCGCTACGCCCCCGGCGGGCAGGAGCGCGAGCGCTTCGAGTTCAGCGAGAGCTTTCCCTCGATGGACGCGTACAGCGCCAATGTGCGCTGCGATAGCGCGGAGGGACGCTACGCGGCCACGCTGTCCTACGCCATCGAGAAGGGCAGGCTGAAGAGCCTGGAATGGCGCTCGAAGGTGGCCCCGGCGGGCCACAGCTGCGCCGTCGGCGATCTCACGCAAGAGGCCTACGGCGGCGGGCTGCGCTTCGCCGCGGGGCGCTGCAAGGTCACCTTGCGCGACCTGGGCGAATACGTGCGCTTGGTCGCCGAGGATTGCGCGGAGCATTGCGGCTCGCTGGGCTATCTCGAGCCGGTGCTGGTGGACCGCGGCGGCGCCTGCCAGCTGCTGCGGCCGTACTCGAGGTAGCAGGCGATGGGCTGGGAAATCGTCGTCGGCATCGAGACGCATACGCAATTGCTGACGAAGAGCAAGATGTTTTCGGGCGCCTCGACCGCCTTCGGCGCGGCGCCGAACACGCAGGCCTCGGCGGTGGACATCGCGCTGCCCGGGGTGCTGCCGGTGGCGAACGCCGCGGCGGTGGAAATGGCGGTGAAATTCGGCCTGGCCGTCGGCGGCGAGATCAACCGCCGCTCGGTGTTCGCGCGCAAGAATTACTTCTATCCCGACCTGCCCAAGGGCTACCAGATCAGCCAGTACGAGCTGCCGATCGTGACCGGCGGCTCGCTGACGATCGTGCTGCCCGAGGGCGGGAAGACGATCCGCCTGACGCGCGCGCACCTCGAGGAAGATGCGGGGAAATCCCTGCACGAGGATTTTCGCGGCATGACCGGCATTGACTTGAATCGTGCCGGGACGCCGCTGCTCGAAATCGTGTCCGAACCCGAGCTGCGCGGGGCGAAGGAAGCGGTGGCGTACGCGCGCACGCTGCACTCGCTGGTGCGCTGGATCGGCATCTGCGACGGCAACATGCAGGAGGGCTCGTTCCGCTGCGACGCCAACGTGTCGGTGCGGAAGGCGGGCGACGCGAAGCTCGGCACGCGCTGCGAGATCAAGAACCTGAACTCGTTCCTGTTCATGGAGCAGGCGATCGTATTCGAAGCGCGTCGCCAGATCGGGATCCTCGAGGATGGCGGCAGCATCGCGCAGGAGACGCGCCTGTACGACCCGGACAAGGGCGAGACGCGCTCCATGCGCTCCAAGGAGGATGCTCAGGACTATCGTTATTTCCCGGACCCAGACCTGCTACCGCTGGTGGTCAGCGAGGTGATGCTGTCGAAGGCCAAGGCCGCGCTGCCTGAATTGCCCAACGCGCGCAGGGAGAAATTGGTTACGGTCTACGGCCTGACTCCTGCACAAGCGGGCCTGCTGACTTCAAGCATCGAAACGTCAAGCTATGCGATGACGGCGTTCGCGGACGCGCCAAAAGGGCGATGGTCGGATATTGCGAACTGGATCTCCGGCCCGCTAAGTGCGAAGCTGAACGAATCAAACCTTGAAATCGCCGCAAGCCGCATCTCGCCCGATCAGCTGCGCCGCCTGGCGCAGAAGGTCGAGGACGGAACGCTCTCCGGAAAGATGGTGAAGGAAGTGCTCGACGCCGTCTGGTCGGGCGAGGGCGATGTGGACCAGGTGATCGTGAAGCGTGGCTTGCAGCAGGTCTCCGACTCCGGCGCGATCGAAAAGATCATTGACGAAGTGCTGGCAAGTAACACCAAGCAGGTCGAGGACTACCGCGCTGGCAAAGAGAAGGCCTTTAACTCACTGGTCGGGCAGGTGATGAAGGCGACGCAGGGCAAGGCCAACCCCGCGCAGGTGAACGAGATCCTGAAGGCGAAACTCGGGCGCTGACTACTTCGGCGGGCCCCGGGTGAGCTCGAGGTACTTGCGCTTTTCCTCGTTGTACTTGGCGTTGATCGATTCGGCTTCCTTCTTGCGCGACGCGAGCAGCCGCTCCTGCAGCTGCAGGTCGTAGGCCACGGCTTTCACGTCCTGCTCGAAAGTGTCGCTGGCCGGCTTGCCGCCTTTGATCGCGACCGCCTCCTTGGCGAGCTCGTCCTGGCGCTTCTTCAGCATCGTCATGCGCCGCTCGACGTCCTGCTGGGCCTTCTGGTTGTCGGCCAGCGCGCGCTGGCGCACCGACTCGATGTCCTTCACGCTGGCGTAGGTCTGCAGCAGCGCCTGGTCGCGCCGCTTCTGCACCATCGCCGCCGCCTCCGCCTCCTGCTTGGCGAGGACCGCCGCGGCGTTCTTCTGCGCCTCGGCCTCGAGCGCGGCGCGCTGCTCGGGGGTCAGCGGCGCGGGGTAGTGCTTGAGCACCGTACCCTGGGCGGACAGCCCTTCGATCGCCACGTTGGCGCACTGCGCCGGACGCGTCGAGCCGTAATACTTCCTGCCGTCGGCGCCCACGCAGCGGTAGCTGCGGATCTGCGCCTCGATGGCCGCGTTCCTCGAGGCCCTGGCCTTGTCGGCCGCGGATTTCTCCGCTCCGGTCTGCGCCAACGCGACGCTGGGCGCGGCGGCGAGCGCGATCAGGAGCGCGGCGGCGGTGTTGGCACGGGACATCGCTGGTTCCTTTCGTTGCGGAGGACGCAGGCATTTTAACGCGCCGGCCCGGCCCGCGTTGACCTGCTAGAATCCGCCCGCCATGCACTCCGCGGATCGCGCCTTCATCGCCGAAACCACGGCGAAGATGCTGCTGGAAGTGAAGGCGGTGCTGTTCTCCGAGGACCAGCCGTTCATTTTCACCTCGGGCTGGGCCAGCCCGGTGTACATCGACTGCCGCAAGCTCATTTTCTACCCGCGCATCCGCAGCCAGCTGGTGGACTTCGCCACCGCGACGCTGGCGCGCGACGCCGGCTTCGAGCAGTTCGACGTGGTGGCCGGCGGCGAGACCGCCGGCATTCCCTACGCCGCCTGGATCGCCGACCGCCTGGGCCTGCCGATGCAGTACATCCGCAAGAAACCCAAGGGCTTCGGCCGCAACGCGCAGATCGAGGGCGATATCCGCGAGGGCGCGCGCACGCTGCTGGTGGAGGACCTCACCACCGACGGGCGCTCGAAGATCAATTTCTGCAAGGCGCTGCGCGACGCCGGCGCGGTGGTCGAGCACGTGTTCGTGAATTTCTACTACGACATCTTCCCCGAGTCGAAGAAGGTGATGGCGGAGCTCGGCGTGCGCCTGCACCACCTGGCGACCTGGTGGGACGTGCTGCGCGTGGTGAAGCAGGAAAACTACCTCGCCGCCGCGCAGCTCGCGCAGGTGGAGAAATTCCTCCACGCGCCGGCCGAATGGTCCGCGGCGCACGGCGGCGTCTCCAGCTTCCCCTCGTCTTGAGGGTCATCTCCCTCAACGTCAACGGC
>JBGPPD010000215.1:0-4719 GCA_041488375.1 Gammaproteobacteria bacterium | reverse complement strand
CGCGACCTGGCAAATAACCTGCCCGAGCGCGAACGCAACAACATCGAAGTCGCCATCCTCCCCATCGAAGGGGGCTCGGCGAAAGCCTACGCCCTCGCGCGCGAGCACCTCAAGCAATACCCGCGCGACGCAATGGTGCTTTCGCCTTGCACCGGCGTCTTCGGCCTAATCGGCTTTTCCGGCCGCAAGGGCCGCGAGCAGGAGCTGCGTCAGCTCATGGAAGAGCTCGCGCCGCACTGGGGCGAGGATCCGTTCTTCCTCACGCAGCTCGCCTTCGCGCGCGTGGAAACCGGCGACATCGACGACGCCAGGAAGACGATCGCGCGGGCACTCGCCCTCGACCCGCGCAGCGCCCACGGCGCGCACGTGATGGCGCACGTGCACTACGAGGCGGGGGAGAAGGTCGCGGGACTGAAGTTCCTCGAGAAGTGGCTACCGGAATACGCGAAAGAAGGACTGCTGCACTGCCACCTCCATTGGCACGTTGCCCTCTGGCAACTGGAGCTGGGCGACCACGAGGCCGCGATGCGCACCTACCTCAAGGGCGTGCACCCCGGAGCCTCCTGGGGCCCGCCGATCAACACCCTCAGCGACGCCGCCTCGTTCCTGTGGCGCTCCGAGCTCGCCGGCCGCCCGCGCGACCACGGGCGCTGGCGCGAGGTGAGCGAATACGGCACGAAAAATTTTCCCGGCGCCGGCCTCGCCTTCGCCGATGTGCACCGCGCACTCGCCTACGCCGCCACCGGCGACGCGCCGGCCCTGGAAACCCTGCTCGGCCAGCTGCGCGAGCGCCGGAGCGCGGAACAACTCCTCGCCGGCCCGATCGTGCCCGCGCTGGCGGAAGGCTTCGGCGCGTTCGCCAGGAAGGATTACGGAAAGGCGCTGGCGCTGCTGGAGCCGTGCATGGCCGAGCACGAACGCATCGGCGGCAGCCGCGCGCAAAGGCGCCTGATCGAGCTCACGCTGGCCGCCGCGCGCAGGCTAAACTAGCCGCCGAGGAGGGGAGTGCGATGCGTTCGACCATGATGCGCGACGGCCTGTCGCTCAATCAGCTGCTGGAGCGCGCCGGCAAGCTGTTCCCGCAGTCGCAGCTCGTCAGCCGGCTGCCGGACAAGTCCCTGGTCCGGCATTCGTTCGCCGACTTCTACCGCCGCGCCAGGCAACTCGCCTCGGCCCTGAGCGCAGCGGGCCTGAAGAAGGGCGATCGCGTGGCGACGCTGTGCTGGAACCACTACGCGCACCTGGAATGCTACTTCGGCATTCCCGCCGCGGGAGGGGTGATGCACACCTTGAACCTGCGCCTCTCGCCCGAGGACATCGCCTGGATCGCCCACCACGCGAAAGATCGGTTTCTGATCGTGGACGACATCCTGCTGCCGCTCTTCGAGCAGTTCCGCGCCAAGGCGCAATTCGAAAAAGTCATCGTGTTTCCGTTCAGCGGCAAGCCGGTGCCGAAGGAATTCACCAGCTACGAGGACTTCCTCGCCCAGGCGCCCGCGGGATTCGAATACCGGGAGCACGACGAGAACGACCCGGTGGCGCTGTGCTACACCTCCGGCACCACCGGCCGCCCGAAGGGGGTGGCGTACTCGCACCGCTCCACCGTCATCCACACCCTGGTGGGGGCCATGCCGGACTACTGGGGCCTCTCTGGCAGCAGCAGCGTGATGCCGGCGACGCCCATGTTCCATGCCAACTGCTGGGGCATTCCGTATGCCTGTGTGATGCTCGGTATCAAGATGGTATTCCCGGGCCCGCACCTGCACCCCGAGGACCTGCTCGACCTGATGGCGCGCGAGAAGCCCAGCTACGTGCTCGGCGTGCCGACCATCTGGATGGGCATGGCGCAACTGCTCGAGGGAAATCCGCAGAAGTACAAGCTGCCGCCGGGCGTGCGCATGCTGGTCGGCGGCGCGGCGATGCCCGAGTCGCTGATCCGCACCTACGCGAAGCACGGCGCGTCGGTGACGCAGGGCTGGGGGATGACGGAGACCAGCCCGCTGGGCAGCGTGTCCTACCTCAAGCCGGAACTGCAGGGGCTGGGCGAGGACGAGAAATTCAAGCGCTACGCGTCGGCGGGCGTGCCCGTGCCCCTCGTCGGCCTGCGCCTCATCGGCGACAACGGCAAGGAGCAGCCCTGGGACGGCGCGAGCGTGGGTGAGATTCAGGTGCGCGGCCCCTTCATCACCGGCAGCTACCACGAGGTGGCGCCGGAGCCGGAAAAGTTCACCGCCGACGGCTGGCTGCGCACCGGGGACGTCGCGGCGATCGACGCGCACGGCTACCTGCGCATCGCCGACCGCACCAAGGACCTGATCAAGTCGGGCGGCGAATGGATCAGCTCGGTGGACATGGAGAACTCCCTGATGGGCCACGCCGCGGTGCAGGAGGCGGCGGTGATCGCCGTCGCCGACGAGAAATGGGGCGAGCGCCCGCTGGCCTGCGTGGTGCTCAAGCAAGGCAAGCGGGCGAGCAGCGAGGAGTTGCGCGCGCACCTTTCCAGCGCCTTCGCCAAGTGGCAGCTGCCCGACCGCTTCGAGTTCGTCGAGGCGATCCCGCGCACCTCGACCGGGAAGTTCTGGAAGGTTAAGCTGCGCGAAATGTTCCGTTAACCGGAAGGAAGCACATGGCACAAGGCAACGACCGGCGCGGCATGGATCCGAGCATGGATCCGGCGGCGCTCTACCTCGAGGAAGTATTCACCGATCGGCGCGTCGGCACCATCCGGCGGCTGACGCCGGTGAAGGCGGACGCCACCACCGACATCGGGCGGCCCGTGATCTACGTCGGCGAGACGCAGGTCATGACGCAGATGGGCACGCTGCCGATCGCCTTCGAGATCCCGGTGGCGACGCTGGAGGAGGCGGCCAAGCAGTTCGGCCCGCTGGCCAAGGAAGCCATCGAGCGCACCATGAAGGAATTGCAGGAACTGCGCCGCCAGGCGGCCTCGTCCATCGTCGTGCCGCAGGGCGCCATCCCGCCGGCGGGCGGCGGCATGGGCGGGCTGGGCGGCGGCGGGAAGATCCAGCTGCCGTGAGCCGGCGTCAGTTCAGCCGGGAGGGGTCTGGAGGCGGCGGCGGAGGCGGGTAGGCGCCGCGGCGCGGCCTGCCCGGCTCGGATCGAAACTGCGAAGCGGCGACCGGAACCTTGTGCCCCCGCGCGTACATGCATTGCTGGTAGCCGACGTCGTAGCGCCACTGCAGGTTGCGCGCGGATTGCTGCGACGCGCCGGCGCCCGCCATCGAGCCGATCAGCAGGCCGGAGCCGGCGCCGAAGGCCGCGCCGCTGCGCCCGTCGATGATCCCGCCCGCCACTGCGCCCACCGCGGTGCCCACCACCGCGCTCTTGGCCGCACTGTCCATCGCCGCCTGCTCCGGGGTGGCCCCGCCCAACTGCGAACTCGCGTACTGCCGGCATTCCTGCTCGTCAGCGCGGAACTGCTCGAAGCTCTTGTTGCTGCCGGGCAGCACCAGCACGCTGGGACCGCTGGGCGGCACCACGGCGCAGGCGCCCAGCAGCAAGGCGGCGAGGCTCAGCCCGGCGGCGATTGCGGTACGACGCGTTGCCATGGTGTTGGGCACTCCTTCACGTAGGGAAAATAAGTTTTCGAATCGCGGCAGAAATACCAGAACTGCGCGGGGTCCTCGCCTGGCGCGGAATCGGCGTCGCCCTTTTCCACGTAGATGACCGGGTCCGCCGGGCGGGCGTAATAGGGGTAGTAGGCGTAAGGCGGCGGGTAATGCCAGTAAGGCCAGTATCCCCAGCCGATCGGCACGCCGACGCCAATCACGATGCGCGAGTGCGGTTGTCCCCATCTCTGGGCCTGCGCAGCCGGAGCCAGGGCCATGCAAGACACGGCGGCAAGCGCAGCAGCAATATTTGCGGCCTTACCCATGGAGGCATGCTAGCCCCGGGAATCCACGGCAGGCGTAACAAGTTGTAACCTTGCCGCAACTCAACACAGAGGCTGGTCATGAAAATTCCCGTAATACTTTGCCTGGCGCTGGCGGCAGGCGCCGCCGTTGCCCAGGTGTCGGTGCAGGAGTACGCGCTGCCCGCGCGCGTCGGGGTGCACGACGTCTGGGCCGATCCCGGGCCGGGCGGGCCGGTGTGGTTTTCCGCGCAGCGCAGCGGTGAGCTCGGACGCCTCGACCCGAAAACCGGCAAAGTGGAGATGATCCCGCTCGGCGCCGGGTCCTCGCCGCACGGCGTGATCCTCGCTGCGGACGGCGCGCCTTGGCTCACCGATGGCGGCCGGAACGCGATCGTGCGCGTGGACCCGAAGACGCGCGCGGTGAAATCCTGGCCGCTGCCCGAGGGCGCGGGCTACGCCAACCTCAACACGGCGACATTCGACAAAGCAGGTATCCATTGGTTTACCGGCCAGAGCGGCTATTACGGCCGGCTCGATCCTGGGACCGGAGACCTGAAAGTGTTCGACGCGCCCAAGGGCCGCGGGCCTTACGGCATCCACGCCACGCCGGACGGCACTGTCTACTACGCATCGCTTGCCGGCTCGTACATCGCGCGGCTGGACGGCGCGAGCGGCAAGGCCACCGTGCTCGAGCCGCCGACGCGCGGCCAGGGCGCGCGGCGCGTGTGGTCGGATTCGAAGGGAATGGTCTGGGTAGCCGAGTGGAACTCCGGCCAGCTCAGCCGCTACGACCCGAAGACCGGCGCCTGGGCGCAGTGGAAGGCGCCCGGTGCGAGCCCGCGCGT
>JBGPPD010000214.1:0-4747 GCA_041488375.1 Gammaproteobacteria bacterium | reverse complement strand
GTTTTGCTTATGTCGCGTTGCACCATGGGAGAAGATGGCCGCCGCATACCCTGCGGTGTATATTGGCCGCATGACCGAACCGACCATGCATGATCTCGAAGCGAAGCGGGCGATGGACGCGCGGCTCGCGCGCGTCGAAGGCCAGGTGCGCGCCGTGCGGCGTATGATCGGCGAGGATCAGGCTTGCGAGGACATCGCGCAGCAGCTCGCCGCGGCGCGCAAGGCGCTCGACCGCGCGTTCTACGAGATGGTGTCGTGCATGATCCGCGAGGAGCTCCCGGCCGGAAACCAGGGGCGCACCGAGCGCGCGGGCAGGGTCGCGGAGCTGCTCGCGCGATTCGGGTAATGACTCTCCCTTACATGGACGCTGGGACCCCCACATGAACTTCGACAAAGAACTCGACGCCCGCGGGCTCAACTGCCCGCTTCCCATCCTGCGCGCGAAGAAGGCGCTCAACGACATGCAGTCCGGCCAGGTGCTGAAGATCCTCGCCACCGATCCGGGCTCGGTGAAGGACTTCCAGGCCTTCGCCAAGCAGACCGGCAACGACCTGCTGTCGCAGGCCGCGGCGGAAAAGGAATTCACTTTCTTCCTCAAGCGCAAGTAACCGCCTTGCGCCCGGGCGGCTAGGCGACGCTGCCGAAGCCCTTGTCGGTGGCGCCCGCCGGCGCCTTGAGCCCCGCGATCCGGCAGCCCTGCGCCACCGGCCCGCCGGGAAACAGCAGATAGAGGTGGCGGATGCCGCCCTGGCGGTGGAATTTCTCGTCGAGCGCGTCGTGCAGTTCACGCAGGTTGACGGCGGTGGCCGCGTTTCTTGCGTAGTACTCCTGCAGGGCGCGCAGCGCTTCCCAGTGCGCCTCGCCGAGCTCCAGGCCTTCGCGCCGCGCTGCCTCCGCAGCCAGCACGGGCGTCCAGCCTTCCGCCGCATGGGGGAACCGGGGGTCCTTGCCGGCGTTGGCGCCGGCGCCGGTGATTTCATCCAGCAGGCCCATCGTTCACCGCTTGCGGAGTTGGAACACGTATTCGCCGGGCGCGCTCTCCCGCGCATCGGCCAGCTCCAGGCCGGTCGCTTTCACCCAGCTGCGCACGTCCGCGCGGATGCCTGGGCAATCGCTGACCAGTTGCAGCACTTCCCCCGAGCGCATGCCGTTGAGCAGTTTCTTCGCCTCGATGACGGGGCCGGGGCAGGTGGCGCCGCGCATGTCGAGCACGGCGTTGGGCGAGACGCGCTGCGCCTTGCCCTTGCGGATGTAGTACCCGGTCCCGCCGCGAGGCAATTTCTCGGTCTTCAGGATGTCGACGTCGGCGTACTTGGGCCAGGAATGCAGGTCGTCCTTGGTCGCCGGGCAATCGGAAATCAGCAGCAGCACTTCGCCCGCGAGCAGTTCGTCGAGCACTCTCTTGGCGCCGAGCAGGGGCCCGGGGCAGGCCGCGCCCTTCAGGTCGAGCGTCACATGCGGCTTGGGACGGGAGGTCTTGGCCATGCTGGCGAGCGTGCCGGCGAATGCTAAAGTGAGTATATACCCCACGGCATGATGCGCAATCTTCCGCAACTCGCGAGCACGGTGCAGCGCAACTGCGACATCTCCGACGCGCGCCATGCGGGCGACTACGGCCTGTGCACCTTCCTGCTGAAGATGCGCGAGTACTACCGCTGGGAGAACGAGCTGCCGTTCGCGCGCATCCTGCCCAGGGACGAACTGGGCGACTGGCTCAAGGCGCGCGAGCAGGCGTGGGACGGCATCGAGGACGAGGAGTTCGCGCCGCTGCCGCTCGCGCGCGCAGGGCTCGACCCGTTCGACGCCGAAGCCGCCAACCGTGAGCTGCTGCCGCAGGGCTGCGTCTACAGCGCCGGTTACGGACGCTGGCACAAGCCGGTGTTTTTCCTCGGCCGGCTGCTGCGCGTCGAAGAGCGCGCCGGCTTCGCGGTCCGCATTTCTTCCTGCGAGTACGCGCGCGAGCTGTCCGCGCCCCCGGCGGCGCTGCAGGGACGGACCATCTTCGTGCGCCTGGAGTCGGTGCGCCGCACTCTCTGGGAGAAGATCGAGGAACACCAGTGGCGCAAGCAGGGCAAGGCCATGGCGCGCGCCCTGGCGAGCTACGATTTCATCGCCGACACCGAAAGCGCGCTGCAGCGCATGGCCGACAACGAGATGGAAAGCATGATCCTGCACGAGCTCGGCGAGGCGAGGGCGGGCGAGCTGCTCGGCGAGGCGTGGGGCGACATGACGCTGCAGGTGTCGCGCACCCGCGGCGAGCCGGTCGCGCGCGCGGTGCGCGACCTGCTGGCCGACTGCCTGTCGACCCTGCCGACGCTGCTCGAGCGCGCCAACCTGCCGGCGCTGCATTTCTATTTCGCCAACTTCGATTCCCCGCGCCGCGAGTTGTTCCCGCAGGCGCTGGAGGCCTACGAGGAGTTCCTGCGCAGCGGCGCGCTGGATCGGCTGCGGCGGGTGGTGCGCGAAGGCGGGGAGCGCTGGCTGGAGTGCGCGCGCGGGCTGCTCGCGCTCAACCCGGCTGCGCGGGAGGCGGCGATGGCGTCCCTGCTGGCACCGCCTGCTCGACCAGCTTCCTGACCAGGAGCACCATTTCCGGCGCCTCGATGTCCATCATCTGCTCGACCACCCACTTGTTGTCGCCGCTCGCCATCGCGTCGGACACCTTGGTGGCGAAGAAGCGCAGGCAGGGATAGCCCGGCTCCGCGCCCGCGTAGGCGTAGCCCGCGTATTCCCCGAAGCGGGCATTGAGCAGGTCGATGAAGGGCTTGCGGTATTCCCCGGGGCCGAGCAGGTCGCGCTGGTTGTTCTCCATGGTCGTCGCCAGGTGCCGGACGACCTCGCCGATGAGCGCGGCACGCTCGGCCTCGCCCAGCTTGCCGTACACCGCGCGGTCGGTGAGCTGGACGAGGAAAGCGATGAATTCGGCGAGCACGTCGGTCACCAGCCGGTCCGAGCCGAAGCGGAAGCCTTCCTTCTCCATGTGTTTGAAGACCTCGGTCGAGATCTTCCACAGGTTCGTGCCGATCACGCCCGCGCGCTCGGCGAGCGTGCGCTCCCCCTTCTTGCGCCAGCGGGTTTTGACCAGCGCGATCGAAGGGCGGCTGCTGAGGATGGCCATGTCAAGGATAATAGACGCGGGAGCAAGACATGTCAGGACTGGATATGGAGCTGGCCAGCGGCATCGCCGCCTTCGAGGCGAAGGAGTTCGCGCGCGCCATGCAGCTGCTGCAACCGCTGGCGGAACGCGGCGATCCCCAGGCGCAATACCGTGTCGCCATCATGGCGCAGGTGGGGCTGGGCATGGTGAAGAACTGCGCCAGCGCGGTCAAATGGATGCGCGCCGCCGCCGATCAGGGCCATGCCCCCGCGCAGCACGGCCTGGGCTTCATGTATTTCCAGGGCGAATGCACCAAGGCCGACGCGGCCGAGGCCGCGAGGTGGTTCAGGCTGGCGGCCGACCAGGGCATGGCGGGATCGCAGGCGACGCTGGCGACGATGTACGAAAAAGGCGTGGGCGTGGCGCGCGATGCCGCCGAGGCCGCGAAATGGCGCACGCTGTCCGAGAAGGGCTCGGGCGCCGCGCCGGCTACTTCCTGATCCAGGCCTCGAAGCCGCCCTGCTTCTTCTCCAGGCCGGCGGCGTAGCCCGCCTCGTAGGCCTCGTTCGCGCGCTGCTCCTCGCGCTTGGGGTTGTGCAGGAAGCCGGAGGCCCAGCCGTTGATGTACTCGGGGTCGACGTGCTTCTTCTGCATCTGGTCGATGGCGTTGTAGTAGGGGGTGCCCATGACGGGTGCTCCTGTAGACTGTGGCCCGGTCGATATTATGCAATTCAAGGCCGTCATCGGCGAGCAGGTCTACGCCATCGAAGTGCCGGAGGAACTGCTGCGCGCGTCGGCGGAGTTCCACGCCAAGCTGGACCGCGACATGGACCAGGGCTGGCAGATGAGCCGCGAGTTCGTGGTGCGGCCGGACCGGCTGCAGCGCTGCCAGATCGTCGCCGACAAGCTGCTCACCAGCATCACGCAGGGCAACCAGGCCACCGCCATGCTGATGGCCGCGTATATCGCGCTGCGCATGCCCGGCGCGGTCGGCGTGGACGTCGACGCCTCCGGGGAGATGCAGAATACCGAGTTGCTCTACGCCTAGGCGATGGCGCTTTCGGGCGCGCGCATGCAGTTCGACGTCAACGGCAAGACCATCGAGACCGACGAGCAAGGATTTCTGCTCGACCCCGAAGATTGGACCGAAGACTTCGCCCGCGCCCTGGCGCAGCGCGAAGGGATCGAGCTCTACGTGGACCACTGGGAACTGATCTGGTATTTCCGCGAGTACTACCAGCAGACCCAAGGCCTCCCGACCATGCGCAAGATGGTATTGGAGCTGGGACAGCACCGCGGCCCGCACTTCAGCGACCGCAAGGCCTACGAGAAGCACATCTACGCCCTCTTCCCGGCTGGTCCTGTTTACGAGATCTGCAAGCTCGCCGGCCTGCCGATGCCGCAGCCCGATACATGAAACAATCGAGGCGTACCCGATGAGCGATCCGCAACTTTCCATGGAGGAGCGCATCCTGCAGGCGATGAAGCTGACGCTCGCCGGCGTGATCAGGGACACCGCCACGCCTCACGGCATGCGCCACCCGCTCTCGGACGCGACCATCCAGGACCTGCGCCAGTGCCTCGCGCTCATCAGCGCGCGCGAGCGCGAGCTCGCGCAGGCCGCGGGCCGGCCGGCCGGCGCCCGGCCGC
>JBGPPD010000213.1:0-4748 GCA_041488375.1 Gammaproteobacteria bacterium | reverse complement strand
GGCTGCCATATCAGCAAGAGCGCGCTCCACGCGCATCGGCAGCGGCTCATCGCCGCCCATCTCAGGGCCCAAAAACAACAAGAGAGGAATAGATGACCTCCAAGCCTGCACGCGCGCGGTTGAACGCGCTAGTCGATACGCACTTTGCTCCCACGTGGGGCGCGGGGGCGCCGCGCAATACCACTCCAGAGGGCGCGCCGGGCTCGACTCCCGACGCTGGCTCGTGCTCGCCCGAGCCACAACCGCTCGGGGATCTCGCTCAATGGCAGATCGAAATTGGCACGGCGCGCGCAGCGCTGCTCAGTGAGTGCCTGCGCATGGCTGACTCCTTGAACTTCACGGTCGCGCAAGCCGAGAGTGTTTTTGTCCAGCAGGCAAAGGTCGGCTCTCTGCCGCAGGATCTGCTGGACCTGATGCGCGCCGCGCACGCACGGCGTGGTGAACGCAGCACAATCTCGACACGGTGCCTGGCTCGATGGCGCGAGCGCGCGAGCAACTCGGCCACGCCGACAGAGCGCATCGCGCGCCTCGCGCCTCGCACGCGCGGTAAGCGGTGGCAGCTCGACCAGGATGTCGCCGCAGCGCTCGGCCTGTATCGCAGACCGAACAAGCCCGCGCTTCGCTGGTGCGCGGCTCAAATCGCAGGAGGGCTCTCGGCGCCGGAATTCGCCGCGCTCTATGCGCGTTGCCGGCGCGAAATCGCGAAGCTGCCCAAGGCGCTCTTCTACGTTGGCAGAAACAGCGGCGCCGCGCTCAAGGCATTGCAGCCATTTCGCCGGCGCGAGTTCCTCTCGCTCCACCCGAACGACGTATGGATCGGGGATGGGCACAGCGCGAAACTGCGCATCGCCCACCCAGACACCGGCAACCCGTTCGTCCCAGAAGTCACTGTGATTCTGGATGTAGCGACGCGCTACGCCGTTGGTTGGAGCGTGGCGCTGTCGGAAAACTGCATCGCGGTTTGCGACGCGCTGCGCCACGCGGTGTCGCGCCACGGCAGCCCGCTCATCTACTACTCAGATGGCGGTGGCGGCCAGAAAAATAAGATGTTCGACGCGCCTCTGACCGGCATTTTCGTCGGCCTCGGCATTCATCACGAGACAGGGCGCCCGAACCATCCGCAGGCGCGCGGTGTGATCGAACGACTTTGGCCGACCGTGCTCCTCCCGCTCGCGCGGCGTTTCGCAACCTACCAGGGGCGCGGCGCCGACCGTGACACGCTGCGGCGCGTGACGATCGAGATCGACCGGCATCTGCGCGCGGCGCAGCGCGGCGAAATCTCGACGCTGCCCAAGCGCCTGCCAACCTTCCAGCAGTTCATCGACGTACTTGAGGCCGAGATAGAGGCATATAACACAACGCACCGCCATCGGAGCCTGCCCAAGCTCGACGGCCGCGAGCACGCTACGCCGGCCGAGTACCGCGCGGCACGCCTAGTAGGCACAGATCTGCAGGTCCCGCAGCCGCAGGAGGTCGCGGCGCTCTTCATGCCGTCCGTGCTGCGCGTCGCCGCCCGCGGCGAGGTGAAACTCTGGAATAGCACCTATCCCCACAGCAACCTGATGCTCGTCGATCGCGAGGAGGTGCGCGTCTGCTTTGACATCCACGATGCCTCATACGTGCTTTTGCGCAGACTTTCCGGCGAATTCATTGGCCGCGCCGAGTCCGCCGGCAATCGCAGCGGCTACATGCCGAAGTCGCTCATCGAGCGGCTGCGCGATGAGCGCGCCGCACGTCGACGCAAGCTGCTGGAATCAAAGCTCGCCGAAGTGGCCGTCGAGCGCAACGCCGCCACGCTGCCGGCGCGGTTCACGCCGGAGGAGCGCGCCGCGCTCGAGGCCGAGATGGCCGCGCCCACGGTCGTCAACGTGCTCGAGCTCCGGTCGGACGCCGACAAGCACGCGCACTGGCGCTCTCTCGATGAACGTCGAGTCGCGGGCGAGCAGCTCGCCGGCCAGGACGCTGAGTTTCATGCCGCGTGGCCGAGCAGCGTTTACGCCCGCCTCGCCCGCCAGGAGGACGCAGAGTTCGAGCGGATGCTCGCCGAAAGGAACGCGCGCCACAGCGCGGCGGCTCTTTCAGCGACAAAGGTAGCGATCCCGAATCACTTCCTCCGCACCAAGCCGCGGGTTGAGCCCAGCACGTCTGCCGAAGAAGTCGAGCGGGCAGCCAGGGCGCGCCTCCGCAAATCTGGCCCCAGGGTGATGCGCCGCGGACCGAGCGCCAGCTCGAGCGCGGGCCGCACGACGGATCGGCGAGCCAGCCGCAAAAACGCGAGGTGACACCATGAAGGTTATCCCGATCACCAGCGCAGCAGCCACGGAGCTGCGCAAGCAAGTCCAGGCGAAGGTAGCGACCGGCTTCCCGCGTAGCCGGATTGTGACTGAAGCTGGCGTGCGCGGCGGGCTCCTCGAGCAGTGGCTTGCGGGAACGTTCGTCGACGAGCTGACCACGCACAAACTCGCGGCCTGGATCGAGAAGATCGAGCAGTCGCAAAGCGACCGTCTGGAGCCGGAATGCGTGGAGACACCCACGGGCGAGCGCATCAAGGGCGCGCTCGAGTTCGCTCACATGACGCCGAGCATCGCCGTGATCTACGGTCCCGCCGGGGTCGGCAAGACGGTGGCCGCGAGTCGCTACGCGCAGGGCTGCGCCTACAAGTCCGCGGTCCATGTGAAGGCGGGCGAATTCAACAAGACTCCGACGGCGCTCCTCGATCTGATCACGCATAAGCTCGGCTTCGTCGGGAATGCCTATCGCGCTGACGGCTTGGTCGAGGTCATCATCAGAGAGATGCGCTCCCCCGGCCTCATCATCATCGACGAGGCGCAGCACCTTTCGATGTCCACCCTGGACGGGCTGCGCTACCTGTACGACGAAGGCGGCATCGGGCTTGCGCTCATAGGCAACGAGTTGGTGTTCACCCAAATCGCGAGGGGGCGCAGGGCGATGTTCGCGCAGCTCGAATCCCGCGTGGGGGTGTATCTCCCCATCACGCGACCAGAGCCAGGCGACCTGGACGCGGTCCTCGCTGCTTGGGGCGTGAGCGGACGCGACGAGCGCTCGCTCGCGCAGCAGATCGCCTCCGCGCCAGGTGCGCTGCGGGTCCTTGCTCATGTCCTACGTCAAGCGAGCCTCGCGGCGCGCGAGTTGAATCGGCCCCTCGACGTGGCGCTAATGCGCGGCGCGCGCGATGGGCGCGGCGGGCTGCAGTAGGGGCCTAGGTGAGTGCAAGGCGTACACCGATCGACCTACCGGAGTGGCTGAGCATCCATCGAGGTGGGGTGCCGCACAAAGTATTGCGTGACTGGGCTGTCCGGGCGTTCGTCGATCAGCGCATTCGCAAGCTGGGATTCGCACGGCTCGCCGCCGAATGCCTTGAACAATTTGGCGCTGAGCGGGCACCTAGCAAGTCCGCGCTGCATAGGTACTACGAGGCATTTCACCACCCATTCCCGCCGATCCGTGCGAAGCGCAAGCGCATCAAGCGCTCAGGCGATGGGCGCGAGGCGCGCGCCAGGGTAAAGCGAACGCCGATCGACCTACCGGAGTGGCTGAGCAGCCATCTGCCGGGCGTGCCACACAAAGTATTGCGTGACTGGGCTGTCCGGGCGTTCGTCGATCAGCGCATTCGTAGCAGAACGTTTCAGCAGCTCGCTGCTGAGTGCGTCGAACGATTCGGCGCCAAGCGTGCGCCGAGGAAATCCGCGCTGCATCGGTACTGGGATACGTTTTTCCGCGAGGGCGGCCCGCAACTCACCGTGCGTCGGCGCGGTCGCAAGCACAACCGTAAGTCCCCTTCACCACGCAAGTAAAAGGAGATATCAATGCACCAACACGATAAAGGCAGCGATGGCCTGTTCCCAATGGCCAATATACGGCGACTCGAAATGTGCCCGGACGTGAAGCACATGGCGAAAGAGTTCGATCCCGACAACCTCACCGCCGCCGAGGTGCTGAAGATCATCACCCTCGCGCTCGCCAATACGAAGGGGGCGGACGGCCTCGCCAGGATGAAGGCCGAGGTGGTCATGAACGAGCAGTACCACCGCGGCGCGACATTCGGGCGCGAGCAGGGCGAGCGGCGCGGATATGAGAACGGCTACCGCGAGGGCCTGGAGGACGGTAAGCGCGAGGCGCTGGACAAGCTCGCGAGCGAGGAAGCCGATCGCGCGACGCTGAAGGCGGCGGCACTGGCGCGAAGGTCCGCGTGATCTGACCGACGCGCCGAGTCATGGCGCCGTGTTAACCAGCCCCGCCTCGAGCGGGGCTTTCATTTGTGCCTCGTTCGGTCGCGTCCTGCGGCGGATCTTCGGCCTTTGGTGCGATGCGGAAAATCGGCTCGATTTTGCTCGCGGGACCCGATGATCTCGTAAACCGGCTTTGAGTGCCATCTACGCCCGGAGAATCGGGACATATAGGTAAATGACAAAGCAACCGTCACACGACGTTTTTCCGGGCCAGAAATGACAAAGCAATCGTCGCATGGCCTCGACGCCGAACCTGTTCTGCTCCGAGCCTAAGTCCCTGATCTGTCCTGATTTCTCGCGATATCTCGGCGTAGATCGGCTAGTCCCACCTTCAGCCAAAGCAATCCGCTCCTCACACGCCTACTACAATCCGCGCGTGCCCCGCCTTCGCCTGCTCCTCCTGGCCGCCGCGCTGACCGCCTCCGCGGCCGGCGCGCGTGAGCTGCCCCGGCCGGTGCTCGAGGCGCTGCGCGCCGCCGGCGTGCCGGCCTCCAGCGT
>JBGPPD010000212.1:0-4778 GCA_041488375.1 Gammaproteobacteria bacterium | reverse complement strand
TAGTCGATGCCGTCGTTGTTGTAGAGCGCATCGAGCGGCACCTCGCGCTCGCCCTGCGTCGACACCAGCTTCACTTTCGCGCCCAGCGCGATCAGCGCCGGCGCGGTATCGGTGGAGGACACCGCGACGCAGCGCTTGCTCGCGGTGGCGACCCAGCAGATGTCGCCGTCCTTCTTCAGGCAAAAGTCGATCGCCTTGCGCCACTCGTGGTTCTGGTTGTAGTAGGTGCAGCGCGTATCCAGGCACAGGTTGCCGCCGAGCGTTCCCATGTTGCGCAGGTGCACGGTGGCCACCTGCGCCGCCGCCTGCCACAGGGCGCGGTGCTTGTCCCGCATCCCCGCTTCATGGACGATGTCGCTCAGGGTCAGCCCGGAACCCAGCGCGCCGTTGGACTTCCTCAGCTCCTTCACGCCGCGCAGCGAAACCAGCGTCTTGGGCGACTGGTGGCGCCGCTTCATGTTCGGGATCAGGTCGGTGCCGCCGGCGATGAGCATCGCCTGCGGGCCTTCGCCCGCGAGGATCCTTGCCGCCTCCGCGACGCTGCGCGGAGCGCGGAATTCAAACCACGGCAGCCGCATCATGTTTCTTGCTCTCGTTGCCGTCGCCGCCCTCCCAGGGCGTCGCGACGTATATCGGCTCGGGATAAGGCACCTGCGGGAAGGACATTGGCCCCACGCGCGGGATCTTGCCCTGCGCCTTCAGCTCCAGCGCCTTCAGCACCTTGTCGGGCGTGATCGGCAGCTCATCGATCCTCACGCCCACCGCGTCGTAGATCGCGTTCGCCACCGCCGGCATCACCGGCAGCAGCGGTCCCTGCCCGACTTCCTTCGCGCCGAACGGGCAGTTCGGATCCGGATCCTCGACCAGCTCGGTGAACACCTCGGGCATGTCGAGCGAGGTCAGGCTCTTGTATTCGAGGAGCGAGGGAAATTTGTGCACCAGCGCGCCCGACATCTTGGGCGGCAACCGTCGGAACACCTGTTCTTCCATCAGCGCTTCGCCGAGCGCCATGTAGACGCTGCCTTCCACCTGCCCGCGGGCGAGCACCGGATTGATGGTCCTGCCGATGTCGTGCGCGATCCACACCTTGGGCACGGTGACCCAGCCGGTCGCCTTGTCCACGTCCACCTCGACCACGCACGCGGAATAGGAGTACGCCGGCGACGGCCCTACGCCCGCGCCCTTGTAGCGGCCGGGCGCCCGCGGCGGCACGTAGGAGCCCACCGCGCCCAGGGTGCCGTACTTGGTCTCGGCGAACACCACCGCCTCGGCGAAGCTCATCCCCTTGGAAGGATCGTCGGCGAGGAACACGCGGCCCTGCGAGAACACCAGCCGGTCCGGGATCGCCATCAGTTGCTCGGCGGCGGCTTCGGCCAGCTTCTCGCGCAGGCTCTCGGCCGCCTGGATCGCGGC
The DNA here is from genome assembly GCA_041488375.1 of Gammaproteobacteria bacterium. Taxonomy (GTDB): domain Bacteria; phylum Pseudomonadota; class Gammaproteobacteria; order Burkholderiales; family SG8-39; genus JAABQT01. Next base: position 3,365 of record JBGPPD010000212.1, on the reverse strand, counting down.
ATTGCCCATCATCACCGTGACCCGGCTCGAGTACGACCCGAGGTCCACCGGCGTGAGGCCCGTGTCGCCGGTGACCAGGCGCACGTCGTAGGGATCGATGCCGAGCACCTCGGCGACGATCGCCGCCAGCACGTCGTCCGAACCTTGCCCGATCTCGGTCGCCCCGCAGAACGCCGTCACCTGCCCGCTGCGGTCGAGCAGCAACTGCACGCCCGACTGCGGCATCTTGTTCCAGTAGATCGGCAGGCCCGCGCCGCACAGGTACGAGCCGCAGGCGATGCCGAGGCCCCTGCCCTCGGGCAGTTTGCGGAAGCGCTGGTTCCAATCCGATGCCGCGACCACCCGCCGGATGCATTCCTCCAGGCCGATGGAGCCGATCTTCAGCCAGTTTGCGGTGAGCGAATCGGGCTTGCACACCATGCCGAGGCGCATTTGCGCCGGGTCCAGCTTCAGCTTCTCCGCGATCTTGTCGAGCTGCACTTCCTGGCCGAAGCGCGGCTGCGGCGTGCCGTGGCCGCGCTTGGGGCCGCAGGGCGGCTTGTTGGTGAAGGTGCGGCAGGCATCGAACTTGTAGCGCGGCAGCTCATAGGTCACGGTCTGCAGCGCTCCGGTGTAAAAGGTGCTCGCCGTGCCGTAGGAGCCGTAGCCGCCGCCGTCGAGCAGCGTCTGCACGTGCATCCCCGTCAACTTCCCGTCTTGGGTGACCCCGGTGCGCATGCGCATCAATACCGGATGCCGCCCGCGGTGCATGTAGAACACTTCCTCGCGGTTCAGGCAGATCTTCACCGGGCGGCCGAGCCTGAGCGCCGCGCGCGACACCACGATCTCGTGGTTGTGCAGGTCGCACTTGCCGCCGAAGCCGCCGCCGTTCGGGCAGGCGATGACGCGGATGTGCGCCGCGTTCATGCGCAGCGCGCGGGCGAGCGCCCGATGGATGTAGTGCGGCACCTGGGTCGAGGACCACAGCGTGAGCTTGCCCTCGCCGTCGGGCGCCGCCACCGCCGCGTGCTGCTCGATCGGCAGGTGCGTGTTGCCCTCGTAGAAGAACAGGTCCTCGAATACGTGGTCCGACTTGGCGAGCGCGGCGCCGACGTCGCCGAACTCGAAGGCCTGCAGGCGGTGGATGTTGCCCTGCTCGCCGTGCTCGTGGATGCGCGGCTCGGGGGTCGCCAGCGCCTCCTCGGGATTGGAGATGGTGGCCAGCGCCCGGTACTTCACCTCGATCAGCTCGCAGGCTTCCCACGCCGTCTGCTCGTCCTTCGCCACCACCGCGGCTACCGGATCGCCGACGTAGCGCACGCGCTCGTTGGCCAGCGGGTATTCGTCCTGCGACACCGGCAGGATGCCGAAGGTGATGGGGAAGTCCTTGCCGGTCAGTACCAGGTGCACGCCTGGGAAAGCCGCCGCCTTGGCAAAGTCGATGGACTCGATGACGGCGTGCGGGTGCGGCGAGCGCAGCAGCTTCATGTGCAGCATGCGCGCGAGCACGATGTCGTCGGCAAACTTGGTGAGCCCCGTGACCTTGGCGCGCCCGTCCACGCGGCGGCGCGGCTTGCCGAGCACCTCGAAGCGAGTCTTCTTCTTCGCGCTCGCCGTCACGCTCCCTCCCGCATCCGCCTGGCCGCCTCTTCGATGGACTCGTAGATCTGCTGGTAGCCGGTGCAGCGGCACAGGTTGCCAGAGACCGCCTCGCGGATGCGCTCGCGGCTCGGGTTGGGCTCCTGCTCGAGCAGCGCCTTGGCGGTCATCAGGATCCCCGGCGTGCAATAGCCGCATTGCGCGCCGCCCAGGTCCGCGAAGGCCGCCTGCAGCGGATGCAGCTTGTCGCCCTGCTGCAGGCCTTCGACGGTCTCGATGTGCCGGCCCCCGCATTCCAGGGCCAGTTCGAGGCACGAGAGCAGCGGCTGGCCGTCCACCAGCACCGCGCAGGCGCCGCACTCGCCCAGCTCGCAGCCGTGCTTGGTGCCGGTGAGGTTCAGGTCCTCGCGCAGCACCTCGAGCAGCGTCTTGTAGGGATGGAACAGGATCTCCTGTTCTTCGCCGTTGACGTGCAATTTCATCCGCACCGCGTTCATGCCAGCCCCTTCACCAGGTATTCGGACAGCGTGTCGGCGATCTCGTCCGGCGACTGCGGGCCATCGGGCCGGTACCAGCGCGCGGTCCAGTTCACCGCGCCCAGCATCGCACGCGTGACGAGCGCGGCGTCCTCGCGCCGCGTGACCTTGGCGACGATGGCGCGCACCGCGCGCTCGTAGGCGTCGCGCTTCTCGATCATCGGCGCGCGCAATTTTGGCGGCAGCGATTCAATGTCCAGGTGCGCCGTCGCGCCCTCCAGCTCGTCCAGCATGCAGTGCACGTGCGCGCGCAGCACCATGCGCAGGCGCTCGGCCGCCGGGCCCTTGGCCGATTGCACGGCGGCATGCATGCGCTCGAGCGTGCGTTCCTGGCAGAACAGCAGGATCTCGTCCTTGCCGCTGAAGTAGTGGTACAGGTTGCCCGGCGACAGGCCGGCTTCCTCCGCGATCTCACGCATGCCGGCCGCGGCCACGCCGCGGCGCCGGAACACGCGAGCGGCCGCGTGCAGGATTTCCATGCGGCGCGCCTCGTTGCGCTGGCGCACCCGATTCGAACCGAAGTTCAAAACTTGAACCATCGTTCGAATCCTAGTCCGATTCCCCCGCGGCGTCCACCTGCGCCATGAAGCCGGGGGCCGCCGCGCGCAGCCGCTCCGCGCTCATGCGCCCGCTGCGCATCATGTAGTCGTAGGCGAGGCCCAGCGCATCGAAGCGGCGCATGCGCGCGGGGAACTCCTCGTACCAATGAGAACTGGCGCTGGCGGCCGCATACAGCTTCTCCACCACCGGGCGCCGCTCGCGTTCGAACGCCGCCAGCGCCGCCGGCACATCCTCGCCGAGCGCCCGGTCCAGCGCGATGGCGTCCTCGAAAGCGAGGCGCGTCCCCGAGCCGATCGAGAAATGCATGCTGCGCAGCGCATCGCCGATCAGCACTGCATTGCCGGCGGACCAGACCTCGTTGCGCAGCAGCGGAAACTGGCGCCAGAGCGACTTGTTGGACACCAGCGCGTGCCCGCCGAGGTCTTCGGCGAACACGCGTTCGCAGTAGGCGCGCGAATCCGCGTCGCTCATGCGGTCGAGGCCTGCGCGTGTCCATGTCGCGGCGTCGCATTCGACGAGGAAGGTGCTCATTTGCGGGCTGTAGCGGTAATGGTGCGCAACGAACGCGCCGTGCTCGGTTTCGCGGAAAGTGAGGGTGAGGCAGTCGAAGCGCTGCGCGGTGCCGTACCAGACGAAGCGGTTGGTCAGCCATTCGATGCGCGGCTCGAACCCCGGAAGCTGGCGCACGAC
>JBGPPD010000211.1:0-4829 GCA_041488375.1 Gammaproteobacteria bacterium | reverse complement strand
TTGCTCGCCGAGCGCGTGCGCGCGCACACCCCGGAATGGGCCGAGAGCATCACCGGCGTGCCGGCCGCCACCATCCGGCGCCTCGCGCACGAGATGGGCATCACCGCGCGCGACGAGAAAATCGAGCTGCCGATCGCCTGGACCGACTGCTGGGGCAACGAGCACCAGACGGTGACCGGCAACCCGGTGGCGTTCCACGCCATGCGCGGCCTGGCCGCGCATTCCAACGGCTTCCAGACGGTGCGCTCGCTCGGCATCCTGATGAGCCTGCTCGGCACCATCGACCGTCCCGGCGGGTTCCGCCACAAGGCGCCGTTCCCGCGTGCCATCCCGCCCTCGGCGAAGACGCCGACCGGCCCCGAGGGCGTGCAGCCGGATACGCCGCTCGCGGGCCTCGCGCTCGGCTGGCCCGGCTCGCCCGAGGACCTGTTCGTGGACGACGACGGCAAGCCGGTGCGCATCGACAAGGGTTTTTCCTGGGAGTACCCGCTGTCGGTGCACGGGCTGATGCACAACGTGATCACCAACGCGTGGCGCGGCGATCCCTATCGCCTGGACACGTTGATGATCTTCATGGCCAACATGGCGTGGAACTCCACGATGAACACCGTGGAGGTGCGGCGCATGCTCAACGACCGCGATGCCGACGGCGGCTACAAGATCCCGTTCCTCGTGGTGTGCGACGCGTTCCAGTCGGAGATGACGGCGTTCGCCGACCTGGTGCTCCCCGACACCACCTACCTCGAGCGCCACGACGTGATGTCGATGCTCGACCGGCCGATCTCGGAGTTCGACGGCCCCATGGATGCGGTGCGCGTGCCGGTGCTGCCGCCGGCGGGCGAGTGCAAGCCGTTCCAGGAAGTGCTGATCGAGCTCGGCAGCCGCCTCAAGCTCCCCGCGTTCGTGGACGCGCAGGGCGCGCGCAAGTACCGCGACTATCCGGATTTCATCGTGCGCCACGAGACCGAGCCGGGCTCGGGCATCGGTTTCCTGGCCGGCTGGCGCGGCGCCGACGGCTCGAAATCGCTGCGCGGCGAGCCCAATCCGCGGCAGTGGGAGATGTACGAGAAGAACAACTGCGTGTTCAAGTACGAGTTGCCGCCTTCCTACCGCTACATGCGCAACTGGAACCGCGGCTACATGGAATGGGCGCAGCGCGCGCGTCTGCGGCGCTGGGGCGAGCCGATCCTGGTGCACCTGTACTCCGAGGTGCTGCAGAAGTTCCGCCTCGCCGCACAGGGCAAGTGGCCGGGGCGCCAGCCGCCGGAGCACCTGGCGAAGCGCGTCGAGACGCACTTCGACCCGCTGCCCTTCTACAGCGCGCCGCTCGAGGTGCAGGCCACCGACACGCAGAAATACCCGCTCGCCGCGATAACGCAGCGCCCGATGGCGATGTACCACTCCTGGGACTCGCAAAACGCCTGGCTGCGGCAGATCCACGCGCACAACTACCTGTTCGTCAACCCGCGCACCGCGCGCGCGGCCGGTATCGCGGACGGCGGCTGGCTGTGGGTGGAATCGCAATGGGGCCGCGTGCGCTGCATGGGCCGCTACAGCGAGGCCGTGGAGCCGGGCACCGTGTGGACCTGGAACGCCATCGGCAAGCAGCCGGGCGCCTGGGGGCTCGCGCCGGAGGCGAACGAGGCGCGCAAGGGCTTTCTCCTCAACCACCTCATTTCGGACCGCCTGCCCGGCGAGACTTCCAATTCGGACCCGGTGACGGGCCAGGCCGGCTGGTACGACGTGCGGGTGCGGATTTCCCCGGCGCAGGAGAGCGGGGTGTGGCCGGAGTTCGCCACGCTGCCCGCGGCGCCGGGCACGCGCCGGCCGCAGAAAAAGTGGCTCGCCTACGTCGCGGGCAAGGAGATCGGCGAATGACCAAACAGCTCGCGCTGGTGATCGACCTGAACGTGTGCGTCGGCTGCCACGCCTGTGTGACCAGCTGCAAGCAGTGGAACACTTCCGGCGAGGCGGGTTTCCTCTCGGACGACAACCCCTACGGCGCCGACCCGACGGGAACCTTCTTCAACCGCGTGCAGACTTTCGAGGTCGGCGAGTTCCCGAACACCGAGACGGTGCATTTCCCGAAATCGTGCCTGCACTGCGAGGACCCGCCCTGCGTGCCGGTATGCCCGACCGGCGCGAGCACCAAGCGCGCCGAGGACGGCATCGTGCTGGTGGATTACGACAAGTGCATCGGCTGCAAGTACTGCTCCTGGGCCTGCCCGTACGGGGCGCGCGAGATCGACGAGCACCAGAAGGTGATGAAGAAGTGCACGCTGTGCGTGGATCGCATCTATGACGCCAAGCTGCCCGTAGCGGAGCGCAAGCCCGCCTGCGTGCTCGCCTGCCCCACCAGCGCGCGCCTGTTCGGCGACATCCACGATCCGGCATCGGAGGCTTCGCGCGCGATCCGCGAGCAGGGCGGCTACGCGCTGATGCCCGAGTGGGGCACGCAGCCGGCGAACCACTACCTGCCGCGGAGGAAGACCGAGAAGCGCCTGCACCCGGACGAGCTCGAGCGGCACGACAACCCGTTGAAGGTGGACGGCCAGCTGCCGCGGCCGGCCCCCGGCGAGCCGGCGCTCGACGACGTCACCAGCTGGTAAGCCGTGCGGCCCGCCTGGTCGGTGATCCTGCTCACCACGCTGATCGGCGCGGGCCAGGGTCTGTTCCTCGCGCTGGTTGCCGCGCAGGCTTCCGGGCGGCTGCTGCTGGTCGGCCTGGCGTCGTCCTTCGCACTGCTGGCGGCGGGCCTGGCCGCCTCCTTCTTCCACCTCGGGCACCCGGAGCGCGCCTGGCGCTCGGCGGCCATGTGGCGCACGTCGTGGCTGTCGCGCGAGGTGATCCTGCTGCCCGCATTCATGGCGCTGGTCGCCGCCCACGCGTGGACGCAGAGCCCCGCCGTCGCCGCGCTCGGCATCGCCGCGTGCCTCGGGCTATTCGTGTGCACGGGCATGATCTACGCCTGCCTGCCCTTCCTGCAGGAGTGGCGCACGCCGCTGACGATCGTCAACTTCACCCTGCTGGGCTGCGCGTCGGGCGCCACCGCGGCAGCCGCGCTCGCCGCCTGGTTGCAGCCGGCGCTCGCGCGGCCGCTGACCGCCGCGGCGCTGGTGGTGGGCGCGCTCGGCTACCTCGGGCGCCTCGCCTCGCTCGCGCGCAATGCGCGCCTGCGGCCCAAGTCCACGCTGGCCAGCGCCATCGGCGTGAAGCACCCGAAGATCGTGCAGATCGCGCAGGGCGCGATGGGCGGCTCGTTCAACACGCGCGAGTTCTTCCATGGCCGGCCGCGCGAGGTGGTGCGCGCCGTGCGCTGGGCGCTGCTCGCGCTGGTGTTCCCGGTGCCGGCGCTGCTGCTATTGAGCGGCAATCATTCGGCGCCGCTGCTCGGCGCCGCGTTCATGCTGCAATACGCCGGGCTGCTGGCCGAGCGCTGGTACTTCTTCGCCGAAGCGAAGCACCCGCAGAACCTTTACTACCAGGCGATCGCCTAGGGCCGCACGTAGGCCCAGCCCTGGCGCTCGCGCTTCATGATGTGCACCACGCCGGCGTCGACGTAGCTGATGCCGTTGTACATGTCGGCCTTGGTGGTCTTGGTGTTGCGCATGGTGTTCTCGCAGGCCAGCAGCCCGACGCTTTCATCGAGCGCCTGGGCCAGGCGGCCGGCGACCTTGGAATCGCCCTTGAGCATGGCGAGGCCCGGGCCGTAGGCGACGATCTCCACCTCCACGTTGTCCTTGCCCAGATCGGTCTGGACGTTGCGCGCGTTGTTGAGCGCCAGGTTCCATTTCGCGGGATCGTTGTCGCTGACCTGGAACACGACCTTGTAGTGCTCGGGCTTCTGGGCGGCGGATTGAGCGGTGGAACTGGCGGGGGACAGGGCGGCGGCCGCGGCGACGAGGAGCGCGGCGAAAACCGGCATTGCGGCAAAGGACTTCACGGGTTCCTCCTGATTTGAAGTCGCATGATGATGAACCCGCTCCGCTTGCCGCAGCAAGAATTTCTATCGGGGGATCAGTTCGAGCAGCAATCCCGCGGCCTCGCCGAACGTCGCCGCGACGCCGTCGCACGCCAGGCTGCGCACGTCGCGCCCCTCGCTGTAGCCGTAGGAGACCAGGACCACCCGGCAGCCGGCGGCGCGCGCGCCGTCGGCATCGTTCGCCGAATCGCCGATTACGGCAGCCTCGGCCGGCGCGACCCCGAGCGCCCGGCAGGCGTGCAGGAACGGCCCCGGATGGGGCTTGCGGCTGCCCGCCTCATCCGCCGTCACCACCGCGTCGAAATACCGGGCGAGGCCGGTCTTGTCGAGAAGCGGCGCGGTGAAGGCCGCCGCCTTGTTCGTCACGCAGGCGAGGCGCAGCGAAGCCGCGCGCAGGCGCTCGAGCGCTTCGGGGACGCCGGGATACGGCAGGCTCGCGCTGCCGTTCAGCCGCCGGTAGTGCGCGCCGAAGCTGCGCAGCGCGGATTCCAGCCGCGCGCAAGCCAGGGGTTGGCCAGCGGACTGCAGGCAGCGCTCGACGAGGCGCACGATGCCGCCGCCGATGAAGTCGCGGATGACGCTCGCCGGAAGGGGCTTGAGCCCCTGCTCGGCGAGCATCGCGTTGGCCGCCGCCGCGAGATCCGGCGCGGTGTCGAGCAGCGTGCCGTCCAGATCGAGAAGGACCGCCTTGATCACTCGGGCCGGACTATTTCGCCGGGCACCCCGCGACGTCCCCCGGCACCTTGCCGACCAGGCGCAGGAAGCTCCCGAACGGCCCCATGTTGCCCATCGCCTCCATCATCGGGCCGTCGAAGTGCAGGCGATCGAAGAACATCGCCCGCATGGG
>JBGPPD010000210.1:0-4890 GCA_041488375.1 Gammaproteobacteria bacterium | reverse complement strand
GAGGGCTTCTTCTTCAGCCCGGGCACCTCGCGCACCTCGAAGAACACCTCCATCGCCTCGCGCAGCAGCGACTTCTTCAGGTGCGGGAAGTGCACGGCGACGATTCTTTCCATCGTCTCCTTGTCGGGGAAGCGGATGTAATGGAAGAAGCAGCGGCGCAGGAAGGCGTCGGGCAGCTCCTTCTCGTTGTTGGAGGTGATGAACACGATCGGCCGCTGCCGGGCCTTGACCAGCTCGCGCGTCTCGTAGACGTAGAACTCCATGCGGTCGAGTTCGCGCAGCAGGTCGTTGGGGAACTCGATGTCGGCCTTGTCCACCTCGTCGATCAGCAGCACGCAGGGCTGGTCCTGGCTGAACGCCTGCCACAGCATGCCCTTGACGATGTAGTTGTGGATGTCGTGCACGCGCTGGTCGCCCAGCTGCGAATCGCGCAGGCGGCTGACCGCGTCGTATTCGTACAGGCCCTGCTGCGCCTTGGTGGTGGACTTGATGTGCCATTCGAGCAGCGGCACGCCCAGGGACTTGGCGACCTGCACCGCCAGCATCGTCTTGCCGGTGCCGGGCTCGCCCTTGACCAGCAGCGGCCGCTGCAGCGTGATCGCGGCGTTGACCGCGAGCGTGAGGTCCTCGGTGGAGACGTAGTCGGCCGAACCGGAGAAACGCATTAGGAATCCTTGGCGAAAATCGCATTATAATCGCGCGGTCTTTCACCACCCCCATGACCAAGCGCATGCCCGCCCGCACAGTCCTCGCCGCCGCCTTGCTTGCCCTTTGCGCGGCCGCGCAGGCGCAGCAGCCCGTCCCCAGCCATTTGAAGAACAACGTGTCGATGTGCATCGGCTGCCACGGCATTCCGGGCTACAAGACCGCCTATCCGGAGGTGTACCACGTGCCCAAGCTCGGCGGGCAGAGCCCGGTGTACCTCGTCAACGCGCTCAAGGCCTACCGCTCGGGCGATCGCAAGCATCCCTCCATGCGCGGCATCGCGGCGAGCCTCAGCGACAAGGACATGGAAGATCTCGCGGCTTACTACGGGGGGGCCGCCAGGTGAAGCGCCTCCTCCTCGCAGTGCTGGCCCTGCTGCTCGCCGCTACCGCGCAAGCGGGCGGCAACGCCGCGGCCGGAAAAGCCAAGGCGGCGCAGGTGTGCGCGGCCTGCCACGGGCCGGAAGGCAACAAGCCCGCCGCGCCCGAGAACCCGATCCTCGCGGGCCAGCACCCGGACTACCTGGCGAAGGCGCTGAGGGACTACCGGGCCGGCAAGCGCAGCAACCCGATCATGAAGGGCTTCGCCGCGAGCCTGAGCAACCAGGACATCGCGGACCTGGCCGCCTGGTTCTCCAGCCAGTCTTCGATCCTGCATTTCCAGCGCTAGTTCACTCTCGCCATTCGCTGCCCATGTTGTCGTCGGTGATCGGCCGCGCCTGGGCGATGCGCGCGCGCAGGCTCGATTCCGGTTCGATCAGCGCGTGAATCCTGTGCAGCGCGGGGCCGCCGTCGATCCCCTCGCCGCGCATCGCGCGTAGCCATCTCTGGTCGTCGAAGCGCAGCGGCGCGTCGCTGGCGGCGATGCAGTTGTGCAGCCGCAGGATGTGCGCGAAGGTGTCGCCTGCGGTGCGCGCCGCCCGATCCGAGCCGGTGGCGTTGAAGTAGTACAGGCCACCGGGGCGCAGGTGCGAGCGCACCAGTGCCATAAATTGTGCCGACAGCAGGTTGCTGGTATGCATTCGCCAATGTTCAGTATTGTTGATCACGACGGCGTCGAAGCGGCGATCCGTGTTACGCACCAGCCAGCGGCGGCCGTCGTCGATCTCGATCTTCACGCGCGGGTTGCGCAGCAGCCCGGCGACCGCCGGATAGAGGGGCAGCAGCGACAGGTAGCCCGGGTTGATCTCGACCACCGTGAGTCGCTCCAGGTCCGGGTGCGCCGCGATGACCGCCGCCCAGGATCCCGAACTCAGGCCGATCATCAGGACCTCGCGCGGCGCGGCATGAAGGCCCGCCACGGCATACGGGCGCACCACACCGTTGGTGTCGTTGGCGAGCGAAGTGTTGTAGCCGCCGTCGTAGGCGCCGCCGCCGTAGATGGTGCCGTTCGCCGTCACGGCGATGACGCCGCTCCTGTTCTCCACCACGTGCGCGAAGCGCTCGCCGGGCCGGTAGCCGGTGCGGAACTGCAGCTTTTCGTACAGCGAGTCGTACAGGACCGGTGCGAGCGCCGCGAGTAACAGGGCGCCTGCGGCGCAACCCGCGGCCGCGACGGCACGGCGCGAAAGGGCGGCCGCGGCCGCCAGGCTCAGGCAGGCGAGCAGCAGCGCGACGCGCGCCAGCGGCCAGGCATCGAGCAGCCAGAAGCCCGTGCCGAGGCTGCCCGCCACCGAGCCCAGGATGTTCGCCAGGTAGACGTAGGAAATGCGCCGGCCGGCGCGCGCATCCGGCGGGATCACCGCATGGTTCACGAGCGGGAACACGGCCCCGAGCAGGGCGGAGGCCGCCAGCACCACCGGCAGACTCGTCTCCCAGGCCTCCGTGAACGTCACCAGCCACGCCACGGCCGGCGGCACCAGCATCGCCAGCGCGCTGCCGGCGAGCAGCCAGGCCACCGCGCGCAGGGGCCGCGCGCCGTCGCGGCACAGCGCGCGCGCGCCGGCGGCGCCCAGCGCGAGTCCCAGCAGGTAGGCGCACAGCATCAGCGCGAAGGCGTCCGCCGTGCCCTGCGAGGTGTAGGAGTACACGCGGTACCACAGGATCTCGTGCGACAGCGCGATGAATCCGGAGGCGAGCGCGAGCGCGCAGGCGAGGATCATCGCGGCGCCTTGCGCAGGGTCGCCGCCAGCACCCAGGCGGCAATGACGAAATTCACGGCCACCGCCAGCCGCACGGCGCCCTGCTGGCCCAGCGCGCCGAACAACACCATCGCCGCGAGCGCGCAGCCGGCGGCCGACCCCAGCGTGTTGACGAAATACAGCGCGCCCACCGAGCGACCCACGTTGCCCGAGCTGCCGATCGCGTAGGCCGAAAGCAGCGGCAGCGTGGCCCCCATGCACAGGGTGGGCAGCAGCAGCACGCCGAACGCCGGCAGCCCGACCGCCAGTCCCGCCGCGCTCTGCGTCAGGCCGGCGATCCACTGGAACACCTGCAGCGACACCAGCCCGAAGCCGCCGATGCAGGCCTCGAGCGCGGCGAAGGCGAGCGGCTGGCGCGCGCGCCCAAGGCGCGACAGCGCGCCGCCCGCCAGGCTGCCCAGGCCGAGTCCGAGCATGAACACCGTGACCACCACGGTGACCGATTCAGAACTCGTGCCGTAGAGCGTGAACAGGGCGCGCTGCCAGACCAGCTGGTAGAGGATGGCGGCGAAGCCGGAGAGGAAGAAGATGAACTGCAGCATCACGCGCCTCCGGGCTGCGCGCGCAACAGGGCGCGGATCCACCATGCGCCCGCGGCGACGTTGAGCGCGCACCATGCGCCGAGCGACAACGGCCAGGCTGTGGCCGCCTGAGCCGCGGCGGGCCTGAGCAGCACCGCCCAGCCGAGGTACAGCAGCAATCCGCCGATCAACGCGCGCCGGCGCGCGTGCGCGCGCCAGCCCAGCCGCTCGATGCACAGCGCGCAGATCGCCGCCAGCACCGGCGGCGCGGCCACCAGGTCGACCAGGTAATGCTCGCCCAGCGCCAGCGTGGCGGCGGCGATCAGGGCCGCGTAGGCGATGAACGCGGCGCGCAATGCCCCGCGCTGGCGCCAGGTCAGCACCACCGCGAGCAGCGCCCAGATGAAATGGAAGGACGGAAACGCGTTGCGCGGGCTGAAGCGGTTCGGCGGCGTCCCCAGCCACTGCGGCGCGTGCGTGAACAGGGGCTCCAGCCGTCCGGGAAATGCCGGTACCAGGGCATAGCCGGGGCCGGCCACCGGCGTCACCGCGTACAGCAGCACGGCGGCAAAGGCGCAGGCGAACAGGCCGCGCAGCAGCCCGAAGGGCAGGCGCGCCGGGTCGCGCGCCTCCAGTGCGAACACCGCGAACATCGCGAGCGGCAGCACTTCGTAGGAGATGGACAGCCAGATCCTCATGAACAGGCTGGACTGCGCGGCGGCGACCGCCCAAGCGCTGGGCGAAAAGCCGAACGCCGCCGCGTCGAGCCGGAACGCGCTCCAGTCGAGCACGGGGACCGCGAGCGCGGCGGAATGCACCAGGTAGGTCCGCGTGACCACGCCAAAGCCGATGAACAGCAGGATGCCGCAGGCGAGATATCCGGCCCCCGCGCGCGCTTCGCCCGCGCCGCGCAGCGACTGATAGGCGAGAAATCCCATCGCCGCCAGCCCCGCGCCCGCGAGGAAGGTGTAGGCGTACAGCCACCACTGCGGCCGCCCGGTGGCCAGCATCCAGGCGGTGGCGAGCGCGACGCCGGCGGCAAGCCACGCGGCGCGGCGGCGCGCCGGCCACCAGGGCGCGGCCAGCAGCGCCAGCGCGGCAGGCGTCCACAGGCTGGCGAAAGTCTCCAGCCAGTCGAGCGTGGCGATGTGCTCGAGGCCCACCAGGTCGCCGAGCAGGTGGTGCGGCGCGAGCGGCGCCTGGCCGGATAGCCAGAGCACATACAGCCCGGCGCACGCCAGCAGCAGGGCGGCGAGCGCTTCGCGCAGCGGGCGCATCGGCTCAAGCATCGCGGGTCTTGCCCCGGAATTCGCACAGGTCGCGGATCGCGCAAGCGGGGCACTTGGGTTTTCGCGCCACGCACACGTAGCGGCCGTGCAGGATCAGCCAGTGGTGGGCGTGCCGGCGGAATTCCTCCGGCGTGAACTTGAGCAGTTTCTCCTCCACCTGCAGCGGGTCCTTGCCCGGCGCGAGGCCGGTGCGGTTGGCGACGCGGAAGATGTGCGTGTCCACCGCGATGGTCGG
>JBGPPD010000209.1:0-4898 GCA_041488375.1 Gammaproteobacteria bacterium | reverse complement strand
GTGCCCTATGGCGGATTCTCCGTTCTGGGTGATCTGGCCAGGCAACGCAGCGCTCTCCGCGCTGGTGTGGTTCGTGATTGCGATGCCGTTCCTGTACGCCGCGCGCAAGCCGGTGCACGAGTTGCTGCGTTCCGTCGGCGGACTGGCCGGCGGGCCGCTGCGCATGGGCTCGCGCTGGCTGCTGGCGGCCGCCAAGGAGATGCGCGAGCGCAACCGGCAGGTCCTGCTGGCGCACGGCCGCGAAGAGGCCGAGCAGCAGATCGCGCGCGAGTTCGAGCGCGTGGCGCTGCTGGTGAAGCGCGACCTGGAGGGCTACCCGGCGCTGCAGCGGCGGCTGCTGGACGAGATCACGCGCGTCGAGGAGGACTACAAGAAGTGCGGCGAGGTGCCGCCGCCCCCGCCCGAGTGGGTGGAGGCCATCGGCGCGATCGCCAAGGTCAAGTCCAACGGCAACGAGCTGGTGGTCAAGGTGCTCGAGGAGATCAACCGCTCGATCAAGGTGATCCACGACAAGACGCTCGGGGAGTACCGCCGCGCCTACGAGGAGCGCCACAAGATCCTGGACGGCTTCATGCCGTTCTGGCGCTCGCTGGACAAGACCCTCGCCCGGGCCGACCGCAAGATGACCGACCTCGCCGAGCGCGCCGCGGCCATCGACGCGCAGATGGAGCGCTTCGAGCAGATCGCGAAGAAGACCGACCGCGCCGAGCACGCGCTCACCGTGTCGGCGCTGACGCAGTTCTTCATCGCCACGCTGGTGCTGGCCATCGCCGCCGGAGGAGCGCTGATCAACTTCAAGCTGATCGCGCTGCCGATGTCGGAGATGGTCGGCGCGGGGGATTACCTCACGGCCACGCTGCGCACTTCGGAGGTGGCCGCGCTGGTGATCATCTTCGTGGAAGCGACCATGGGCCTGTTCCTGATGGAGTGCCTGCGGATCACGCATCTGTTCCCGCGCATCCACGGCCTGCCCGACGAGATGCGCACGCGCATGCTGTGGATCGCCTTCGTGCTGCTGGTGACGCTGGCGGGCATCGAGGCGGCCCTCGCGCTGATGCGCGACATGCTGATCGCGGACAAGCAGGCGCTGCTGCAGTCGCTCGCCGCGTCGCAGGCCGCGGTGGCATCCGACAGCTGGCTCGCGCGCATTCCCACCATCGGGCAGATGGTGCTCGGCTTCATCCTGCCCTTCGCGCTCGCCTTCGTGGCCATTCCGCTGGAGTCGTTCATCGCCTCGGCGCGCACGGTGGGGGGCGCCGCGCTGGTGGCGCTCACGCGCGCGCTGGCGGCGCTGCTGCGCCTGCTGGGCAACGTCATCCGGCAGTCGGCGCGCGTGCTCTCGACGCTCTACGACATCGTGATCGTGCTGCCGCTCTTGGTGGAGCGGCTGGTGCGGAACGGCCGCCCGGCCAAGCCCCGGGTGGCCGGCCTGGAAGCGGGAGAGCGGCCATGAAGCGGCGCTCGTTCGTCCTCGCCCTGCCGGCGCTCGCGCTCGCCGCGGGCTGCGGCGATCCGCGCGGCCACTCGCAGGCGGTGTACATGCTGGTGGACACTTCGGGCACCTACGCCGAGGAGGTCGGCAAGGCGCAGCTGATCGTGAACTATCTCCTCGGCACGCTGCAGCCGGGAGATTCGCTCGCGGTGGCGCGCGTGAAGAGCCGCTCCTTCAGCGAAAAGGACATCATCGCCAAGGCCACCTTCGACAACCGGCCCTCGCAGGCCAACGCGCAAAAGCGCCTGCTGCGCGAGCAGGTGGACGCCTTCACCCAGACCGCGCGCGGCAGCGTGTACACCGACATCACCGGGGGCCTGATCCAGGGGGCGATGTTCCTGAACGAGACCGGGGCCGGGAAAAAGACCATCCTCATCTTCTCCGACATGCAGGAGGAGCTGGACAAGTCCACCTTGCGCGACTTCCCCATCGACCTGAAGGACATCCGCGTGGTGGCGGTGAACGTGGTGAAGCTCAAGACCGACAACGTCGACCCGCGGCGCTACCTGGGGCGGCTGGAAGCCTGGCAGAAGCGCGTCGAGGGCGCCGGGGCGCGCGAGTGGCGCGTGATCAACGACATCGAGCACCTGGACGCGGTGTTGAAGGGCTGATTCAGAGCCAGCGCGAGGCCTTCAGCTTCGCCGGCAGGTAGAGCGGGTGCGAGGGCTGGCCCTGGCCGGTGATCCTCAAGGCGTGCAGCGGCACGCCCGCGCCGCGCAGGTTGGCGACCACCGTGGCCGCGCGGTCAAGATGACTTCCGTGGTTGCCCCAGGCGCAGACCACCACGCCGGATTGGCGCGCGCTGCGCAGGATCGCCCGGTTGTTGCTGCGGCCCACTGGCTCCTGCACCGTTTTCATCTCCTCGGGGTCGGTGGCGCGCCAGGCGAAGAGGTTGGTCACGATGAGCGCGCCGTAGCCCCAGCGCTCGGCGAAGTCGTTCGCCCGCGAGCAGGAAGGGTCGAGCTGCTGCTCGTCGGCGGTGCTCGGGTTGAGCATCAGGAAGTTGGCCACCGGCTTTGCCTCGTCCCAGCGGCGCCAGAGGAGGTAGCGCCAGCGGCGGCAGGTGGAGAAGGTGGCGCCGGAGGCGCTGGTGACGACGGGCATCGGGGCGCATTATGCGGCCCCGCGGCGGAAGGCCCCATAATGCGCGCCCATGCCGCTCCTTACCCTGCTCGACGCGCAGCTCGCCTACGGCGATTTCCCGCTGCTCGACCGCGCGGCGTTCTCGATGGAGTCGGGCGAGCGCATCGGGCTCATCGGGCGCAACGGCACGGGGAAGAGCTCGCTCCTGTCGGTCATCGCCGGCACCGCCACGCTGGACGACGGCGAGCTGCGCAAGAGCGAGAGCACGCGCATCGCGTTCGTGGAGCAGGAGCCCAAGCTCCCGCATGCGCCAAGCTTGCGCGCGAGCCTGCTGTTGCGCGGGCACATTCCTTCCATCCACGACGAGCGCGGGCGCTGGCAGGTGGAGGCGCGGCTGACGGAGTTCCTGCACCGCTTCGGGCTGGACGAGGAGTTGTCTCCTGAAGCGGCCTCCGGCGGCGAGAAGAAGCGCGCGGCGCTGGCGCTCGCTTTCGCGCTCTCGCCCGAGCTCTTGTTGTTGGATGAGCCGACCAACCACCTGGACATTGCGGGCATCGAGCAGTTGGAGACCCTGCTCCTTCGCCAGCAGGCGGCGATCGTGGTCACCCACGACCGCGCCTTCCTGGATCGCGTGTGCACGCGCATCCTCGAGCTCGACCGCGGCATGCTGCGCTCCTACCCCGGGAATTTCTCCGCCTACGAGACGGTGAAGGCGGGCCAACTCGCCGCCGAGGCCACGGCGCAGAGGAAGTTCGACAAGTTCTGGAAGGAGGAGGAAGCCTGGATCCGCAAAGGGGTCGAGGCACGGCGCACGAGGAACGAAGGCCGCGTGCTGCGGCTGGAGCGCCTGCGCGAGGAGCGCGCGGCGCGGCGCGAGCGCCAGGGCTCGGTGAAGCTCTCGCTCTCCGCCGGACAGCGCTCGGGGAAGCTGGTGGCGGAGCTGAAGGAGGTGTCCAAGTCCTTCGGCGGGCGGCCCATCGTGAAAGACCTCAACCTGCTCATCAGCCGGGGCGACCGCCTGGGGCTGGTGGGCGCCAACGGCGCGGGAAAGACCACCCTCATCAAGCTGATCCTCGGGACGCTCGAGCCCGATGCGGGTTCCGTGCGCCTGGGCACCAATGTCGCGCCCGCCTACTTCGACCAGATGCGCGAGGCCCTGGATCCGGAGAAGACCGTGGCGGAAACCATCGCCCCGGGCTCGGACTGGGTGGAGCTTTCCGGCGGGAGGAAGCACGTCATGAGCTACCTCGGGGACTTCCTCTTCCCGCCGCGCCGCGCGCAGTCCCCGGTGCGCATGCTCTCGGGCGGGGAAAGGAACCGCCTATTGCTGGCGCGCCTCTTCGCCAAGCCCGCCAACGTGCTGGTGCTGGACGAGCCTACGAACGACCTCGACATCGAGTCTTTGGAGTTGCTGGAAGCGGCGCTGCAGGATTACGACGGGACCTTGCTGTTGGTGAGCCACGACCGGGCGTTCCTCGACAACGTGGTCACCCAGACCCTCGCGGCGGAAGGCGGTGGCGCGTGGAAGGAGTACGTAGGCGGCTACACGGACTGGGTGCGCCAGCGCCCCGCGACATTGACCGAGGAGAAGGCTTCGTCGAAGGCGGCGGCGCGGGAGAAGGGGAAGGTGAAGCTCTCCTACAAGGAGACGCGGGAACTCGAATCCCTGCCCAAGGAGATCGAGGCGCTGGAGGCCGAGCAAGGCTTGCTCGCCGCGAAGATGGCCGCGCCGGAGTACTTCCGGCAGGCGCCGGAGGTGCTGCGCGCCGACCAGAAGCGCAACGGCGAGATCGACGGCCTGCTGATGAACAAGCTCGAGCGCTGGGAGGCGCTGGAGAGCAAGTCCAAGGCCGCCGCAGTTTGAGCAGCTGCAAATGAAAGGCCCCGCGGTTAGCGGGGCCCGGCCCGAGTTCACGGGCAGCGCCGTATCGACGCTCTGGTTTCGGCGCGGATCTCCGCGCCTGGGCCTGACAAGGGACGGTATCCCGACGGTTGCCGGGAGTCCCGCTACTGCGGCCGGAATCTCCGGCTACCCTCGCAGGTCCGCTTTCAAAATACCACTGTGGTGCGCGGCGTCAACGGCGAAAGCACGTTCGTTTGATCCAGGTCATCAATCCGGCACTTCGCTAGGCCCACATCCCCCGCAGCTTCGCGGCGACGTCCACCGCCGCTCCCGGGCGGGGCTTTTCCGCCCCTTCCGGCTCCCCGTAGGCCACTTCGTCCATGCAGGCCATCACCGACTTGGTGAGGAAGCGGCTCCTCGCGCCGTAGACGTGCCGGTCGCCCATGCGCGATTGCTGGGTGACGTAGTACTTGAGCGGGG
>JBGPPD010000208.1:0-5004 GCA_041488375.1 Gammaproteobacteria bacterium | reverse complement strand
GGCTCCTGTTCGCCGGCGTATCGCTCGGTTCGATCCTGCTGCTCGCGGCGCTCGGCCTCGCCATCACCTACGGGCTGATGGGGGTGATCAACATGGCGCACGGCGAGCTGATCATGATCGGCGCCTACGCCACCTACGTGGCGCAGAACCTGTTCCGCGCCTATGCGCCGGGCGCGTTCGACTGGTACCTGCTGGCGGCGGTGCCGGCATCGTTCGCGGTCTCGGCCTGCGTCGGCATGGTGCTCGAGCGGGTGGTCATCCGCTGGCTGTACGGCCGGCCGCTGGAGACACTGCTCGCCACCTGGGGCATCAGCCTGATGCTGATCCAATTGGTGCGCACGCTGTTTGGCGCGCAGAACGTGCAGGTGGAGAACCCGGCCTTCATGTCCGGCGGGATCCAGGTGCTGTCCAACGTGGTGCTGCCCTGGAGCCGCGTGATGATCGTGATTTTCGCCGGACTGGTGCTCGCCGGAATGTGGTTGCTGCTGACGCGCACGCGCTTGGGCCTGTTCGTGCGCGGCGTGACGCAGAACCGCGCCATGGCCTCCTGCGTCGGCGTGCCCACCGCGCGCGTGGACACCTGGGCTTTCGGCCTCGGTTCGGGCATCGCCGGCCTGGCCGGCTGCGCGCTCTCCCAATTGGGCAACGTCGGGCCCGACCTGGGGCAGGGCTACATCGTGGACTCGTTCCTGGTGGTGGTGTTCGGCGGCGTCGGCCAGCTGGCCGGCACGGTGTACGCGGCCCTCACCCTGGGTTTCGCGAACAAATTCCTCGAGGCCTGGTCGGGCGCGGTGCTGGCCAAAATCGCCTTGCTGGTCTTCATCATCATCTTCATCCAGCGCCGGCCGCAGGGCATGTTCGCGCTCAAGGGCAGGACCGCGGAAACATGACGCGGCTCTATGGAGCGAAGGGCTGGATCGCGCTGGGCGTCGCCGCGCTGCTGGTCGCCGTGCTGCCGCACTTCCTGTCCTCGTACTGGGTGACGCTCCTCGGCAAGATCATGTGCTACGCGGTCGTCGCCATCGCCATGGACCTGGTGTGGGGCTATTGCGGCATCCTGTCGCTGGGCCACGGCCTGTTCTTCGCGCTCGGCGGCTACGCCATGGGGATGTATCTCATGCGCCAGATCGGGCGCGAGGGCCAGTACCAGTCCGACCTGCCCGACTTCATGGTGTTCCTCGACTGGAAGGCCTTTCCCTGGCAGTGGTGGAACACCGACCAGTTCTGGTGGGCGGCGCTGCTGGTGGTGGCGGTGCCGGGGCTGCTGGCGCTGGTGTTCGGCTATTTCGCCTTCCGCTCGCGCGTGAAGGGCGTGTATTTCTCCATCATCACGCAGGCGCTGACCTTCGCCGCGATGCTGCTGTTCTTCCGCAACGCCACCGGCTTCGGCGGCAACAACGGCTTCACCGACTTCAAGCGCATCCTCGGCTTCCCCATCACCACGCCGGAGACGCGCGCCGCGCTGTTCGCCGTCACCGGCGCGGTGCTGATCGGCACGCTGCTGCTGGCGCGCTGGATCGTCACCTCCAAATTGGGCCGCGTGCTCACGGCGATCCGCGACGCCGAGACGCGCGCCGCCTTCTGCGGCTACAACACGGTGCATTACAAGGTGGCGGTGTTCACGCTCTCGGCGGTGATCTGCGGCATCGCCGGCGCGCTCTACGTGCCGCAGGTGGGCATCATCAATCCGAGCGAGATGTCGCCCGCCAACTCGATCGAGATCGCCATCTGGGTGGCGCTCGGCGGCCGCGGCACGCTGGTCGGGCCGATCCTGGGGGCGGGCGTGGTGAACGGCGCGAAGAGCTTCTTCACGCAGGCGTTCCCGGAGTACTGGCTGTATTTCCTCGGCCTGCTGTTCATCCTGGCGACGCTGTTCCTGCCGCAGGGCCTCGCCGGGCTTGTCCGGCGCCTGGCGCAGAAGCGCGCGTGAGCGCCTCGGCCGCCGCCGCCAACGACAGCGGCTCGCTCGGGCGCGTGGCGAGCGGCGACCTGGACACCACGCATGGGGCCGTCCTCTATCTGGAGGAAGTCTCGGTCAGCTTCGACGGCTTCCAGGCCCTGAACAAGCTCTCGCTGTCGATCGACGTGGGCGAGCTGCGCTGCGTCATCGGCCCCAACGGCGCGGGCAAGACCACGATGATGGACGTGATCACCGGCAAGACGCGGCCCGACGCCGGCAGCGCCTTCTTCGGCCAGACCATCGACCTCACCAGGATGTCGGAGGCCGAAATCGCGCACGCCGGCATCGGCCGCAAGTTCCAGAAGCCCACCATTTTCGAGAGCCACAGCGTGTTCGAGAACCTGGAACTGGCGATGAAGGCCGACAAGCGCGTGCGCACCGCGCTGTTGGCGAAGCTCGCTTCCGCCGAGCGCGACCGCATCGCCGAGACGCTGCGCCAGATCCGCCTGCAGGATGCCGCGGACCGCATTGCGGGCCTGCTGTCGCACGGCCAGAAGCAATGGCTGGAGATCGGCATGCTGCTGATGCAGGAGCCCAGGCTCCTGCTGCTGGACGAGCCGGTGGCGGGGATGTCGGACCACGAGACCGAGCGCACGGCGGAACTCTTCCTGTCGCTGGCCGGCAAGCATTCGCTGGTGGTGGTGGAGCACGACATGGCGTTCATCGAGAAGATCGCGCGCAAGGTGACGGTGCTGCACGAGGGCAGCGTGCTCGCGGAAGGCCCGATGGCGCAGGTGCAGGCCGACCCGCGCGTGATCGAGGTGTACCTGGGCCGATGAACCTCGCCGTCTCCGGGCTGAACCAGTATTACGGCGGCAGCCACATCCTGCGCGACCTTTCATTCGAGGTGCCGGCGGGCAAGGTGACGGCACTGCTCGGCCGCAACGGCGTGGGCAAGACCACGCTGCTGCGCACGCTGATGGGCCTGCTGCCGGCGCGCAGCGGCGAGGTCCGCTTTGGCGAGCGCAAGCTCACCCAGGCCGCGCCCTACGAGCGCGTGCGCGCGGGCATCGGCTACGTGCCGCAGGGGCGCGAAATCTTCCCGCGCCTGACGGTGGCGGAGAACCTGGAGATGGGCCTCGCCGCGCTGCCGCGCGGCGCGCGCGTGCCGGCGCGCATCTTCGACATGTTCCCGGTGCTGGGACAGATGCTGCGCCGGCGCGGCGGCGACCTGTCGGGCGGCCAGCAGCAGCAGCTGGCCATCGGCCGCGCGCTGGCCATGGGCCCGCGGCTGCTGATCCTGGACGAGCCCACCGAGGGCATCCAGCCCTCGATCATCAAGGACATCGAGCGTGCGATCCGCGCGCTGGCGGCGACCGGCGAGATGGCGATCCTGCTGTGCGAGACCTACTACGATTTCGCCAGGTCGCTGGCCGACCAGTACCTGGTGATGGAGCGCGGCGAGATCATCGCGCGCGGCGCCGGCGCGGACATGGAACGCGACGGAGTGAAGGCGTTGCTGGCGGTATGATCGGCCCATGCAGCTCGCCGAGCCCGTCGCGCAGTCCTGGAAGGCGCAGCTGCAGCTCGGCTTCGAGCAGCGCGGCGGCAGGACGGTGCTCGCCGAACGCCGGCACGATGGGCCGCTGGTGGTGCAGAAGGCGCTCTACCCGGAAGGCGACGCGGTGTGCCACGCCATCGTGGTGCATCCGCCGGCGGGCATCGCCGGGGGCGACGAACTCGAACTGAACGCGCGCGCCGGCGCGGGCGCGCATGCGCTGCTCACCACGCCCGGCGCGGGCAAGTGGTACCGCTCGGCGGGGCCGTGGGCGGCGCAGAAGCTGCGCTTCGAGGTGGCGGGCGCGATGGAGTGGCTGCCGCAGGAGACCATCGTGTTCGACGGGGCGATGGCGCAGCTGGAGACGGAAGTCCGGTTGCAGGGCGACGCGAAGTATCTCGGCTGGGAGATCCTGTGCCTCGGGCGCACGGGGTCGGGGGAACGGTTCGACAAGGGGGAGATTCGTCTGGACAGCAGGATTTATCGCGATGGAAGACTGCTTTGGCTCGAGCGCGGCCGCATCGAGGGCGGCGGTGCGCTGCTCGATTCGCCGGCCGGACTGCAGGGCAAGCCCGTGTGCGCGACTTTGGTGGCCGCTTGTCCCATGGTCGATCTCGCGGCTTGCCGCGAGATCGAAAGCCTTGCCGTGACGCAGCTTCCCGGCCTGGTGGTGGCACGCTACCTCGGCGATTCGAGCGAGCAGGCGAAGCAGCTGTTCGCGCGGCTGTGGACGGTATTGAGGCCGGCAATGTTCGGGCGCGAAGCGCAGATGCCTCGGATCTGGAGCACTTAGATGGAACTGACGCCGAGGGAAAAAGACAAGCTGCTGGTGTTCACCGCCGCGCTGCTCGCCGAGAGGCGCAAGGCGAAGGGGCTGAAGCTCAACTATCCGGAGTCGGTTGCGCTGATCAGCGCCGCGATCATGGAAGGCGCGCGCGAGGGCCGCAGCGTCTCCGAACTGATGGGCTGGGGCGCCACGCTCCTCAAGCGCGAGGACGTGATGGAGGGCGTGCCGGAGATGATTCCCGACATCCAGGTGGAAGCCACGTTTCCCGACGGAACGAAACTGGTCACGGTCCACAATCCGATCCCATGATCCCGGGCGAAATGAAAGTCGCCGACGGCGACCTGGAACTCAACAAGGGCAGGACGACCGTGACAGTCGCGGTGACGAACACCGGCGACCGACCGGTGCAGGTGGGCTCGCACTACCACTTCTTCGAGACCAACGAGGCGCTGAAGTTCGACCGCAAGGCGGCCTACGGCTTTCGCCTGAACATCGCCGCCGGCACCGCGGTGCGCTTCGAGCCGGGGCAGAAGCGCACCGTGGAGCTGGTCGCGCTCGCCGGAGACCGCAAGGTGTATGGGTTCACCGGCAAAGTGATGGGGGCCCTAAAGGGGGAAACCCGGTCATGAAGATCTCTCGCCAGGCCTATGCCGAAATGTTCGGCCCGACCACAGGCGACCGCGTGCGGCTCGCCGACACCGAGCTGTGGATCCAGGTGGAGAAGGATTTCACCGTCTACGGCGAGGAAGTGAAGTTCGG
>JBGPPD010000207.1:0-5046 GCA_041488375.1 Gammaproteobacteria bacterium | reverse complement strand
TCAATGCAGCACGCGCGGCACCGAGAGCGTGAACTCCGGGATCGCCGCCTCGAAGCGCGTGCCGTCGTCGGCCACCATCTGGTAGCTGCCGCGCATGACGCCCACCGGGGTGGCGATCGAGGTGCCGCTGGTGTACTCGAAGCTCTCGCCCGGGCGCAGCACCGGCTGCGCGCCCACCACGCCCAGCCCGCGCACTTCCTGCACCAGCCCCTGCGCGTCGGTGATGATCCAGTGCCGGCTGATGAGCTGGGCGGTGACGTTGCCCGGGTTGCGGATGGTGATGGTGTAGGCGAAGACGTAGCGGCCGGCGTTCTCGTCCGACTGGTCGGCGAGGTACTGGGTGGCGGTGCTCACCGCGATGTCGTAGAGCTTCTCCTGACCCATGGGCGCATTGTAAACTCGCGCGGCCATGGCTTTCCGCATCGCTCCCAGCATCCTGTCGGCGGATTTCGCGCGGCTCGGGGAGGAGGTGCGCGCGGTCGAGGCCGCCGGCGCGGACCTGCTGCATTTCGACGTGATGGACAATCACTACGTCCCCAACCTCACCGTCGGGCCCCTGGTGTGCGCCGCGCTCAAGCCGCACCTGCGCATGCCGATCGACGTGCACCTGATGGTCAAGCCGGTGGACCGCATCCTTGCCGACTTCGCCAAGGCGGGCGCGAGCATCATCAGCTTCCACCCCGAAGCCTCGGGCCACGTGGATCGCACCATCGAGCTGATCAAGGAGCAGGGCTGCAAGGCCGGCCTGGTGCTCAATCCGGCCACGCCGCTCGACTGCCTCGATTACACGCTGGACAAGCTCGACCTGGTGCTGCTCATGTCGGTCAATCCCGGCTTCGGCGGCCAGCAGTTCATCCGATCCGTCCTGCCCAAGATCGCCGAGGTGCGCATGCGCATCGACAGGCTCGGGCGCGACATCTGGCTGGAAGTGGACGGGGGCGTGAAGGCCGACAACATCGCGGAGATCGCCAAGGCCGGGGCGGATACCTTCGTCGCCGGCTCGGCGATTTTCGGCACCAAGGACCGCGACTATGCGGCCGCCATCCGCGACATGCGTGCGCGCCTGGTGGTATAGTTCCCGTCGCTGTGACAACCGCATCCCTGCGCACCGAGAACCTCCGCTGGCAGAGCTGGCGCCGCTGGCGCCGCTAATCCCTCGCGCGCCCCGTGCGGCTCGGCGGCGCGTGTCTCCCAGGCCGCGAAGCAGTTCCCCCAAGGCAGGTGCAGCGGAGATCGTTTCATGAACGAGCTCGAGTTCCAGCAACTCGCGCAGCAAGGCTTTACCCGCATCCCGGTGTTGGCGGAAGCGCGCGCCGATCTCTACACGCCGCTCGCGGTGTACCTGAAGCTCGCCGGCGGCCCCTACAGTTACCTGCTCGAATCGGTGGTCGGCGGCGAGCGCTTCGGGCGCTATTCCTTCATCGGCCTGCCCTGCGCCGAGCGCATCGAAGCGCGCGGCGACAAGGTGCGCCGCCTGCTGCGAGACGCGCGGGGCGCCGACGTCTGCCTGGAGGAAACCCGGGGCGACCCGTTCGAATTCGTGCGCGCCTACCTCAGGCGCCATCGCGTTGCGCCTGCGCCGGGCACGCTCAAGTTCCCGGGCGGCCTGGCCGGCTACTTCGGCTACGAGACAGTGCGCCACGTGGAGCCGCGCGCGCTCGGGGCTGCGAAGCCGGATGCGCTCGGCACGCCCGACATGCTGCTGCTCGTCTCGGACGAGCTGGCGGTGGTGGACAACGTGCTCGGCAAGCTGCACCTGGTGGTGTACGCCGATCCGCGGCAACCCGACGCCTGGCGCGCCGCGAAGGAGCGCCTGGAGCGCCTGCGCGCGCGTCTCGCCTCGCCGCTGCCCGAGGGCCTGGTGCTGGCGCAGCCGCGCGACGAGGCGGCCCCGGCGCAGCTTGCCTGCTCGTTCACGGAGGCCGATTTCCTCGCCGCGGTGCGCAAGGCGAAGGAGTACGTCTACGCCGGCGATTGCATGCAGGTGCAGGTGTCGCAGCGCACCACGCGCGAATTCCGCGCGCCGCCGATCACGCTTTACCGCGCGCTGCGCGGCCTCAACCCGTCGCCCTACATGTTCTATTTCGATTTCGGCGACCACCAGGTGGTCGGCGCCTCGCCCGAGATCATGGTGCGCGTCGCGGGGGACAAGATCACGCTGCGCCCGATCGCCGGGACGCGCCCGCGCGGCGCGACGCCCCAGGAGGACGCGCGCATCGCCGGGGAACTGCTGGCCGACCCGAAAGAGCGCGCCGAGCACGTGATGCTCATCGACCTGGGGCGCAACGACGTCGGCCGCGTCGCCGCCACCGGCAGCGTGCAGGTGACCGAGAAGATGGTGGTCGAGCGGTATTCCCATGTCATGCACATCGTCTCCAACGTCGAGGGGCGCTGCGCGCCCGGGGTGGACGCGCTCGACGTGTTCAAGGCCACTTTTCCGGCGGGAACGGTGACCGGCGCGCCCAAGGTGCGGGCGATGCAGATCATCGACGAGCTCGAGCCGGTGAAGCGCGGCGTCTACAGCGGGGCGGTGGGCTACCTGGGCTTCAACGGCGACATGGACGTCGCCATCGCCATCCGTACCGCTGTGCTGAAGGACGGCAAGCTGCACGTGCAGGCCGCCGCCGGCGTGGTGGCGGATTCCGACCCGCAGTCCGAGTGGCAGGAGACGCGGCACAAGGCGCGCGCCATCCTCAGGGCGGCTGAGATCGCCGCGGCGGAGGCGCCATGATCCTGGTGCTCGACAACTACGATTCCTTCACCTACAACCTGGTGCAATACCTGGGAGAGCTGGGCGCCGAGGTGAAGGTGCTGCGCAACGACGAGGCGAGCGTGGACGAGGTGGTGCGCATGCGGCCCGAGCGCATCGTGATCTCGCCGGGGCCGTGCACGCCGAACGAGGCTGGCATTTCGCTCGAGCTGATCCGGCGGCTGTCCGGCAAGCTGCCGATCCTCGGCGTTTGCCTGGGGCACCAGGCGATCGGGCAGGCCTTCGGCGGCAAGGTGGTGCACGCGCAGCGCGTGATGCATGGCAAGGTGTCGCAGATCCACCACGACGGGCGCGGCGTGTTCGCAGGCATCCCGCAGGATTTCACCGCCACGCGTTATCACTCGCTGGCGGTGGAGCGGGACAGCTTGCCCGCGATGCTGGAGGTGAGCGCACACTCAGAGGACGGCGAGATCATGGGCCTGCGCCACCGCGAGATGGCGGTGGAGGGCGTGCAATTTCATCCGGAGGCCCTGCTCACCGAGCACGGCCACCAGCTGCTCGAGAATTTCCTCAAGGGGAGAATGCAATGAAACAGATCACGATCGCGGAGGCGATCCAGCGCACGGTGGAGCACCGCGAGGTGTTCCATGACGAGATGCTGCACATCATGCGCCAGATCATGCGCGGCGAGCTGACGCCGGCGCAGATCGGCGGCTTCGTCGTCGGCCTGCGGGTGAAGAAGGAGACCATCGGCGAGATCGCCGCGGCGGCGCAGGTGATGCGCGAGTTCGCCACTCCGGTCCGGGTCGCGGACGCGAGCCGCCTGGTGGACACCTGCGGCACGGGAGGCGATGCCGCGCACACCTTCAATGTCTCGACCGCTTCGGCCTTCGTCGCGGCGGCGGCCGGGGCGCGGGTCGCCAAGCACATGGGACGCTCGGTTTCTTCGTCTTCCGGCAGCGCCGAAGTGCTCGAGGCGCTGGGCGCGAATATCGCCATGACGCCCGAGCAGACCGGCGAGGCGATCGAGAAGCTCGGCATCGGTTTCATGTTCGCGCCGGCGCATCACGCGGCGATGAAATACGCGGCGCCGGTGCGCAAGGAGCTCGGCGTGCGCACCCTCTTCAACATCCTCGGCCCGCTGACCAACCCGGCGGGCGCGCCCAACCAGGTGCTGGGCGTCTTCCACCCCGACCTGGTCGGCATCCAGGTGCGCGTGCTGCAGCGCCTGGGGTCCAAGCATGTGATGACGGTATTCGGGCTGGAGGGCCTGGACGAGATCTCGATCTCCGGCGAGACCATGGTCGGCGAGCTGGTGAACGGCGAGATCCTCGAGTACACCATCCACCCGCAGCAGTTCGGCGTAGAGCTCTACGACCGGCGCGCGATCCAGGTGAACACGGTGGAGGAGTCCAAGCAGATGATCCAGGCGGTGCTGGAGAACCAGCCCGGCCCGGCGCTGAACATCGTGCTGCTGAACGCCGGCGCGTCGATCTATGTCTCCGGCGCCGCGGATTCGCTCCAGGCCGGCATCGACCGCGCGCGGCGCGCCATCGCCAAGGGCGAGGCGAAGCAGAAGCTGGACGACTTCATCGCCTTCACCCAGCGCTTCAAGCCCAAGGGCTGAGCGGATGTCCGACATCCTGCGCCGCATCCTCGCCACCAAGCGGGCTGAAGTGGCCGCGGCGCGCGCCGCGGTGCCGCTGGAGGCCGTCGAGCGCAGCGCGCGGGCGATGCCGCCGCCGCGGGATTTCGCCGGCGCATTGCGCGCGAGGGTCGCAGCGGGCAAGCCGGCGGTGATCGCGGAAATCAAGCGCGCCAGCCCGTCGAAAGGCGTGCTGCGCGAGCACTTCGATCCGGCAGGGATCGCGCGCAGCTATGCGGCCGCGGGTGCGGCCTGCCTCTCGGTGCTGACCGACCGCGAGTACTTCCAGGGCGCTCCGGAGCACTTGGCCCAGGCTCGGGCGGCTTGCGCGCTGCCGGTCCTGCGCAAGGACTTCGTGGTCGAGCCCTACCAGGTCTACGAAGCGCGCGCGCTGGGCGCCGATTGCATCCTTTTGATCGCCGCCGCGCTCGCCCCGGGTGACATGCGCGGGCTGGAACGGCTGGCGCAGGGCCTGGGCATGGCGGTGCTGGTGGAGGTCCACGACGGCACGGAGCTGGAAGCGGCGCTCGGGCTCGAGACGCCGCTGCTGGGCATCAACAATCGGGACCTGCGCACTTTCGAAACGAGGTTGGAGACGACGCTCGATCTGCTGCCCCGCGTGCCGCAGGACAAGCTGGTCGTTACCGAGAGCGGGATCCTTGCGCCGGCGGACGTGCGGCGGATGCGCGGG
>JBGPPD010000206.1:0-5051 GCA_041488375.1 Gammaproteobacteria bacterium | reverse complement strand
GGGAGCAGGTACAGGATCGCCAGCCGGATGTCGTAACCGGTGAGGTGGTCGGCGAGGGCGATCAGGCCGACCAGCGCCAGGGCACCCGCCAGGGCGACGCCGCGCCGGCGCAGCAGTTCGCCGCGCCAGGGCGCGGGCGCCTGCTGCAATCCGGTGCTGGAGGAGGTCATCGTCGGAAAATCGGCACTTTACTCCTGGGCCCTTCTGACTGGCGGCTTACAGGCGGGCAAGCGCCTCGCCCGCCGGAATTGCGGGTTTGCCCCAGTTGTCGCGCGGTGCTAGAAACGGACG
This sequence comes from Gammaproteobacteria bacterium, assembly GCA_041488375.1. Classification (GTDB taxonomy): domain Bacteria; phylum Pseudomonadota; class Gammaproteobacteria; order Burkholderiales; family SG8-39; genus JAABQT01. Next base: position 4,760 of record JBGPPD010000206.1, on the reverse strand, counting down.
ATGCATGACCTCGGCATCATCGTCACCTTCGCGGGCGCGCTTGCGGTAGCGCTGCTGTTCGTCTAGTTCTTAACGCCGTTTTTACGCCGGCGGCCCTAGATTGCTGCCCATGGACCTGCTCTTCCTGCTGCTCGCCGGCGTGCTCGGCATCGCCGCACTGTTGTTTTTCCTCAAGAAGCGCAAGTCCTGACCGATCACGGAGGCCGCCATGGATCTGATCTACCTGTTACTCACCGCCGGGCTGTTTGCCCTGACCCTCGGCCTCGGCCTGCTGTGCGCGCGCCTGATGGAGAGGAAATCATGACCGGATTCCTGTGGCTCGCTCTCGTCCTGGCGGTGGGCCTCGCGGCCTACCTGGTTTACGCCCTGCTGAACGCGGAGGACTTCTAGATGAACGCGTTCCTGCAACTGGCCTTCTACCTCGTCGTGCTGCTCGCGCTGGCCAAGCCGCTCGGCGCCTACATGGCGAACGTCTACGAGGGGCGCGTGCGCTTCCTCGCCCCGCTGGAGAACCTCGTCTACCGCCTGTGCGGCACCAGGCCCGAGGACGACATGGACTGGAAGCGCTACCTCTGGGGCGTGCTCTGGTTCAACCTGTTCGGCTTCCTCGCCGTCTACGGCCTGCAGCGGCTGCAGGACGTCCTGCCGCTCAACCCGCAGAAGTTCGGGGCGGTGTCGCCCGACTCCTCGTTCAACACGGCGGTGAGCTTCGCCACCAACACCAACTGGCAGGGCTACGGCGGCGAGACGACGATGAGCTACCTGTCGCAAATGCTGGGACTGGGCGTGCAGAACTTCCTTTCCGCCGCCACCGGCATGGCGGTGCTGATCGCCCTCGCGCGCGGCTTCGCGAGGAGGCAAGCGAGCGGCATCGGCAATTTCTGGGTCGACGTCACGCGATCCACGCTGTACATCCTGCTGCCGCTGTCGCTGCTCTTGGCCGGCGCGCTGGTGACGCAGGGGGTGGTGCAGACCTTCGCACCCTACAAGACAGTGCAACTCGTACAGCCAGTGCAATACCTGGAGGGGAAGGAAGCCAAGACCGCGACCGAGCAGGTGCTGGCCGTCGGCCCCGCCGCCTCGCAGATCGCCATCAAGCAGCTCGGTACCAACGGCGGCGGCTTCTTCAACGTCAACTCGGCGCACCCTTTCGAGAATCCGACGCCGCTCTCGAATTTCCTCGAGATGCTCGCGATCCTGCTGATTTCCGGGGCGCTCTGCATCACCTTCGGACACCTCATCCGCGACACTCGCCAGGGCTGGGCCTTGCTCGCGGCGATGACCGTGGTGCTCGCCGGCTTCCTCGCGGTCTGCGTCTTTGCGGAACAGGCGGGCAACCCGATCCTCGCCAAGGCGGGCATCGAGCAGCCGCTCGGCAACATGGAAGGAAAAGAAGTGCGCTTCGGGGTCGCCAATTCGGCGCTGTGGGCCACCACGACCACCGCCGCCTCCAACGGCTCGGTGAATTCGATGCACGACTCCTTCACCCCGCTCGGCGGCCTGGTGCCGATGGTCCTGATGCAGCTCGGCGAGATCATCTTCGGCGGCGTGGGCTCCGGGCTGTACGGCATGCTGATTTTCGCCATCGTCGCGGTGTTCATTGCCGGCCTGATGGTCGGCCGCACCCCGGAGTACGTCGGCAAGAAGATCGAGGCCTTCGAGATGAAGATGGCCGCGCTCGCCGTGCTGTTCCCCTTCGCGGTGGTGCTGATCGGCACCGCGGTGGCGGCGGTGATCGAGCCGGGCGTGTCCAGCATGGCCAATCCCGGCGCGCACGGCTTCGCCGAGGCGCTGTACGCCTTTTCCTCTGCCGGCAACAACAACGGCAGCGCCTTCGCCGGGCTCTCGGCCAATACGCCCTTCTACAACACCGCGCTCGGCATCGCCATGTGGGTGTCGCGCTTCTGGATCATCGTGCCGGTGCTCGCCATCGCGGGCAGCCTCGCGCGCAAGAAACTGGTGCCGGCGGGCGCGGGCACGCTGCCCACGCACACCCCGCTGTTCATCGGCTTCCTGGTCGGCACCGTGCTGGTCCTGGGAGCGCTCACCTTCGTGCCGGGCCTGGCCCTCGGGCCGATCGTCGAGCACCTGCAACTCTGGAGCAAGTGACATGAGCACCCATGCCCTGAAGACGCTGAGCGCGCCGATCCTGCAGCGCGCCGCGCTCGAATCCTTCGTCAAGCTCGATCCGCGGGTGCAGTGGAAGAACCCGGTGATGTTCGTGGTCTGGGTCGGCAGCGTGCTGGTGAGCGCGCAATGGCTCCTCGCGCCCTCCGGCTTCGTGCTCGCGGTGGCACTGTGGCTGTGGTTCACCCTGGTGTTCGCCAACTTCGCCGAGAGCGTGGCCGAAGGCCGCGGCAAGGCGCAGGCGGCCGCGCTGCGCGGCACGCGCCGCGACGTCATGGCGAAGAAGGTCGCCCGGCCGGACAAGCGCGAGGATTACGCACTGGTCACCGGCTCGAGCCTGCGCAAGGGCGACCTGGTGCTGGTGCAGCCGGGGGACACCGTCCCCGGCGACGGCGAGGTGATCGAAGGCGCCGCCACGGTGGACGAGAGCGCCATCACCGGCGAATCCGCGCCGGTGGTGCGCGAGTCCGGCGGCGACAGGTCATCCGTCACCGGCGGTACGCGCGTGCTCTCCGACTGGCTGCTGGTGCGTATCGGCGCCAATCCCGGCGAGACTTTCCTCGACCGGATGATTTCGCTGGTCGAGGGCGCCAAGCGCCAGAGGACGCCGAACGAGATCGCCTTGTCGATCCTGCTCGCCAAGTTCACGCTGATTTTCCTGCTCGCCTGCGCGACGTTGCTGCCCTTCTCGCTCTACGCGGTCAAGGCCGCGGGCCAGGGCGAGCCAGCCTCGCTCACCGTGCTGGTGGCGCTGCTCGTGTGCCTGATTCCCACCACCATCGGCGGCCTGCTCTCGGCGATCGGCATCGCCGGCATGGACCGCATGATCCGCGCCAACGTCATCGCCACCTCGGGCCGCGCGGTGGAAGCCGCGGGCGACGTGGACGTGCTGCTGCTGGACAAGACCGGCACCATCACCCTGGGCAACCGCCAGGCCTCCGCCTTCGCCAAGGCGCCGGGCTGCAGCGCGGAGGAGCTGGCCGACGCGGCGCAACTCGCGTCGCTCGCCGACGAGACGCCCGAGGGACGGTCGATCGTGGTCTTCGCCAAGCAGCGTTTCGGCCTGCGCGAGCGCGACCTGAAGTCGCTCGGCGCGCAGTTCATCCCCTTCTCCGCGCACACCCGCATGAGCGGCGTCGACCTGGGCGGCCGCCGCATCCGCAAGGGCGCCTCCGACGCCGTGCGCGCCTGGGTCGAGTCGCAAGGCGGGCGCTATCCGCAGGAAGTGATCGAGCTGGTGGACACCGTGTCGCGCCGCGGCGCCACGCCGCTGGTGGTCGCCGACGGCGCCCGCGTGCTGGGCGTGATCGAGCTGAAGGACATCGTCAAGGGCGGCATCAAGGAGCGCTTCGCGCAGCTGCGCCGCATGGGCATCCGCACCGTGATGATCACCGGCGACAACCGGCTCACCGCGGCGGCCATCGCCGCCGAAGCCGGCGTGGATGATTTCCTCTCGGAGGCGACGCCGGAGGCGAAGCTCAAGCTCATCCGCGAGGCACAGGCCGACGGGCGCCTGGTGGCGATGTGCGGCGACGGCACCAACGACGCGCCGGCGCTGGCGCAGGCAGACGTCGCGGTGGCGATGAACTCCGGCACCCAGGCGGCGAAGGAGGCCGGCAACATGGTGGACCTCGACTCCAACCCGACCAAGCTCATCGAAGTGGTGGAGATCGGAAAACAGCTGCTCATCACGCGCGGCTCGCTCACCACCTTCTCGATCGCCAACGACATCGCCAAGTATTTCGCCATCATCCCCGCGGCGTTCGCGGCCACCTACCCGCAGCTGAACGCGCTCAACGTAATGCGGCTCGCCACGCCCTCCACCGCCATCCTGTCGGCGGTGATCTTCAACGCGTTGATCATCATCGCGCTGATCCCGCTCGCGCTGAAGGGCGTGTCCTACCGCGCGGTGGGCGCGCAGGCGCTGCTGCGCAGGAACCTGCTCGTCTACGGCCTGGGGGGCATCGTGGTGCCCTTCATCGGCATCAAGCTGATCGACATGATCCTGGTTGCACTGCGTCTTGCTTAAGGAAACCGCCATGCTCAAGGAAATCCGTCCCGCCCTGCTCGCCTTCCTGGCGCTCACTTTCCTCACCGGCTTCGTCTACCCGCTGGCCGTCACCGCATTCGCGCAGCTCTTTCCGCTGCAGGCGGGCGGCGACCCGGCGCTGATCGGCCAGCCGTTCAGCGACCCGAAGTACTTCTGGAGCCGGCCGTCCGCGACCTCGCCGCAGCCCTACAACGGCGCCTCTTCCTCGGGCTCCAACCAGGGGCCGACCAACAAGGCCCTGGCCGATGCCGTGGCGGAGCGGGTGAAGGCGCTGCGCGACGCCGACGCGGGCAACACCCGGCCGGTGCCCGCCGACCTGGTCACTGCCTCCGCGAGCGGCCTCGACCCGCACATCAGCCCGCAGGCCGCCGAGTACCAGCTGGCGCGCGTGGCGCGCGTGCGCAAGCTCGACAAGGCCAGGCTGCGCGAGCTGGTCGCGGCGAACACCGAAGGGCGCACCTTCGGCCTGCTGGGCGAGCCGCGGGTCAACGTCAAGCGCCTGAACCTCGCGGTCGATGGGCTAAAGTGAGCGCATGAGCGAGGCGCGCCCGGATCCCGACGCTCTCCTCGCGCGGGTGCAGCG
>JBGPPD010000205.1:0-5066 GCA_041488375.1 Gammaproteobacteria bacterium | reverse complement strand
CGCCAGGCCTATGCCGAAATGTTCGGCCCGACCACAGGCGACCGCGTGCGGCTCGCCGACACCGAGCTGTGGATCCAGGTGGAGAAGGATTTCACCGTCTACGGCGAGGAAGTGAAGTTCGGCGGCGGCAAGGTGATCCGCGACGGCATGGGGCAGGGCCAACTCCTGTCGCGGGACGTCGCCGACACCGTGATCACCAACGCGCTCATCGTGGACCACTGGGGCATCGTCAAGGCCGACATCGGCCTGAAGGACGGCCGCATCTGGAGGATCGGCAAGGCGGGCAATCCCGACATCCAGCCCGGGGTGACGATCCCGATCGGCGCGGGCACCGAGGCCATCGCGGGCGAGGGCATGATCGTCACCGCCGGCGGCATCGACTCGCACATCCACTTCATCTGCCCGCAGCAGATCGAAGAAGCGTTGATGAGCGGCGTGACCACCATGATCGGCGGCGGCACCGGCCCGGCCACCGGCACCTTCGCCACTACCTGCACGCCGGGCCCCTGGCATATCTTTTCCATGCTGTCGGCCGCGGAAGCCTTCCCGATGAACCTCGGTTTCCTCGGCAAGGGCAACGCAGCGCTGCCCGGCCCGCTGGTCGAGCAGGTGCGGGCCGGCGCCATCGGCCTGAAGCTGCACGAGGACTGGGGCACCACGCCGGCGGCGATCGACAACTGCCTGGCGGTGGCCGAGAAGCTGGACGTGCAGGTGGCGATCCACACCGACACGCTGAACGAATCCGGTTTCGTGGAGACCTCGGTCCAGGCGATGAAGGGCCGCGCCATCGCCACCTTCCACACCGAGGGCGCGGGCGGCGGGCATGCGCCGGACATCATCCGCATCTGCGGCGAGCCGAACGTGCTGCCGTCCTCCACCAACCCGACCATGCCCTACACGGTGAACACGGTCGCCGAGCACCTGGACATGCTGATGGTCTGCCACCACCTCGACCCGGCGATCGCCGAGGACGTGGCCTTCGCCGAGTCGCGCATCCGCAAGGAGACCATCGCGGCGGAGGACATCCTGCACGACCTGGGCGCCTTCTCGATGATGTCCTCGGACTCGCAGGCGATGGGCCGCGTGGGCGAGGTGATCATCCGCACCTGGCAGGCGGCGCACAAGATGAAGGTCCAGCGCGGCGCGCTCAAGGGCGACCCGAAGACGCACGACAACGCGCGCGTCAAGCGCTACATCGCCAAGTACACGATCAACCCGGCGATCGCGCACGGCGTGTCGCACCTGGTGGGCTCGATCGAGGCGGGCAAGCTCGCCGACCTGGTGCTGTGGAAGCCCGCTTTCTTCGGCGTGAAGCCTTCGCTCATCCTCAAGGGCGGGATGATCGCGGCGGCGGCGATGGGCGATCCGAACGCCTCGATCCCGACGCCGCAGCCGGTGCACTACCGGCCGATGTTCGGCAGCTTCGGCAAGGCGCTGCGCACCTCGGTCACCTTGGTGTCGAAGGCCTCGCTCGAGAACCCCGCGCTGGCGCAACTCGGGCTGCAAAAGCCGCTCGAAGCGGTGAAGAACACGAGGAACATCGGCAAGAAGGACATGGTGCACAATTCATGGCTGCCGAAGATCAGCGTGGATGCCGAAACCTACGAGGTGCGCGCCGACGGCGAGCTGCTGGTGTGCGAGCCCGCGAAGGTGCTGCCCATGGCCCAGAGGTATTTTCTTTTCTGATGATCGAAATCAAGGCGAAGCTCAAGATCCCGCGCGCGGCCTACCAGCTGGAGGTCAAAAGCCAGCTGAAGCTGCCCTTCGATTCGCGGCAAAAGAGCCGCTTGAAGACGAAGCTCGTCTCCGGCGAGGAGGTGGCGCTGCTGCTGCCGCGCGGCGAGATCCTGCGCGGGGGAGACCTGGTGACCGCTTCGGACGGGCGCGTGATCGAGGTGGTGGCGGAGCCGGAGAAGCTGCTGCACATCGAGACCGATTCCCTGCCGAGGGTCGCCTACCACCTGGGCAATCGCCATGTCCCGGTTCAGGTGGGGCAGACATTCCTTCGCATCGCGGAGGACCACGTGCTGGAAGAGATGCTGAAGAAGATGGGCGCGAAGGTCTCGCGCGTAGAGGCGCCATTCGAGCCCGAGGCGGGCGCCTATGCGGGCGGCCATCACCAGCACGACGAGATGGGGCATGGCGGGAAGATCCATGACCACCACCACGACCATGACCACAAGCATTGATCCGCGCCTGTTGCAGCTGGCCAGTCCGACGCTGCCGGTGGGCGCCTACAGTTATTCGGGCGGCCTCGAGTCGGCGATCGAGGCCGGATTGGTGCACGACGCCACGAGCGCCCGGCGCTGGATCGGCGACGTGCTCGAGCACTCGGTGGCGCGCATGGAAGCGCCGCTGCTGCTGAAGATGATCGAGCAGCCCGGGGCGCAGTGGAACGAAATGTTCCTCGCCAGCCGCGAGACGGCGGAGCTGAGGGCCGAAACCGTGCAGATGGGTTACTCGCTCAACCGCCTCCTGCCGGAACTCGGAGTGGAGGCTTGTTCGTTCGACGAACCCTCGTTTCCCGCCGTCTACGCGCAGGCGGTGCGCGCCTGGGGCATCGCGCCGCGCCAGGCGCTGGTCGCCTACCTGTGGTCCTGGCTGGAGAACCAGGTGATGGCGGCGGTGAAAGCCGTGCCGCTGGGGCAGACCGACGGGCAGAAGATCCTGCTCAAGCTCGGCGAGCGGCTGCACGCAGTGGACGAGGACGAGCCGGGCAATTTCGCCCCGGGGCTGGCAATCCTCTCCTCGCGCCACGAAACGCAGTATTCGAGGCTGTTCCGCTCATGAAGGTTCGGCTGTGACCCTTCGCGTGGGGATCGGCGGGCCGGTGGGCTCGGGCAAGACCGCGCTGACGCTCGCGCTATGCAAGGCGCTGCGCGACCGCTACGACATCGCCGCGGTCACCAACGACATCTACACCGAGGAGGACGCGCAATTCCTGGTGAAGAACGAGGCGCTCGCGCCCGAGCGCATCATTGGCGTGGAGACGGGCGGCTGCCCGCACACCGCGATCCGCGAGGACGCCTCGATCAACCTCGAGGCGGTGGCGCGCCTGATGCGGCGCTTTCCAAAGCTCGAGCTGGTCCTGATCGAATCGGGCGGCGACAACCTCGCCGCCACCTTCAGCCCGGAGCTTTCCGACCTGACGCTCTACGTGATCGACGTCGCCGCCGGCGACAAGATCCCGAGGAAGGGCGGGCCCGGCATCACGAAGTCGGATCTGCTGGTGATCAACAAGATCGACCTCGCGCCGATGGTGGGCGCGTCGCTGGAAGTGATGGAGCGCGATTCGCGCAAGATGCGCGGCGCGCGGCCGTTCGTGTTCACCAACCTGAAGACCGGGCAGGGGCTGGAGACGATCATCAAGTTCATCGAGACCGAAGGAATGCTATGCGAAGCGCAGCACTGATCCTGTTTCTCGCCGCCGGTGCGGCCGGGGCCCATCCCGGCCACGGTGCCCCGGAAATCCACACGCACGGCTTCAGCCCGGAGATGATCCTGCTGGTGCTGCTGATTGCCGCCTGGGCGGTGCTGCGCTCGCGTTAATTGGGGACAGACCCCATTTTTCTCAAATGAGAAAAATGGGGTCTGTCCCCATTTAATGCAGGCTGGGTTTCTTCAGGAAGTCGCCGCGGTCGGCTGAGCGCAGGCGCACCTCCAGCCTTGCCCCGCTGCGCGCGAGGGTGAGCGGCACCTCGCAGCCCGCGGGTCCCACGCGCCAGATGCTGCGGAACAGTTCGGCCAGGCCGCGCACGCGTTGCCCGGCCACCTCCGCCACGACGTCGCCGACCTTGAGGCCCGCGCGCTCCGCCGGTGCGCCGCTCGCCAGACCCGCCACCACCAGCTTCGCTCCGATCTCGGTGGTGTACATGCCCAGCCAGGGGCGCGCCGGGCGTTGCGCGCGGCCGCGCGTCACCAGGTCCTCCAGGATCGGCTCGAGCAGGTCCACCGGCACGAACATGTTGCCCTGCACGCTGCGCTCGCCCGCCTTTTCCTCCACCAGCAGCGAACCGATGCCGAGCAGCCGGCCGTCGGCGCCGATCAGCGCCGAGCCGCCCCATTGCGGGTGCGCGGGCGCCGCGAACAGCGCTTCGTCCAGCACGTACTCCCAGTAGCCGGCGAATTCGCGCTTGTCGAAGATGCTGCCCTTCAACGCGTGCGACCGCCCGCCGTGGCCCGCAACCACCACCTCGTCGCCGACCCGGCAGCGCGCCGCCGAACCGCGCGGCAGCGCCGGCGCGTCCAGCTTGCCCAGCGGCAGCACCAGGCCGAAGCCGGTCGCCTGGTCGTAGGCGAGGGGATGGCCTGCGACCACCGCGCCCCGGCTGTTGGTCAGCCAGACCGAACTCGCCTCGGTGATCAGGTAGCCGATGGTCAGCACCAGCCCGTCGTCGCGGATGGCGACGCCGTTGCCCGCGCGCTCGGTGCCGAGGATCTGCGCGGTGTAGGCGTCTTCCGGAATCTCGGCGCGCACCGCCACCAGCGAGGCGAGCGCCGCGTCCAGGTCGAAGCGCCAGTCCTCGGGCCGCGGCCGCAGCTCGGCGGGGAAGGCCCAGTCGGGTTCGCTCATGCGGGCAATGTTGCGCGCCCGCTGGCGCGCGTCAAGTCCCTGTGGCGACCGGGGTCACGGCCCGCTTGACGAGGACGCCCTGCGGCCCGCGTTCCAGCATGCTGATCTCGCCGGACAGCTCGGCGCCTTCCTCGACCTTGATCTTGGCGTAGCGGATCTTGCCCGACACCTTGCCGGTGGCGTGGATGATGAGCTGCTTGCGCACCGTGAGCTCGCCCTCCAGCCGGCCGTGGATTTCCGCCGTGTCCACCGCGACGGTGCCGCAGAAGGTGCCGTTCTGCGCGATCTGCAGCACGCGCGAATCCAGCGTGGCCTCGATGCGGCCCTCGACGACCAGCGTGTCGCAGTCGGCGACTTCGACGCCCTTCATCTTGATGTCGGGGCCGACGATGAGCTTCGCCTCTTTGCGTTCGTCGGTCTTGTCCAGCGGCTTGGCGGCGTCGGCCGCGGGTACCGCGGGCTTGGCTGCCTCGGGCGCGGGCGGCAGCGGCGT
>JBGPPD010000204.1:0-5117 GCA_041488375.1 Gammaproteobacteria bacterium | reverse complement strand
GGGCGAATTCCTGGCCGCCCAGAAGACGGACGCCGAGGCGCTGGCCACGCCGACGCGCCGACTGCGCTACGGCGAGTTGCTGCAGTCCGCGCAAAGCGTTGCGCGCGCGATGCACGGCCTGGGATTGCGCAAGGGCGACCACGTCGCGATCCTGATGGGGAACGATGAATACTGGCTCGCGCTGTTCTACGGCGCGGCGCTGCTCGGTGCGGTCAGCGTGCCGGTGAACACGCGCTTCAAGGCGGCCGAGCTCGAGTTCTGCCTGAAGCAAGCCGACTGCAAGGCGATTTTCCTCGCGCCCGCGTTCATGAAGCAGGACTACGCGGCGATGCTGCGCGAAGTCGAGGGCCGGCTGCCGCTCCTGGATCGCAAGGTGGTGCTGGGCGAGGATTCGTGGCGCGCTTTCGCCGCGCTAGATCGCGGCCAGAGGATTCCGGCGGCCGTGAAGCCCGGCGACTTGCTGCTCATCCAGTTCACTTCGGGGACCACCGCCTTCCCGAAGGGCGTCATGCTCACGCACGACAACATGCTGCGCAACGCGTGGGCGGCGGGAGAGCGCATCGGCGTGCAGGCGGCGGACCGGTACTTCAATTGCCGGCCGTTCTTCCACGTCGGCGGCTCCACGCTTTCGGCGCTGATGTCGCTGGTGCATGGCGCGTGCCTGGTGACGCTGCCGGCCTTCGAGGCGGGCGCGGCGCTGGCGATGATGGAGCAGGAGCGCTGCACGCTCACCTCGGGCAACGACACCATCTTCCAGATGCTGATGGGGCACGGGGATTTCCCGAAGCGCAGCTTGCGCTTGCGCGGCGGCTGGGCGGCGGCGGGGCCGGAGACGATGCGCAAGATCATCCATGTGCTCGGCGCCAGGCGCATCTGCGCCGCCTACGGCCTGTCGGAAGCCTCGCCCAACGTGGTGATGAGCGATTGGCGCGACGCGGAAGAGCTGCGCGTGCAGGGCCTCGCCACGCCGCACCACGAGATGCACCTGCGCACGGTGGACGGCGAGATCCAGGTGCGCGGCTGGAGCGTGATGCGCGGGTACTACAACAACCCCGAGGCGACCGCCGGGGCCTTCACCGAGGACGGCTGGCTGCGCACCGGGGACCTGGGAGAGCTGCACCCGGGCGGGCGGCTGCGCATGGTCGGGCGCCTGAAGGACGTGTTCCGCGTCGGCGGCGAGAACGTCGCCCCGGCGGAGGTGGAGGAGGTGCTGCTCGCGCATCCCGCGGTGGAGACGGCGCAGGTGGTGGGCGTGCCGGACGCGAGGCTGGGCGAGGTGCCTTGTGCGTATGTTTCGCTCAAGGCGGACCAGGCGGTGACGGAGGAGGCGCTGATCGCCTGGATGAAGCCGCGCTGCGCTAATTTTCGGGTGCCGCGCTACCTTAGAATCGTTCGGAGTTTCGAAGCCATCGGCATGACCGCCAGTGGTAAGGTGCAAAAAGCAAAGTTGCGCGAACACGCGCTCAAGGAATTCAACCTGTAGGGTGGGCCATTGGCCCACCGTACAATCACAAAAAGAGGAGAAATCATGATCGACCTGTACGCCGCCGGCACTTCCAACGGCATGCGCGCCCGCATCGGACTCGAGGAATGCGGCCTCGCCTACACCTTCCACCCGATCGCCCTCGACAAGGGCGAGCACAAGACGCCCCAGTTCCTCGCCATGAATCCCAACGCCCAGATCCCGGTGATCGTGGACCGCGACGGCCCCGGCGGCAAGCCGCTGACCCTGTCGCAGTCCACCGCGATCCTCCTGTACTGCGCGGAGAAGTCGGGCAAGTTCATTCCGCGCGACCCGGCGGCGCGCGCGGCGATGCTCGAGGCCCTGATGATCGCCTCCACCGACGTGACGCCGATCTTCGGCGCCTGCTTCGGGCTGATGCGCGCGAAGGAGCCGCACGCGCCCAGCATCCAGATATTCAAGGACCGGCTGCGCGCCTTCTTCAAGGTTTGGGACGACAAGCTCGGCAAGCGCAAGTACGCCGCGGGCGACGAAGTGACGATCGCCGATTTCTCCCTCTACGCGGGCTACACGCGCATGAAGGGCGTGGTGCCCGAACTGCTCGAAGGGCTGGCGAACGTCGCGCGTTGGGGCAAGGAGATGGCCGCGCGGCCGGCGATCCAGAAGGCGACGGCGTAACCCGTACGGTGGGCCATCGGCCCACCCTACAATGCGGCCATGCCCGGCCGCGCCGTCCTCGTCCTCTCGCTCGCCGCCTTCGCGAGCGCCGCGGCGCTGCGCGCCAGCGACCCGCTGCTGCCGCTGATCGCGGCGAGTTTCGGCACCACGCCCGGAGGCGCCTCCGCGGTGATCACCGGCTTCGCGCTCGCCTACGGCCTGCTGCAGCTGGTGAACGGCCCGATCGCCGATCGCGTCGGCAAGTACCGCATGGTGTTCTGGGTGACGGCGATTTCGGCGGCCGGCAACCTGGCGTGCGCGTTCGCTCCCTCGCTGCCGCTGCTGGTCGCCGCGCGCTTCGCCACCGGCGCCACCGTCGGCGCCATCGTGCCGCTGGCGATGGCCTGGATCGGCGACGCGGTGCCCTACGAGCGCCGCCAGCCGGTGCTGGCGCGCTTTCTCATCGGCCACATGTTCGGCGTGGCGCTGGCCACCACCACCTCGGGTTTTCTAGGCGAGCGCTACGGCTGGCAGGCGATGTTCTATGCGCTGGCCGCGCTGTACGCGGCGACGGCGCTGCTGCTGAACCTGGAGTTGCGGCGCAACCCGCTGACGCACGAGGCGCCGCATGCCTCCGGGGGGATCGGCGATTCGTTCCGCCGCATGGCGCTGCTCACGCGCCTGCCCTGGGTGCGCGTGATCCTGCTCACCGTGTTTGTCGAAGGCGCGCTGCTCTACGGCGCGACCGCCTTCATCGCCCTCGACCTGCACCTGCGCTTCAGCCTGAGCCTCGGCGCGAGCGGCGCGATGGTGGCCGCCTTTGCCGCTGGCGGGTTGCTCTACGCCCTGGTGGCGGGACGCGTCGTGCCGCGCCTGGGCGAGCGGGGCCTCGTGCTCGCGGGAGGGGCATTCATCGGCCTTGGCTTTCTCGGCCTGGTCCTGGTTCCCGCCGCGGGCTGGGCGCCACCGTGCATCGCCGCGCTCGGCCTGGGCGTGTACCTGCTGCACAACACGCTGCAGGTGCACGCCACGCAGATGGCGCCCGAGGCGCGCGGCGGGGCGCTCGCGCTGTTCGCCTGCAGCCTGTTCACCGGGCAATCGGTCGGGGTCTGGCTGGCCTCGCAGGCGGTGGACACCGCCGGTGCACGGCCGGTGTACCTGGTGGCGGCGATCGGCCTGTTGATGCTGGCGCTCGACTTCCGGCGGCGGCTGGCCAAGCACCGCGGCAGGTAGGGTGGGCCAGCGGCCCACCATAGAATACCGCGGTGAAAGCCTTCACCTACATTGGACTGCCGGCGCGCGTTGTCTTCGGCGCAGGCACGGTGGCGCAGTTGCCAGCGGAGCTCGACAAGCTCGGCGCGCGGCGCGCGCTCGTGCTCTCCACACCCGGGCGCGCGGCGAGCGTGCGGGCGGTCGCCGCGTCGCTCGAGACGCGCTGCGCGGGCTTCTACGACAAGGCGGTGATGCACGTGCCGCTCGAGGTCGCCGAGGACGCCCGGCGCGTCGCCAAGGAGCTCGGCGCCGACTGCTGCGTCGCGGTGGGCGGCGGCTCGACCATCGGCCTGGGCAAGGCCATCGCCGCCGCCTCCGGCCTGCCGGTGCTCGCCGTGCCGACGACCTACTCAGGCTCGGAGATGACGCCGATCTACGGCTTGACCGAGGGCGGGCTGAAGCGCACGCAGCGCGACGCCAGGGTGCTGCCGAGGACGGTGATCTACGACCCGCAGCTCACGCTCGGCCTGCCGCCGGCGACCTCGGCCGCGAGCGGCATGAACGCCATCGCGCACTGCGTGGAGGCGATGTACGCGCAGGACGCCAATCCGATCGTCAGCCTGATGGCGGAGGAGGGGATCCGCGCGCTGGCCGCAGCGTTGCCCGCGATCGTCGGGAATCCGGCGGATGCCGAAGCGAGGAGCGAAGCGCTCTACGGCGCCTGGCTCGCGGGCGTGTCCCTGGGCGCGGTGGGCATGGCCCTGCATCACAAGCTCTGCCATACGCTGGGCGGGACCTGGAACCTGGCGCACGCCGAGACGCACGCGATCGTGCTGCCGCATGCCGCGCGCTACAACCGCGACGCCGCGCCGGAGGCGATGGCGCGCATCGCGCGCGCGCTCGGCGCAAAGGACGCGCCCGGCGGGCTCTATGACCTGGAAACGAAGTTGGGACTGAAGATGAAGCTCGCGGATCTCGGCATGCGGGAGGCCGACCTCGAGCGGGCCGCGAAGATCGCCACTGAGGCTCCCTATCCCAATCCTGCGGCCATCGCCTACGCGCAAGTGCTGGAACTCCTGAAGAACGCCTTCGCCGGCAGGCGGCCGGCGTAGAATCGATGCCCATGGGATGCCTGCTCAAACAAGGCGGAGGCCTATACCCGAGATTGCGCATCGGTGCGGTGCTGCTGGCTGCCGGTGAAGGCCGGCGCATGGGCGGTGTGGCCAAGCCGCTGATACGGCTTCAGGGAGTCCCGCTCATCAGCCGGCAACTGGTCGCGCTCAGCGGTGCCGGTGTCGACGAGGTGGTCGTGGTGACAGGCCACGCGCGCAAAGCGGTCGAGGATCAGGTGCGCAGCTTCACCGTGACCCTCGCGCACAACGAGGCGCATAGCCAGGGGCAGGAAGGTTCGGTGCGGGTAGGGCTGGCCGCGCTCAACGGCAGCTTCGATGCGGTATTTATTCTGCCCTCCGACCAGCCGTTGATCGCGGCCGACGATTTGACCGAGCTGATCGGAGCGTTCAAGAAGCGCCCTGCGGGGCACGTCGTGGTTCCGGTCGTGGATGGACAACGGGGCAACCCGATCCTGCTCGACGAGCTGGCGCAAGCGCAGATCCTCGCCAGCGGCGCGAACCTGGGCTGCCGCCACCTGATCGAGCGCCAACCCGAACTCGTGCATGTGCACCGGACCGCCAACATCCGCTTCATCACGGACCTGGACACGGTAGAGGATGTGCGGGCGCTGGCACGGCGCACCGGCTGGCGGCTCGAATTGCCGGCGCTGGAG
>JBGPPD010000203.1:0-5120 GCA_041488375.1 Gammaproteobacteria bacterium | reverse complement strand
CGCTCGACCACCGGGTCGGCGCGGAAGATGCCCCAGCGGTAGTCGGGCATCTTCACGCTGCCGTAGGTGGCCCAGCCGTCGGCGTCCACCGAGGTGGCGGTGCGCGGGTAGACGTCGGATTGCTGGAAATCCGCAGGCCCCATGCCCTTCCACCAGTCGAGGAAGTGCGGCTGCCAGTGCTCGAGGGCGCGCTGCAGCGTGCGGTCGTTGGTCAGGTTGACGTTGTTGGGGATCTTCTCGCTGTAGTTGATGCCGGACATGGCTACACCCGCTCTCGGTTGAATTTGGCCTTCGCCCCGGTGCCGTACACCTTCAGCGCGCCCTGCTCGCCGACGGCGTTGGGGCGGATGAAGATCCAGTTCTGCCACGCCGACAGGCGCCCGAAGATGCGCGTCAGCATGTTCTCCTGGCCGGTGAAGCGCAGGCTCGCCTCCATGCCGGTCAACGCGTCGGGGGAAAGGCTGGCGCGCTCTTCGATGGCCAGGCGCACCTCGTCCTCCCAGTCGATGTCGTCCGGCGTGGTGGTGACCAGGCCGAGCCTGCCCGCGGCCTTGGCGTCGTAGGCCTTTCCGCGCTCGAGTGCAGGCACCACGCCGCAGTAGCGCGTGCTCAGGCGCGAATCCCCGCCCACCGTCGGGTAGGCGCCGAAATTGAGCGCCGACAGAGTGAGGGTGGCGCCGTTCTCGGCATCCAGCATGAAGCTGCGGTCGGCGGCGAGCGCCAGTTCCAGCAGCGTGCCGGCAAAGCAGGAGCCCGGCTCGATCACTGCGAAGATGGAGCGCGAGGAAACGTCCAGGCGCGCGAGCGTGCGGCGCAGGTAACCCAGGGTCTCGCGCACGAACCAGTCGGCGGCGTTGTTCTCCAGCAGCGCGTCCATCTCCAGCACCTTGGCCGGGTCGCCCCTGGTTTTCAGGATCCACAGCCCGTTGTCGAGCTGGTTGTGCCGCAGGTCGAGGAGGGCGCGATCGAACTCGCGCGCAAGGCGCAGCGGATACCAGTCGGCGTTGCGCTCCAGCTGCACTGTCGCGGGGCCTTGCACGGTGATCTCGGCGGTGCCGGTCGCCGGGTCGATCTGCACCTGCACGAGGCGGTTCTCGCCCAGCGGCGTCAGCGCTACGCCCTGGCCGCCGGGGCGGTCGGAGAGCTTCGCCAGTTCCAGCGCGCGTGCCTTCACCATCTCCTGGAATTCCTGCGGCTTGGCGGTATGGTCGATCAGTTTCCATTCCCTGGCGCGGTCCGCGCGCACGCCCTCGGCGGTGGTGCAGAACACGTCGGCGAGGTCGCGGCGCACCTTGCGCTTGTCCACGATGCGCGTCAGTCCGCCGGTGCCCGGCAGCACGCCGAGCAGCGGCACCTCCGGCAGGCTCACGGTGCTCGAGCGGTCGTCCACCATCAGGATTTCGTCGCAGGCGAGCGCCATCTCGTAGCCGCCGCCGGCGGTGGTGCCGTTCAACGCGGCGAGGAATTTGAGGCCGGAGTGCCGGCTCGCGTCCTCGATGCCGTTCCTGGTCTCGTTGGTGAACTTGCAGAAGTTCACCTTCCAGGAATGCGAGCTGGTGCCGAGCATGTAGATGTTGGCGCCCGAGCAGAACATGCGGCTCTTGCCGCTGGTGAGCACCACGGCCTTGGTTTCGGGGTGCTCGAAGCGGATGCGGTTGAGCGCGTCGTGCAGCTCGATGTCCACGCCGAGGTCGTAGGAGTTCAGCTTGAGCTTGTAGCCGGGGGCGATGCCCTTGTCCTCGGCGATGTCCAGGATCAAGGTGGCGACCGGCCCGTCGAACGAGAGCTTCCAGTGGTTGTATTGCGCGGGCGAGGTATCGAACGACACCTGCACGGGCAGGGCGTGAGGATCAGGGGCGTTCATGTCTCCTCCTTCGCGGCCAGCGCCTTGAGTTCGGCGAGGCTCTGCTTCTGCGTGCATTGCGTGGTGTCGACCACGGCATCGGCGCGCGCGTAGAGGCGGCCGCGGTCCGCCAGCAGGCGGCGGATCTCCTCCAGCGCCGCCGGGCTGCCCTTGAACGGGCGCATGTCCCCCTGCGCCATCACGCGCTGCATGTGCTCCTCGGGCGTGGCCTTGAGCCACACGCAGGTGCAGTGGTCGAGCAGCAGGTCGTAGGTGTCGGGATCGGTCACCAGGCTGCCGCCGGTGGCGATCACCGCGCGCGGCTGGGTTTTCAGCACGCGCGCCAGGGCCTTCCTCTCGAAGCGGCGGAATGCCTCCTGGCCGTACATCGAGAACACCTCGGCGAGCGGCGCGCCGGCTTCCTTCTCCACTTCACGGTCCAGCTCGACGAACGGCACCGACAGCGCCTGCGCGAGCTTCGCGCCGAGGGTGGACTTGCCCGCGCCGCGCAGGCCGAGCAGGGCGATGCGCGCGCCCTTCGCCGCGGCGCCGTGCTCGCGCACCAGCACCTCGACCGGGACCTGCATGGCGTGCGCGAGCTTCCTGAGCAGCAGCACCGAGATGTTGCCCAGGCCGGCCTCGAGCTGGGCGAGGTAGCGCTCGGACACGCCCGAGGCGAGCGCCAGCGCCTTGCGCGTCATCGAGTGCGCGGCGCGCCAGGCGCGCACGCGGTCGCCGAGGCGCCCGAGGTAGGCGGCTTCGGCCCGGTCTTCGCGCTGCAGCGTGCTCGGCGGTGCGCCCATGCGGTATAGTGCTTGCCTGGTGGAGGAGCCTGCATTATAGTGTGCGGCGCATGAAAATCAACATCCTCGTCGGCACCATGACCGGCACGGCGCAGATGTGCGCGCAGGAGATGGAGCTCGCCCTGGACGGCGGCGACGTGCAGGTCGCGACCCTGCTGATGGACAAGCTCGATCCCGGGGTGTTCGCCGACCGCGAGGCGGCTTACCTGATCTGCACCTCGACCTACGGGCAGGGGGACGTGCCGGACAACGCCAAGGCCCTGTATGAGGCGCTGTGCAAGCAGAAGCCGGACCTGGCCGGGGTGCGCTACGGCGTTTTCGGGCTGGGCGACCGCACCTACGCCGAGACCTTCAATTTCGGCGGCAAGCGCTTCGACGAAATCCTGCAGGCCCTGGGCGCCGAGCGCATCGGCGAGCGTTACACCAACGATGCATCGAGCGGCACGCTGCCCGAGGAGATCGCGGTGGAATGGGCCCAGGCGTGGGTCGACAAGCTGCGGGAAAGGCTGGCCCAGACGGCGTAGGGTGGGCCCATGGCCCACCCTACAATGGGGACTAAGGAGGAGGGACATGGAACTTTCCCGGGCCGACCATTCCGTTTCACCCCCGCGCGTAGAGGTGCCGCGCGCGTACAACGCGGCCTACGACCTGATCGAGCGCAACCTGCAGGCGGGGCGGGGCGCCAAGGTCGCCTTTCACGACGACGCGGGAGCGCTGACCTATGCGCAGCTCGCAGAGCGCGTGAACCGCTTCGGCAGCGGCCTGCTGGCGATGGGCCTGCGCATGGAAGACCGCGTGCTCATCGCCATGCACGACACCGCGGAGTGGCCGGTGGCCTTCCTGGGCGCGATCAGGGCCGGGATCATTCCGGTGGCGGTGAATACCTTGCTCACCAGCAAGGATTACCAGTACATGCTGTCCGACAGCCGCGCCAAGGCGCTGGTGGTGTCGGAGGCGCTGCTGCCGCAGTTCCAGCCGATCCTCGACGGCCTGCCGTTCCTGCAGCACGTCATCGTGTCCGGCTCGTCCTTCAACGCGGTGTTGGCGAAGGGGCAGCCGAACCTGAGCGCTGCGCCCACCACGCGAGACGACGCCTGCTTCTGGCTCTACTCCTCCGGGTCGACGGGGATGCCCAAGGGCACCGTGCACGCGCATTCGAGCATCATCGAGACCGCCGAGCTGTATGCGCGCGGCGTGCTGGGCATCGCGGAATCGGATGTGGTGTTCTCGGCGGCGAAGCTGTTCTTCGCCTATGGGCTGGGCAATTCGCTGTCGTTCGTCCTCGCCGCGGGGGCGACCGCGGTACTGATGGCCGAGCGGCCCACGCCGGCGGCGGTGTTCAAGCGGTTGAGCGGGAGGAAGCCGACGCTGTTCTACGGCGTGCCGACCTTGTACGCGGCGATGCTCGCCGATGCGAATTTTCCCAAGAAGGAGGAGCTCGCGTTGCGCATCTGCGTGTCGGCGGGCGAGGCGCTGCCGCCGCAGATCGCCAAGAGCTTCAAGGAGAAGGCCGGGCTGGAGATCCTCGATGGCATCGGCTCCACCGAGATGCTGCACATCTTTCTCTCCAATCGGCCGGGAGACTTCCGCTACGGCACGACGGGCAAGGCGGTGCCCGGCTACGAGCTGCGCCTCGTGGACGAGCAGGGTGAGCTGGTGAAGCAGGGCGAGCTGGGCGAGCTGGAGATTTCCGGCTCGACGAGCGCCATGTATTACTGGAACAATCGCGCCAAGAGCCGCTCTACGTTCACCGGCGCGTGGACCAAGAGCGGCGACAAGTATTCGCAGGACGCCGACGGCTTCTACGTCTACGGCGGACGCACCGACGACATGCTGAAGGTGGGCGGGATCTGGGTGTCGCCGGCGGAGGTGGAGGCGGCGCTGGTGAGCCATCCGGCGGTGCTGGAGGCGGCGGTGATCGGCAAGGAAGACGAGCACAAGCTGGTGAAGCCCAAGGCCTACGTCGTGCTGAAGTCGGGTGCGAAGGCGAGCGACGAGGAGCTGAAGGCGCACGTGAAGGCGAAGCTCGCGCCGTACAAGTATCCGCGCTGGATCGAGTTCGCGACGGACCTGCCGAAGACGGCGACGGGAAAGATCCAGCGGTTCAAGCTGCGGGCGTGAGCGAACTCCCGCTCTCGACTTCGTCCGCAAAGGCGCGCGCCGCCTATCTCGAGGGCCTGGCGCTCCTTCTCGCGGCGAAGCCGCTGCCGGAGGAATCTTTCCGGCGCGCGGTCGCCGAGGATCCGCAGTTCGCGTTGGCCTACGCCGGCGAGGCGCGCGCCTTGTTCGTGATTGCCAGGATTCCCGAAGCGAAGATTGCCGCCCACATGGCGCGCGACCTGGCAAATAACCTGCCCGAGCGCGAACGCAACAACATCGAAGTCGCCATCCTCCCCATCGAAGGGGGCTCGGCGAAAGCCTACGCCCTCGCGCGCGAGCACCTCAAGCAATACCCGCGCGACGCAATGGTGCTT
>JBGPPD010000202.1:0-5157 GCA_041488375.1 Gammaproteobacteria bacterium | reverse complement strand
TGGCGACGGCCGTGTCGCGGTCCATCAGCACCGTGAATCCGCCCGGCACGTCGCGCAGGAAATTCTGCACGCGCGTTTCCGGCTCGGCGAGATTCACGGCCAGTACGGCGAACGGCCGGCCCTCCAGCGAGCGGCGCAACCGCTCGATGGAGGGCATCTCCTCGCGGCAGGGCGCGCACCAGGTGGCCCAGAAATTGATCAGCACCACCTTGCCCCGGTAGGCCTCGAGCGCATGCTCCTTGCCGTCCAGGCCGGTCAGGCGCAGCGCCGGCGTCGGGCCGCTGCTCCAGGAGGGCAATTGCGCGCTCGCCGCCGCGCACCACAGCAGCAGCGCGGCCGCCGCGAACCTCATTCCAGCGCCGCGCCCGCGCCGAGCAGCGCCGCGCGAAAGCGGTTCTTCAGCAGCGCGCCTTCGCGCGGCGGCAGGACCAGCGGGAGCGTCTCGGCGCTCACCTTCACCTGGGCGAAGTTCGGCCCGGCGCCGCCATGGATCGTCGCGCGCAGCGCCGCCACGCCGGCGGCGTCGTGCAGCAGCACGCCGGAGGCGAAGCCCGCGGCGCGCGCCATGGCGGCGAGGTCGACGCCATACGCCGTGTGGGTCTGTTGCATCCCGGTCTCGCCGTAGCGTTCGTTGTCGATCACCACGATGGACAGGTTCGCCGGTCTTTGCACGCCGATGGTGGCGAGCGAGCCCAGGCCCATCAGCATTTCCCCGTCGCCGGTGAGCACCAGCACGCGGCGCTGCGGCTGCGCCAGCGCCAGTCCCAGGCCGATCATCGCGGCGCAGCCCATCGCGCCCCACATCGGGAAGGTCAGGTCGTGGTCGCCCGCCGCGGTGCAGTCCCAGGCAGTCGAGCCCAGGCCGGCGACGACCAGCAGGCCGCCGCGCCCCGCCAGCAGCGTGTTCACCACGTCGCGCCTGTGCAGGGTCATCGGCTGGACTGCTCCTGGAAGCTCTTGATGCCGATCAGGCGCTGCGCGATCAGAACCGCCGCCGCGCAATAGCTGCCGTGCGCGATGCGCAACGACGCCTCGACCTGCCCGGCCACGTCCGCCGCGGCTGACACCTCGTGCACGGCGACGCCCATGGCGCGCAGCACCCCGGGCGTCGCCTGCCCCATCGGCACCTGCCAGGGGTTGAATTCGCCGTTCTCGCCGCGCATGGTGACCAGGATCAGCAGCGGGAAGCGGCACTCGCGCACCATGCCGAGCGCGTTGATGATGTTGCCGACGCCGCTCGATTGCATCAGCAGCACGCTGCGCTGCCCCCCGAGCCAGGCGCCGGCGGCGAGGCCGACGCCCTCCTCCTCGGTGCTCAGCACCACGCTGCGCATGCCGGCGTCGGCCTGGCACAGCTCGATCAGGCGCTTATGCCCGGCGTCGGGCACGTAGCCCACTACGCCGACGCGGTGCTGCTGCAGCACCCGGTGCAGGGCAAGCGGCCAGTCGATCGCGGCGGGCAGGGGAGCGTTCAAGCCGGGCGATTCTAAACCACGCGCACCCTGACCCGATGCACCGAGTTGTTGCCGAATCCCGTGAGATCCCAGGGCGGCTCGAGCGGCTGCACGTTGCCCGCGGCGTCCGTGGCGCGGCAGGAAAGTTCGTGCTCGCCCGCCACCGCATCCCAGGGCGCGCGCCAACCGCTCCAGGCGTACGCGCCCGCAGGCGCGTCGAGTCGCGCGTCGCGCCATTCGCCGTCCACGGCGAATTCCACGCGCGCCACAGGCGCCTCGCCCGACCAGGCACGGCCGAAGATTTCCGCCCGGCCCGCAGGCATCACGCGGCGGCGCGTATAGAAGTCGGGCACCCCGGGCGGCATGAGCAGGCAATTCACGCGCATGAATCGGCACGGCGTGCCGCGCTCCCCCGCGACCGTCCTGAAGTGATAGCTGTGCGCCTGCTGCACGCCGTCGAACGGCCGGTCGATCGCCTCGATGCGCTCCAGCCACTTGACGCTCGCCATGCCGTACCAGCGCGGCACCACCAGGCGCAGCGGGAAACCGTGCTGCGGGGGCAAGGGCTGGCCGTTCATGGCCCAGGCCAGCAGCACGTCCTCCTGCAGCGCCTCGGAGGGCGCGAGGCTGCGCGAAAAGCTGTGCTCGACGCCGCGGTCGATGCCGCGGTCGGCCCCGTGGAACGCGATGTCTTTCGCTTGCGCGCGCAGGCCCGCGGAATCCAGGACCTCGCGCAGCGCGACCCCGGTCCAATCCGCGGTGGACACGCCCTCTTCCACCCAGGGGATCGAGGGGTAGCGCGGCGAACCCTGCGCGCGCCCGTTGCCCGCGCATTCCAGCGTCACGCGCACCGTCCGGGCGCGCAGGGCCCGCAAGTCCCCGAGCGAAAGGCGAAGCGGCCGCTCGACCAGTCCCGCCACCTGCAAGCGCCACGACGCCGCCTCGGCGTGCGGAATGTCGAAGTGAATCAGGGAATAGTGCAGTCCGGCCGGTGTCACCTCGTGGCGCAGCGCTTCCAGCGGCATGCCGCCGTTGCGCGCCGCGAGCGACACCTCCTCGAGCGTGTAGCGGCCGACGATCGGCGGCCGGCGGGTGGGTCGGGACATCGTGGGTTTCCTCGCGCCGATTCTATAATGCGCAGCGTAATCCCCATGGCGACCAAGACCTGGCTCGAAGTGGCATTGAACGGCGGTTGGGGCCACGAGAGGCAGCCGGGCATCCCGGTGCGCATCGCCGACATCGTCTCGCAGGGCGTGGCCTGCGTCCGCGAAGGCGCCGCCATCGTGCACGTGCACGCCTACGACGAGGCGAGCGGCAAGCAGCGCGACGACGCGGACCTGTATGCGCGCATCATCGAGGGAATCCGCGCCCAGGTGGACTGCATCGTCTATCCCACCATTCCGGCCGACGGCGAGCATGGCGCGCAAGCCCGCTTTGCCGCGATCGAAGCCCTGGCCAAGCGCGGCCTGCTGGAATGGGCCGTCGTCGACCCGGGATCCGTCAACCTGGAAAAGTTCGTCTACCTGAATCCCTACGAGCACATCCAGCATGGCCTCGCGCTCGCCGCGCGCCACCAGTTCCATCCCGGCTACGCCATCTACGAGCCGGGCTTCCTGCGCCTGGGCGCGCTGCTCGCGCGCGGGGCGGGCGTGCCGCAGCCGATCTACCGTTTCATGTTCTCGCAGGGCATCGCTTTCGGCTTTCCGCCCGAAGAGTACGCGCTGGACGCCTATCTGCGGCTGCTCGCGCACGAAGCCCCGGGCGCGCCCTGGATGGTCGCCGGCTTGTCCGTCGACACGCTGCCGCTCGCCGGCGCCGCCGCCGCACGCGGCGGGCATGTGCGCGTGGGGCTGGAGGACGCCCCGCTCGGCTCCGGGCGCAGCAACCTGGAGTGGGTGCGGGAGGCGCGACGGGCCATCCAGGGCGCGGGCCGCGATCTTGCGTCAGCCGCCGAGGTACGCCGCGCGTTGAACGGCAACTGATGGACCTTGCGCAGTTTCGCGCCGCGCTGCCGCGCGGCGACCTCTGGGTGTACGGCTACGGCTCGCTGATGTGGTCGCCGGGTTTCCCGTTCCGCGAGCGCTCGGTGGGGCTGCTGCGCGGCTATCACCGCGCGCTGTGCATCCTGTCCACGCGCTACCGAGGCACCGACCGGCGCCCCGGCCTGGTGATGGGGCTATGCCGCGGCGGCTCCTGCTGGGGGGTGGCGTTCCGCGTGCCCGCGGCGCAGGTGGCCAGGACCCTGGCGCGGCTGTGGCACCGGGAAATGCGCCGGCGCGTGTACTTCGCGCGGCTGGTCCCCGTGCGCATCTCGCGCGACCGGCACATCCGCGCCCTCGCCTTCATCGCCGACCCCGGCCACGCACAGTACTGCCTCGAGCTCGACCTGCACAGCCGCGCGCAACTGGTGGCGCAGGGCGTGGGCGAGCGCGGCCGCTGCACCGACTACATCCGCCACACGCTCGAGCATATGTATGCGGTCGGCGTGACGGACCCTCACCTCGCGCGCGTGCTGGAGACGGCGGAGGCGATACGCGCCAGTGCCGCTTCCAGGCGCGCGCGCTGAGTGCCGAAGTTGAGCCGCACGAAACCCGGGGCGCCGAACTGCTCCCCGGGCGAAAGCGCGACGCCGCCAGCGAGGAAATGGGCGCCCGCGTCCGCGACGCCGAGCCCCGTGGCGTCGATCCAGGCGAGGTAGGTCGCCTCGACGTGCGCCATCGCCAGGCCCGGCATGGCGGCCACGGCGCGCTCCACCAGGTCGCGGTTGGCGCGCAGGTAATCGAGCTGCGCCGCGAGCCACGCGTCGCCTTCGCGGTAGGCGGCGAGCGACGCGATGTAACCGAACAGCGACGCGTCGTGCACGGTGGCATGATGGTCGGCGGACATCGCGCGGCGCAGCGCCGGATCCTCGGCGATCGCCCAGGCGCAGCCCGCGCCGGGAAAGTTGAAGGTCTTGTTGGGCGAAGCGAGCGTGACCGTGCGGCGCGAGATCTCCGGCGACAGGCTGGCGATCGGCACATGCGGCATGCCGGGGTCGAGCAGCAGGTCGGCGTGGATTTCGTCCGAGCAGATCAGCAGCCCGTGCCGGTCGGCGAGGCCGGCGAAGCGTTCGAGCTCTGCGCGCGTGAACACGGTGCCGCCGGGGTTCTGCGGGTTGCACAGGAACAGCAGGCGCGTCGCCGGACGGACCGCTGCCGCGAGGCGCTCCTCGTCGAACACCCAGCGCCCGGCGCGCAGCACGAGCGCCATGTCGGTATGCGCGCGCGGCGCGAGCTCCGCGGCGCGCTTGAAGTGCTGGTAGATGGGCGTCGGCACCAGGACATGGCCGTCCGCCGGGACCAGGTGGCGCGCCGCCAGGTGCAGCCCGGGCACCACGCCGGGCAGGAACACGATCCACTCGGGCTCGATGCGCCAGCGGTACAGGCGCTGCATGCGCGCCACGATCGCTTCGCGCAGCTCCTTGGGTGGCACGGTGTAGCCGAGCACCCCGTGCGCCAGGCGCGCCGCGAGCGCCTCCAGCACGCAGGGCGGCGCGCGAAAGTCGGTGTCCGCCACCCACAGCGGGATGACGTCGCGGCCGGCGTAGCGTTCCCAGCGCGAGGACCAGGTGCCGGCGCGATCCACCGGCGAATCGAAATCGAACCGCATGCACGAAGAGTAAACAAAAACGCCGGGCAATGCCCGGCGCCAAGGTTGCTGCAGG
>JBGPPD010000201.1:0-5192 GCA_041488375.1 Gammaproteobacteria bacterium | reverse complement strand
TTGCCGAGCGACGCCCAGTAATCCCAATCCTCCTTCTGCCCGCGCATGTGGATCATGGCGTTGATCGAGGAGCAGCCGCCGAGCACGCGGCCGCGCGCGTAGTGGATGGAGCGGTTGGCCAGATGCGGGTCGGGCTCGGTCTTGTAGCACCAGTCGGTGCGCGGGTTGGCGATCGTGTAGAGATAGCCGACGGGAACGTCGATCCAGAACCAGTCGTCACGTCCGCCGGCCTCGAGCAGCAGCACCGACGTTGCCGGGTCGGCGGACAGGCGGTTGGCGAGCAGGCAGCCGGCGCTGCCGGCCCCCACGACTACGTAATCGAATACGTATTGGTCCTTAGCCATTCCCGGCCGCCTCGCGCGTCTAAGTGGCAAGTGCGGCGCAAAGCGCGCCGGACCCCTAAACCCGACTCAAGGAGATTTACCATGAAACGCATCGTGATCGCTTCGCTGTTCAGCCTCGCCGCCGCCCCCGTGTTCGCGACGACCCCGTCGTTCAACGACTTCGCCGAGCAGGGCCAGCTGGAAGCGGGCCGCGCGGTGATCGTCACTGTCGCCCCCTCGTTCAACGACCAGGCCGACCTCGAGGCCGGCCGCGTTGCGGGCCTCGCGGGCCGCGCGGCGGTGGAAATCGCGCAGACCCAGAATGTGATCTGGACCCCGGCGTACTGAGCGACGCCCGGCCTCAATAGCTCCTGGAAAGGCCACCGGCCGCCACAGCGGCCGGTGGCTTTTCGCTCTTGGCGAAGCCGAAGGCCGCCAGCACCTCCAGCACCGCCGGCCGCAGCGCCTCGGGGGTGCGGTCGCGCCACCCATCGAGGTAGGCGCGAAAGGTCGCCGGCACCGGCGAGTCGCCCTGGTTGAGGTAGGCCAGCGCCCGCAGCCGCGATTCGTGGGAGAAGATGTCCAGCAGGCGCGTGGTCGCCGTCTCGTTGCGCTTGCGCTGGTAGGGGTCGGCGCGCAGCGCGGCCTCGTTGTCCCTCAACCAGGCGGCGAGGTCCAGCCCGCGTGCGTCGCGGCGGTGCGGCTCCTCGAGCACCAAGTCGGCGAAGCCGGCGTAGGGCGCGCCGGTGACGTCCGGCGCGTGCGCCGCCATGCGGCGCAGCGCGGTGATCGCGAGCATGTCGCACAGCGCCTCCTCGAACCATTGGTGGCGGGCGCCCAGCGGGTCGCTCGCGTGGCGGGTGTAGTTGGTCAGGATGTGGCCCAGCTCATGGCCGAATTCGTAGGCGTAATGCGCCCAGTTCTCGCCGCGGGCTCGCAGCAGCACGTGGTATTCGTCGTGCGGCGTGCGCTGGAACAGGACCATCGGCCCGGTCCCGCCGGGGGAGACCAGCACGCGCAGTGTCGCGTCGCCCGGGAACAGCGGCGCCAGCTCGCGCGCCGTGGCCTGCAGCACCGCCGCGATGCGCGGCGTCTCGACCTCGCCCCAGTCGGCATCCGCAACCCGCACCTGGATAGACCCGGCTGCCAGCGCCGGAGCGGCGGCGAGCAGCAAGGCGGCCATGGCGGCGCTGGGCAGCTTCACGCGGCCATTCTACGTATTTCTACGCAGCATCCAATATCCGCTCGCGGGCGGCTAGGGGCGCATCAGGTCGCAGAGGATGGCCATGCGCACCAGCTCCGCCAGCGAGCGCGCCTGCATCTTCTCCATCACCTTGGCGCGGTGCACTTCCACCGTGCGGGTGGAAAGCCCGAGCCGGGCGGCGACCAGCTTGTTCGGCCGGCCCTCGGCCACCAGCAGCATCACCTCGCGCTCGCGCGGGGTGAGGGAATCGATGCGCGCCTCGACTTCGGCGCGGCCCGTGCCCTGGCCGTCGCGCGCGCGCGCCAGCGCCCGGTTCACGGCGTCGATCAGCACCTGGTCGTTGAACGGCTTCTCGATGAAGTCGCTGGCCCCTGCCTTCATCGCGCGCACCGCCATCGCCACGTCGCCGTGCCCGGTGATCAGCACCACCGGCAGTTGCGCGTTGCGCGCCTTCAGCGCCTCCTGCAGTTCCAGTCCGCTCATCCCGGGCATGCGCACGTCGCACACCAGGCAGTCCTGCGCGCCCGGCCGCCAGGCGGCGAGGAATTCCTGCGCGCCGGCATAGGCGCGGCTCGCCAATCCGACCGAGCGCAGCAGAAGCGCGAGCGATTCGCGGATCGCCGCCTCGTCGTCCACCACGTGCACCAAGGGTTCAGGCGCCGGCATGCTCGAATTCCTGCGCCGCCGGCAGCACCAGGTGGAAGGCGGCGCCCTGGGCCTCCGCTCCGGCCCACAGGCGCCCGCCGTGCGCGTCCGCGATCGAGCGGCTGAGCGGCAGCCCGATGCCGATGCCGTCGGCCTTGGTGGTGTAGAACGGCTCGAACACCTTGTCGCGCGACTCGGGCGCGAGGCCCGGCCCGGTGTCGCGCACCGTGAATTGCACCCCATCGGCGGCGCGCCTGACGCCGAGGCTGACTTCGCGCCGCTGGCTGTCCGCGCCGTCCACCGCTTCCACGGCGTTGCGCACCAGGTTGAGCAGCACCTGCTGGATCTGGATGGAATCGGCGAGCACCTGCGGCAGGCCGGGCTCGACCTCGGACTTCAACTCGACGCCGCTCTGGCGCGCTTCCGCGGCGGCCAGGCGCATCACCTCGCTGGCGAGGAAACCGGGCTCGACCAGTGCCATCTGGCTCTCTTCGCCGCGCACGAAGCCGCGCATCTTGCGCACGATCTCGCCGGCGCGCTCGGCCTCGGCGGCGACGCGCTGCATCACCTCCACCGCCTCGCCCGGCTGCGCCTTGCCCGAGCGCAGCAGGCGCAGGCAGGCGGAAGCATAGTTGGCGATTGCCGTGAGCGGCTGGTTGATCTCGTGCGCGATGGCGCTCGCCATCTCGCCCATCGAGGAGACGCGCGACACGTGCGCCAGCTGCTGCAGGTGCTGGCGCGCCTGCTCTTCGGCGCGGCGCCGGTCGGTGACGTCGCGCGCCACCGAGACCACGAACTGCGGCCGCCCGTCCGGCCCGAGCACGGCGCGCGCCAGCACCGCCACCCAGCGCCAGCCGCGCGGCGTGAGGACGCGGTGCTCGTGGCTGGTCTGGTAGGGCGGGGAGAGCACTTCGTGCCAGGCGTCGGCCACGCAGCCGCGCTCCTCGTCGTGCAGGCGCACCGCGTCGGGCAGCCTGCGGCCGATGAACTCCGCCTCCGGCTTGCCGTAGAAGTCGCGGTGCGACGGGCTGACGTACTGGATCCGGCCGTCGATGCCGTATTTCGCGACCAGGTCGGTCTGGTGGTCCACCAGCAGGCGGTACTTCTCCTCGCTCTCGCGCAGCGCGCGCTGGCTGGCGGCGAGCTGCTGCCGGCCGGCGGAGAAGATCAGCGAGGTGCCGCCCAGCACCAGCAGGAACAGGTACAGCTCGGCCAGGTTGCCGTACTCGCCGCCGAAGGCGATGTAGGCGTCGCCGAACGGCCCGCGGCCCAGCCCGGTGCCCGCGACGGCGATGGTGCCGATGAGCAGGTACAACGTCGCCGTCTCGCGCGGGCCGAAGCGCGCGGCCGCCCAGAACAGCACCGGGAACATGGCGTAGGGCAGGGAAGCCACCAGCAGCATCGGCTGCAGCATGCTGGCGAACACGCCGAGCGCCGCGGCGACGGCGGTGGCGTAGAGCAGCACCGCCTCCACGCGCTCGCCGGGCCGCAGGCGCTGGCCGCGCGAATTCGCCCACGCGAGCACCGCGGGCACCAGCAGCACGATGCCCGCCATTTCGCCCAGCAGCGCCGCCTTGACCAGCGCGTGCGCCGGCATCGGCAGCCGGTCATCCAGCAGGCTGTACTGCGCGAAGGCGCGCAAGCCGTTGAGCACCGGCGACACCGTGGCGCCGATCAACAGCAGCTTGACCATGTCGCGCACCCGGGCGAGCGCGGGGTTGATATCGAACACGCGCACCAGCAGCCACCAGGTGAGCCAGATCTGGCCGGTGGTCAGCGCGCCGGAGAGCAGCACCATGCCGGCCGGTTTCTGGCCGAGGACGCCGCACAGCAGCGTGCCGAGCGCCACGCCCGGCAGCGCGCGCGGGCCGAGCAGCAGCAGGGCGGAAATGCCGACGCCGGAAGCGAACCACACCACCGCCGTCTCGGCCGCGTAGCGCAAGAGATTCAACGCGAGCTCCGAGGCCAGGGCATACGCCACGGCCACCAGCACGTTCGGCAGGATCCACTTCCTGAGCATGGGCGTAACGCTAGCAGTATTCGCGCGCGCCTTCATGAGTAGTACTACCTAAGCGGAGTGGTAGCGCTGCGGATTTTCACCGCGTGCCGCGTGGCCGATGATGCCGGCCATGGAATCCGTACCCGCCCTCCCTGACCGGGCCATCGCCGGCGGCCGGCGCTACCGCATCGCGGTGTCGCCCGCGGTGCTGACGCCCGCGCTGCTCGCCGCGTTGGCCGGCGGCGAGCGCCTGCGGGGCGAGGCGCAGCTGTTCCTCGCGGACACGCTGTTCGAGGGCTGCTGCCTGACGCCGGCCCGCGGCCGGGCGCGCTTCGACTCGCTGGGGCTGCGCCCCGGCCAACTGCACGCGGATGTCGCCGACCAGAGCGACCCGGTGCGCGCCGCTGCCGCCTACGAACAGCAGCTGCGCGCGGCCTTCGCGCTCGGGCCGCACGACGTCCCGCGCTTCGACGCGGTGGTGCTGCGCCCCGCCGCGCTGGCCGAGCTGCCCGAGGAAACCGGGCGGCTCGCGGTGGCCACCTGGTCCGCGGCGCGCCGGCGCCGCTACGTCACCCTGACCTCCGAAGTGATCCGCAACGCCGCCCTTGTCATTGGAGGCTGAAGCCATGCCCCTCGCCGCTCCCGATCTGGAACAGCACCGCGATTATCTCTACGCCTTCGCGCTCCGGCGCCTGGGCGACAGCGGCCTTGCCGAAGACCTGGTGCAGGACACGTTCGTCGCCGCGCTGGGCGCGGCGCAGGGCTTCCGCGGGCAGAGCAGCGCGCGCACCTGGCTTACCGGCATCTTGAAGAACAGTATTGCGGACAGCTATCGTGCGCTGGAGCGGGGCGTGGAGAGCCTGGACGCGAACGGGGAACAAGCGCCGGAGATTCCTTCGACGGATGCCGATCCGGCCGTGGGGTACGAGCGGACGCGGCTGTGGGAGAAGCTGGAAGGGCAGCTGGCGCGCCTGCCGGAGCGCGCCGCGCGCGCCTTCGTGCTCACCGAGCTGGAGGGCCG
>JBGPPD010000200.1:0-5192 GCA_041488375.1 Gammaproteobacteria bacterium | reverse complement strand
GCGGATTCGATGTTCTTCAGGCATTTCTCCGTTTGCTCGAGCAGGCTGCTCGAAATGGACATGGTCTGGTAGTCGAAGCCCGTGGTGCCCGAAACGAACACCCAGTCGCCTGCCGCTACGGCGCGGGAAAAGCCGATCTGTTTTTCGAAGGTGGAGCCGGAGCTGATGAGTTTTCTGGTCATTGGATCTTCACGGGTCAGGCGAGCGTGGCGGCCAGTTCGGCGAAATTGGCCACGATGAGGTCGGGCTGATGCGGCGTTTCCCCGAATGGCCGCTTGCACCGGTCGATGAACGCCGTGCGCATGCCGTAGGATTTCGCGCCGATGCAGTCGAAGGCGTGATTGGCGACAAACAGGATGCCGGAGCGGTCCTGCCCGAGGATCTCCTCGGCCTTGGCGTAGGTCTTCCAGTGCGGCTTGAAATAGCCGGCTTCCTGCACCGAAATCACATGATCGAAGGCAAAGCCGATATGCGGCCCGGCGGCCTCCAGCATGTCGCGGTCGCCGTTCGACAGGATCGCAAGCCGGTATCCCTTGGCCCGGAGCTTGCCGAGCGCCGCGACGACATCGGGAAAGGGCTTCAGCCTTTCGATCTCGCTGACCAGCCAGCGCACCTCGTCCTGCGTGTAGGCGATACCGCAGCGCTCCAGGACATGGGAGACGGCGCGATGGCCGATCTGCCGGTACGGCGTATGCCCGCGGTCGCACAGCGCGTCGATCATCGAGTTCTCGAAGTGCGTGCGGCGCCACCAGGTGACGAAGCTGTTCGGTTCGCCCTCCCAGCGTTTCTGCTTCAGGAAGGGCGCGGCGGCCTCGGTGAGGCCCTTTTGCATGTCGACGATGGTGCCGTACTGGTCGAACGCCAGCGCCTTGATTTCGCGCTTCAGGATGCCGGCAGTGTCCATCATCAGATGTTGTTTTGCTCTGCGTCAGCGCACAAACTTGCAAGGAACGGCCGCATCTTCCCTCCCGGTTCAGAACCTTACCTGTCGGGCGCCCGCGCGGCAATTCTGTCGGCCGAGGCTGGCCGGAATTCCGGGAAAGCCTTTGCGGGGCAGTATGATGGCGCCAATGAAAATCCTGGCGCTGGCAGGAGACGGCATCGGCCCCGAGATTTCCGCAGTCGCGGTCCGGGTGCTCGAGCATCTCGACAAGCGCTTCGCCCTGGGCCTGCAGCTCGTGCACCATGAAGTCGGGCTGGCGAGCCTCAAGCGCGTGGGCAGCACGCTTCCGGAGGCAGTGGTGGCGGCGTGCCGCGCCGCCGACGGCTTCATCCTCGGGCCGGTGTCGCATCATGAATATCCGCCGCGCGCCCTGGGCGGCCTCAATCCGTCCGGCGGGCTGCGCATCGGGCTCGACCTGTACGCAAATATCCGGCCGAGCCGCTGCTACGAGGGCCTGCCCCACTACGGCCGCACGCCGATGGACCTCGTGATCGCGCGCGAGAACACCGAGGGGTTCTACGCCGACCGCAGCATGCACCAGGGCATCGGCGAGTTCATGCCGACGCCGGACCTCGCGCTGTCGGTGCGCAAGATCAGCGCGCAGGCTTCGCGCCGCATCGCGCTGACCGCGTTCCGCCTGGCCCGCGCGCGCCGGCGCAAGGTGACCGCGGTGCACAAGATCAACGTCCTCAAGATCACTGAAGGACTTTTCCTTCGCGAGGTGCGCAGCGCCGCGCAGGAATTCCCGGAGGTCGCCTACGACGAGCAGCTCGTCGACTCCATGGCGGCGCTGCTGGTGCGCGATGCGCAGCGCTTCGACGTCGTGGTCACGACCAACATGTACGGCGACATCCTGTCGGACGAGGCCGCCGAGCTCGCGGGCAGCCTCGGCCTCGCCGGCTCGATCAACGCGGGCGACGAGCACTGCATGGCGCAGGCGCAGCACGGCTCGGCGCCCGACATCGCCGGCAAGGATCTCGCGAACCCGGTCTCGCTGCTGATCTCGACCGGGATGCTGCTCGGCTGGCTCGGGCAGCGGCACGGCAGGGACGATTTCGCCAAGGCGCAGGCCGCGCTCGATGCCGCCCTCGGCTCCCTGCTGCGCTCGCCCGCGACCCGCACGCGCGACCTTGGCGGCGAGCTGGGCACGCGCGCTTTCGGCGCGGCGCTGCTCGGCAAGCTCGGCTAGGAGTTCAGTTGGGCCTCGCGGCCGTTGGCATCATGCATAGATGACAGCACCAACGATTACCGCCGCGTCCAGGCCGACCCATCCGACGCACGGCAAATAGATGTTCTTGTCGCGCTTCTTGAGTCCGTACCAAAACCAGAGAATGGCTGAGAAGAGGTAGGCACTCCACGACACCACGGAAACCCCGGCGGCTTGATGGCCGACCCATATGGTGAGGACTTGAGGAACCGTCATCAGCAGGGTGAAGACGGACATGGCGCCCAACAGGCGACTCATCACCGTTTTGGATTCTGCGGTATCGCTGGCGGGAGTCGCGGGGTCTGGTGCCATGGTTTTCTCCTTGCTTCCTATGACGCCTAACACAGGCGTCAAACCTTCTAAGGATTGGCATCAGTGGTGCCGGGATTCCGGGTCCGCTGGCGGCGCCAGGCGGCGGGCGGCATGTCGAATTCGCGCTTGAAGGCCCGATTGAACGCCGATTCGGACTCATAACCGAACTCCGCGGCGACCTGAGCGATGGCGCGGTCGCTCGAGCGAAGCATGGCGGCGGCGAGCGCGAGCCGCCAGCGCGTCAAGTATTGCATCGGCGGCTGGCCGAGCAAGTCCGCAAACCGCTGGCGCAGCGCCGAGGGCGAGAGGCCGACGCGCCCTGCGAGGTCGTCGGCCGTCCAGTCGTGCGCCGGTTGTTCGTGCATCAGGGTGAGTGCCCGCCCGACGTACCGGTCGCGCAGTCCGGCCAGCCAGCCGGTCTGCTGCTCCGGCAGGGACTCGATGTAACGGCGCATCGCCTCCACGAACAGCAGCTCGGCGAGCTTGGCGAGCAGCGTTCCCGAGCCCGGACCCGGCGCGGTGTTCTCCTGCGCGCCGCGGCGCGCCAAGCTCATCAGCCACGTGGCGGCCGGCCCGTCGCCGAGCGGCACGCGCAGAAGGCGCGGCAGCGCGTCGAGCAACAGGCGACAGAGCGCCTTGTCGCAGGACATGAAGCCGCACAGGAACCGCGCCTCATCCCCGCCGCCGCCGTGGTCGACGGTCAGCAGTCCGCCCGGCGACGCCGGGCGCAGCAGCAAATCCGAGTCCACCGGAGCGAGCTGAAGGTCGCTGCCGAGAAGGTGCGTGTCGCCCCGCGGCATCAGGATGAGGTCGCCGCCGGCAAGCTCAATGGCTTCACCGCCCGCCGCCAGTCGCACCTTGCAGCGCCCTTCGGTGAGGATATGGAAGAACACGACGGGGTTGAACCGGGCAAGCGCCTCGGCAGCCCCATAGCTGGGATGTACTTCTGCGCACCACGGCGAGGTGAAGCGGGCTTCGAGGAACAGCGCGCCGTTGAGCTTCACCGTGTGCAGCAGGTCGGACAGGGCATCCATGCAAGCGTTTGGGGCAAGAGGCCCGGCGAATCGGTCAAGACGGGAAGGCGTCCAGCCGCGAATAATATCAGCACTCGGGGTCAAGCGGTCGTGGCCTCCAAAGAGGAGCAGATCAAATGCCAGAAGCCAAACGCACCCTCGTAATCATGATGACGTGCGGCATCGACCACGAGCTTTCATCGGTCGGCTTCACCATCGCCTGCGGCGGCCTCACCGCGGCGCTCGATGTCTGTGTGTTTCTCACCAGCGCGTCAGTGGACCTGGTGCGCAAGCGCGCGATCGATGCCACTGTCGTACCCCCACTCAGTCCGCTGCGCGAGCTGGTGCAGGACTTCATGAAGCGCGGGGGCGCGGTGTTCGCCTGCACGCCCTGCGTCAAGGCGCGCGGCTACGAGCAGAACGATCTCATCGAAGGGGTGGTCATCGCTGGCGCGAGCGTGATGCACGAGCGAATCAAGCAGGGCGCTGCGACGCTTTCGTTCTAGCGGCATTTCCGCCCGCGCCATCGCTCATTTGAGTTCGACCTCGACGAACGCAAACTCCTCGACGCCCGGATTGACGATGTTGTGCTCGATCCCCAGTGGGCGTGCGTACGATTGCCCGAACTGCAACTGAGTTTCGACATTTCCCGCTGGAGTCTCGGCTAGAAGCTTTCCCGCGGTAAGACAAACGACAACGTAGTCGTGGGCATGCCGGTGCCAACCTGTCTCTGCGCCCGGTGCCAGGCGCCACTCCGTCACGATGACTCGCTCGGTCTCTTCAAGCAGCTTGCTGCGCGCTCTGGGTCGTTGAGTTGCCACGGCGTCTCCCGTGCCGACTAGCGTTTGCGTTTTGCCGCGCCACGCTGAGCGCGAAGCTTGGCGTCCGGGTTGGACGCCAGGTTATGCCGCAGATGCAAGACGGTCTTGCCAGCCCGGGAAAACCAGCACCGCTGGATGGCACTTGAGCGCCCGAGCCAACACCTTCGCTCGCTCAACGCCCAGGCGGACGCGGTCGTTCTCGATGGCCGAAAGGGTGGCTTGCGGAATGCCCGTACGCTCGGCGAGTTGGTTCTGGCTCAGGCCCTGCAGCTCACGAACGATGCGCACGGACTCACCCACCGAAACGGTGATGCGCTTCTTCGCGGGTCGAAACTGGCTCATCTATGGTCTCCGATAGTCGTGAGGGGTGACTGTCATCACCTGAAACAGTTGCTCATCCGGTACGGTCAGGTAGATCACGCGCCACTGCAGGCCAAGGCGGGAAGATCGGTGACCGTCCCATTTCCCGGACAAGGCCTCGTCGTTGAACCCTCGAATGAGGCGAAGGCCGGGCGGTCCGGAAAGCATCGCGATGTCCTTCCATTTCTCGTATCGCTTGAGGATCTCCCGCGGCGCTGCCGAGAGCTGCTTGTCAACGCGGCGATGCTCCTCGATGCGCCACATGCCACATTGTGCCTATACCATATATGACATGTCAAGGCCGCCATCGCCTGCGGGATAACGTCCGTGGTGAGGCGCGCGCGGCCGATCTCGCCTTGCGTCGCACTCAACCACGTGGCTGGCAATCAGGTTCGCGACTGCCAGCGCTTTGGGTCGCGTCGACCTTGCTTGCACGCAACGATAACGATTGAATCTGGATAGATGCGGTAGAAGATGCCGTACGGACGAGTACTTGCATCAAGCCCGGCGAGTGCTAATGCGCCGATGAACCTCTT
>JBGPPD010000199.1:0-5288 GCA_041488375.1 Gammaproteobacteria bacterium | reverse complement strand
TGCTGTGGGAGATGCTGCAGGGCGAGGTGATCACCGACGGCTGGCAGAACGAGGACGTGAAGGAAGCGCTCGACTGGTGCCTCGCCTGCAAGGGCTGCCGCAGCGACTGTCCCACCCACACGGACATGGCGGCCTACAAGGCGGAGTTCCTGTCGCACTACTACGAGGGCAAGGCGCGGCCGCTCGCCGTGCAGGCGCTCGCGCGCATCGGCGAGTGGGCGCCGCTCGCCGCCCGCGCGCCCGCGCTGGCGAACGCGCTCGGGGCTCTGGGCAGGTCCTTTGCGGGCCTTGCGCCTTCGCGGCGCCTGCCGCAGTTCGCGCCGCACAGCTTCCGCTCGCGCTTCGAGCCCACGGGCGAGGGCGAGCGCGTGATCCTGTTCGACGACACCTTCAACAACCATTTCCGCCCCGCGACCGCGGCGGCGGCAGTGAAAGTGCTCCAAGCGAGCGGCTGCCGCGTCGAGCTGCCGCGCGAACACCTGTGTTGCGGGCGCCCCTACTACGACGCGGGGATGCTGGATCGCGCGAAGGCGGCGCTGCAGCGCATCATGGCCGCGGTCGAGCCGGGCGTCCCCCTGGTGATCCTCGAGCCCGCCTGCCTGTCGGTGTTCCGCGACGAATTGCAGCAGCTCCTGCCCGACGACGCGCGCGCCGCGGAACTGTCGCGGCAGGCGATGTCCCTCGGCGAATTCCTCGGACGACGGGGCTACGTTCCCAGGCGCGCGTTCGGCCGTGCGCTCCTGCAGGGCCACTGCCACCAGAAGGCGCTGTGGGGCACGGCGGCGGAGGTGACGCTGCTGCGCGCGGCCGCCGTCGAGGTCGAGACGCCGGATACCGGCTGCTGCGGCATGGCGGGCTCCTTCGGCTTCAGGAAAGACACCGCCGCGGCCTCGCGGCGCATCGCCGAACTCGCGCTGCTGCCGAGGCTGCGCGCCGCGGCGCCCGACACCGTGCTGGTGGCGGACGGTTTCTCCTGCCGGGAGCAGATCGAGGCGCTGTCGGGGCGCACGACGCAGCACTTCGCCGAGGTGCTGGCGGGCGGCCTGAGATGAGGTTTGTGTTCGCGGCCGCGCTGCTTGCCGCCGGCGCGGCGCAGGCGCAGGGCGAAACCGGGCGCCTGTTCCAGGCGATCGCCGACGACAAGGAGCCGGTGGCGGCGATCCTGGTCCTCGGCGGCAAGGTGGACGTGCAGGCGCGCAACGCGCAGCGTGAAACGCCGCTGCACCGCGCGGCGGAAAAGGGCAT
Source organism: Gammaproteobacteria bacterium (assembly GCA_041488375.1). Taxonomy (GTDB): domain Bacteria; phylum Pseudomonadota; class Gammaproteobacteria; order Burkholderiales; family SG8-39; genus JAABQT01. The sequence continues at coordinate 4,043 of JBGPPD010000199.1, read as the reverse complement.
GCGCGCGCTGACGCGCCTGCTGCTCGAAGCGGGTGCGAACGTGCGCTCGCGCACCAGCACGGGGGAAACGCCGCTGCACCTTGCCGCGCTGCCCGCCGACCCGGCCTGCGCGCTCCTGCTGCTCGACGCGGGCGCGGACCCGCGTGCGCGCAACGACGACGGCGAGTCGGCGCTGCACTGGGCGGCGCTGAGCGGCAACGCGGCCACGGTGCGGCTGCTGCTCGAGCGCGGCGCGGACCCGGACGTGGCCGACCTGCGCGGCAACACGCCCTTGCACGGCGCCGCGGACGCGGGCCACGTGGAGACGCTGCGCCTGCTGCTCGGGCGCTCGCGCGATCCGGCGGCGCGCAACCTGGACGGCAAAAGCGCGCAGGACCTCGCGCGCGAGCGCGGCCACGAGGAGGCGGTGAAGCTTTTCTAGCCCAGGCCGAACGCGTAGGCCAGCAGTTCGTAGGAGCGCAGCCGCGTGGCGTAGTCGCCGGTGATGGTGAGCAGCATCAGCTCGTCGGCGCCATAGCGCTCGACCAGGGCGGTGAGGTCGCGCCGGCACTTCTCCGGACCGCCGATCACTGCGCGCTCGCGCTGGCCGAGCACGTAGCGCCTCTCCTCATCCGTGTAGACGTGGCGCGAGGCCTCCTCGAGCGTCGGCACCGGCGTGTCCAGGTTGAGCGCCATGTGCAGGCGCCGCAGGTCGATCGAGGCGGCCAGCCGCTCGGCTTCGTCGTCGCTCGCGGCGCAGATCGCGAACACGCAGACGATCGCCGCGGGCGCGTGCTCGCGCGCGGACGCCTGGAACCGCTCACGGTAGGCGCGCGTCACCGCGTCGCCGCCCTTGGCGTTGATGAAATGCGCGAAGGCGAAGCGCAGGCCCAGCTGCGCGGCGAGCAGGCCGCTGTAGTCCGAAGAGCCGAGCAGCCAGACCTCGGGCGCGCCGTCGCCGCCGGGCTGCACGCGCACGCGCCGGTGCGGGTGGTCCTCGGGCAGGGTGCCATCGAGGTGCCCGACCAGCTCCCAGACGCGCCGGGGAAAGTCGTCCGCGCTCGGGAACTGTCCGCCCGCCACCGCGTGCGCGGTACGCTGGTCGCCGCCCGGCGCGCGTCCCAGCCCCAGGTCCACGCGCCCGGGGTAGAGCGCCTCCAGCATGCGGAATACCTCCGCCACCTTGAAGGCGCTGTAGTAGGGCAGCAGCACGCCGCCCGTGCCGATGCGCATGCGCCTGGTCTCGGCGCCCAGGCGCGCGAGCAGCACTTCCGGGCAGGGGTCGGCGAGCGCGGCAATGGCATGGTGCTCGGCGAGCCAGTAGCGGTGGTAGCCCAGCGCTTCGGCGCGCCGGGCGAGTTCCAGGGTCGCCTGGATCGCCTGGGCCGGGGTCCCGCTGGAAAGCACCGGGGACTGGTCCAGGATGGAGAGTTTCAGGGGCACCCCGCATTATCCTTGGGAGCCCGTAAGCCCAGAGGGGTCCATTTCGACCCAAGCGCATGCGCCTCGCACTCCTCCTTGGCTTCGCGACCGCCATGACCCCCGTCCAGGCTGCGCCGTGCCAAGCTCGTTCCGGGCCCCAGACCACGGCCCTGGTGGAGCTGTACACCTCCGAGGGCTGCGACAGCTGCCCTCCCGCGGACCGCTGGCTGCAAGGGCTGCAGGGACGGGGCCTCGCCCCGGCCAAGGTGGTGCCCTTGTCCCTGCACGTGGACTATTGGGACTACATCGGCTGGAAGGACCCCTACGCGCAGCAGCGCCACGCCGATCGCCAGAGGAAGCTGGCACAGGTGATGCGCGCCAGGATCGTCTACACCCCCCAGGTCCTGCTCCAGGGCGAGGACTTCCGGCGCTGGGGTACCGCCGCATTCGACGACGCCGTGGCCCGGATCAATGCGCGGCCCGCCCGCGCCAACCTCTCGCTCGTGCTGCGCGCCGGACGGCCGGATACGCTGGCCGCGGAGGTGCGCGCCGAGCTGCTCGACAGCGCCCAGCAGGCGGACGCGGCACTGTACCTGGCCAGTTACGAGAACAAGCTCGTCTCCAGGGTCGCTGCCGGCGAGAACCGGGGCCGCACCCTGACCCACGACTACGTGGTGCTCGAGTGGGTGGGTCCCATCGCCTTCGCGGGGGGCGGGATCGCGGAGCGGCGGGTGCTTCCGCTGTTGCCCAAAGCCGTCGCCGCGAATTCCGGGGTGGCCGCCTTCGTGCAGAACCGGCGCACGGGCGAGGTGCTGCAGGCCCTGATGCTGCCGGCCTGTCCCGGCTAGGCCTGCTAAAACCTTCCCTGCGGCGGGCGACGGGCTTCGGTATCATTCGCCCGGACTCGATTGCTGGGCCATGCGCCCGGAGGCAGCAGCCGTGCTCGCGACGCAGATCCGCCAGAAGGACGGGATCTTCTACTTCGTCAGCTACCCCGCCAAGGAGCTGCTGGCGAGGGTGCGCTTTATCAGCCGCTTCTACGGCGACGGCGAGCAGATCGCGCCCTCGCGCATCGCCCAGGACGACGACATCGCGCAGTTCATCGCGCGCATCGAGCGCACCGACGCTGCGTTCCAGCGCGGGCTGTCGCAGGCCAAGGTGCGCCAGCTGCGCAATTTCTACGAAACGGCGGTGACGCAGCCGCCGATCCCCGGCACCGTGCTGCTGTTCACCTCCGAGACGCTGCGCTACCAGTCGGCGGGGGACGGCATCGGCCACCTGTCGGAGCCGAGCCAGAAATTCCTCATCATCGACGGCCAGCACCGCCTGGCGGCGCTGTACTTCTACATGCAGGACCGGCCCGCCGAGGCCGCCAGCATCCGCGTGCCGTGCATGATCTTCGACGGCAGGAGCGAGGACTTCTCCACCGAGATGTTCGTCATCATCAATTCGACGCCGACGCGCATCAACAAGAGCCACCTGGTGGACCTGTACGAGAAGGTGTCCTGGGCGGCGCCGGACCGCAAGTTCGCCGCGCGCCTGGTGGACAAGCTCTACCGCGAGGGGGACAGCCCGCTGCGCTACCGCATCAACCGCCTCGGCGGGCGCAGCCAGCGCGACAAGTGGATCCTGCAGGCGGAGCTGTTCAACGAGCTGCACCGCTGGGTGCGCGGCGAGTGGCGCAAGATCCAGGTATCCGGCGGCAGCGCGAAGAACGTGGACCGCTACTACGGCGCGATCCGCGACTTCCTCAAGGCGGCGAAGACCGTGTTCGGCGACAGCTGGGGCAAGGAGAACTACATGGTCACCAAGCCGGTGACCATCAAGGCGCTGATCCGCGTCGCCACCGCCCTCGCGCGCGAGGATGCGGACCCTGCCGACGGCCGCCAGCAGCGCTGGGAGAAGCGCCTGGCGCCCTGGGGCGAGCTGGTGCGCGAGTTCCGCGAGGAAGGCTTCTACGAGCGCTTCGCCGCCAAGGGCGAGGTGGAGCGCGTGGCGCGCATCCAGAAGGACCTGGCGCGCGCCGCGGGCATCGAGGTCAGGAAGACCTGATCGCGCCGGCGGCGGCGAGCCGCTCGATGTCGCCCGCCGCGTAGCCCAGTTCCGCCAGTATCGTCCGGCTGTGCTGGCCCAGGGCGGGCACGGCCCCCATGTGCGGCTCGAACCCCGACAGGTTGAATGGCGGCTTCGTCGCCCGTATGGGGCCGGCCGGCGTATCGACCTCGGCCCAGCGTCCGCGCGCCGTGAGCTGCGGGTGATCCCAGAATTCCTGCATGCTGTTCAGGCGCGCATTGGCGATTTCGGCGCGCTCCAGGCGCTCGAGCACCTGTGCCGCGCTGAGCTTGGCGAACACCGTCCCGATTTCGGCGTGCATCGCCTGGCGGTTCTGCAACCTTGCGGGACTGGATGAGAACCTCGCATCCTTCACCAAGCCGGAATTCTCCAGCACCTTATCGCAGAAGCGCGCGAACTCGCGCTCGTTCTGGACGCTGAGGAACACTGTGCCGCCGTCGCCCGCCTGGAACGGCCCGTAGGGCACGATGGTGGCGTGATAAGCGCCCGAGCGCGGCGGCGGTGTACCGCCGTAGGCACTGAAATAGGCCGGAAAGCCCATCCACTCGCCCAGCGCCTCGAACATCGTG
>JBGPPD010000198.1:0-5336 GCA_041488375.1 Gammaproteobacteria bacterium | reverse complement strand
CGCAGTCTACTGCGCCGCCTGCGCGAGCTGCGCGGCAGACAGGTTGTGGATGCGGCCGAAACCGGCGACGAAGCGCGCGTCGCGCGGCGCGATGCGCCAGAAGGAGAAATCGGCCAGCTCGAAGTTCACCGCCTGCGCCGGGAAGCGCGCGAGCCACCGGGCCTTCAGCGCGCCCCGGTCCTCGACCTGCACCGCCTCGCCGCGAATGGTGACGCGCATCAGCGTGAAGGGGTCGGCGCGCCGGTCGTCGGTCTGGGCGATGGACAGCGCCACGCGCGGGTCGCGCAGCATGTCCTGCGTGTGCCAGGCGAGCCGGCTCACGTGCACGTGCAAGGCGCCGAAATCCTCGTCGGGGAGGTAAAGCGTCATCGAAGCCATCGGCGCGCGCTCGCGCAGGGTGGCAAGGTGCGCGATGCGCTCGCCGCGCAGCAGGCCCGCCAGCAGCCGGGAAGTTTCCGCGTCCATTCAAGGCATTGTAGTATCCTCGGGCTCCCGTGCGTTACGAGCTCCTCGTCGGCCTGCGCTATACCCGCGCCAAGCGCCGCAACCACTTCATCAGCTTCATCTCGCTCATCTCGATGGCCGGGATGGCGCTCGGCGTGGCCGCGCTGATCGTGGTGCTGTCGGTGATGAACGGTTTCCAGACGGAGATCCGCACGCGCATCCTCGGCGTCGCGTCGCACGTGCAGATCGCCGACGCGCGCGGCGGCCTGGCGGACTGGCAGGGCGTGGCGCGCGCCGCCTCGGCCAACCCGCGCGTGCTGGCCGCCGCCCCTTATGTCTCGGGGCAGGGCATGCTGACGCGCGGCCGCGCCGCGCGCGGGGTGCTGGTGCGCGGCATTCTGCCGGCCGAGGAGGCGCGGGTCACCGACATCGGGCGGCACATGACCTCGGGACGGCTCGAGGCGCTCAAGCCCGGCGAATTCGGCATCGTGCTGGGCGCCGACCTGGCGCGCTTCCTCGGCGTGCTCGCCGGCGACAAGGTCGCGCTGATCATCCCGCAGGGCAACGTCACGCCCGCCGGCGTGCTGCCGCGCCTGAAGCAATTCACCGTGGTCGGCACCTTCGACGTCGGCTACAGCGAGGCGGACAGCGCGCTCGCGCTGGTGCACCTGGAGGACGCGCAGCGCCTCTACCAGATCGGCGCGGCGGTTTCCGGCGTGCGCCTCAAGCTGGACGACCTGTTCGAGGCGCCCCGCGTGGCGCGCGAAGTCACCGCCAACCTGGACCCGAACCTGTACGCCTACGACTGGACGCGCGCCAACCCGAACCTGTTCCGCGCCATCCAGATCGAGAAGCGCATGATGTTCATCATCATGGTGCTGATCATCACCGTGGCGGCCTTCAACGTGGTCTCCACGCTGGTGATGCTGGTCACCGACAAGCAGGCCGACATCGCCATTCTGCGCACGCTCGGCGCCGCGCCGCGCTCGGTGATGCAGATCTTCATGGTGCAGGGGGCGGTGATCGGCGTGATCGGCACGCTGCTCGGCGTGGCCGGCGGCGTGCTGCTGGCGCTCAACATCGAGACCGTGGTGCCGGCGCTGGAGTCGGTGCTCGGCTTCAAGTTCCTCGCCAAGGACGTGTACATGATTCCCGAACTGCCCTCCCAGGTGGAGATGGCGGACGTGAGCGTGATCACCGCCGTGGCGCTGCTGATGTCCTTCCTCGCCACGCTGTACCCGAGCTGGCGCGCGGCGCGCGTCAATCCCGCCGAGGCGCTGCGCTATGAGTGAGGCGGTGCTCGCCTGCCAGGGGCTGGCCAAGACCTACCAGGGCCCGCAGCCGGTGCGCGTGCTCAACGGCGTGGATTTTTCGGTGCGCGCGCGCGAGCGCGTGGCCATCATGGGCAAATCGGGTTCGGGGAAATCCACGCTGCTGCACCTGCTGGGCGGGCTGGACGCGCCGAGCGGCGGGTCGGTCGAAGTGCAAGGCCGGCCGTTCAGCGCGATGGGCGAAGCCGAGCGCGGGCGCGTGCGCAACGCCACGCTGGGCTTCGTCTACCAGTTCCACCACCTGCTGCCCGAGTTCACCGCGCTGGAAAACGTCGCCATGCCGCTCTATATCCGGCGCATGGGCCGGGTGCAGGCGCACGCCAGGGCGCGGGCCGCGCTCGCCGAGATCGGCCTGGGCGAGCGGCTGGAGCACCGGCCGGGCGAGCTCTCCGGCGGCGAGCGCCAGCGCGCCGCCTTCGCGCGCGCCCTGGTCACCGAGCCCGCCTGCGTGCTGGCCGACGAGCCCACCGGCAACCTGGACGCGCATACCGCGGACGAAGTGTTCGAGGCGATGGTCAGGCTCTCGGCGGTGCGCGGCACCGCCTTCGTCATCGTCACGCACGATGCCGCGCTCGCGGCGCGCGCCGAGCGGGTGCTCGAGTTGCGCGAGGGCGTGCTGCACCAGGTGCGTTAGGCGCGCCGATGGCCCTGCTGCAGCTGCTGCTGTTCCTGCTGCTGTGCGCCTTGGCGCTCGGCTGGCTGTCGCGGCGCATCAACCTGCCGTATCCGATCGCGCTGGTGATCGGCGGCAGCCTGCTCGGCTTCGTGCCGGGGCTGCCGCAGCTGCCGTTCGACCCGCAGTTCCTGCTGGTGCTGGTGCTGCCGCCGATCCTGTACCAGGCGGCGCTGCTCACCTCCTGGCGCGACTTCAAGGCCAACCTGCGGCCGATCGGCTTCCTCGCCATCGGCCTGGTCATCGCCACCACTCTGGCGGTGGGCGCGGCGCTCAAGCTGCTGGTGCCGGAGATTCCCTGGGCGGTGGCGTTCGTGTTCGGCGCCATCGTCTCGCCGCCCGACGCGGTGGCCGCGACCGCGGTGCTCTCGCGCTACAACATCCCGCACCGCGTGGTGGTGGTGCTCGAAGGCGAGAGCCTGGTGAACGACGCCTCCGGCCTGGTGCTGTACAAGTTCGCGGTGGCGGCCGTGCTCACCGGCGCGTTCTCGCTCGGCGAGGCGAGCGTGCAGTTCCTCCTGGTGGCGGCCGGCGGCGCGGCCATCGGCATGCTCATCGCCTGGGCGTTCGTGCAGCTGCACCGGCACATCGGCGACCCGTTCATCGAGGTGCTGGTGTCGATGTCGATCCCGTTCGCGGCCTACATCGCCGCGGAATCGGCGCACCTGTCGGGCGTGCTGGCGGTGGTGGCGGCCGGCCTGTTCCGCGGCCGCCACGCGCCGCAGATGGTGTCGGCCGAGATGCGCATCCTCGCGCGCTCGGCGTGGAACATCCTGGTGTTCCTGCTGAACAGCCTGATTTTCATCCTGATCGGGCTGCAGCTCTCGGGCATCGTGGCGCGGCTCGGCAACTACACGGGCATGGAGCTGGTGCTGACCTCGATCTGCGTCAGCGCCGTGGCGATCCTGGTGCGCTTCCTGTGGGTCTACCCGGCGGCCTGGGTGCCGCGCCTCGCCGGCGCTGCGCGGCCGCCGCGGGGGCCCCTGTTCATCGTCAGCTGGTGCGGCATGCGCGGCATCGTGTCGCTCGCGGCGGCGCTCGCGCTGCCGCTCGAGACTCACGGCGGCGAGGGCTTCCCCTACCGCGACCTGCTCATTTTCCTCACCTTCGTGGTGATCCTGGTGACGCTGGTGGGACAGGGGCTGACGCTGGCGCCGCTGATCCGCTGGCTGGGCCTGGGCTCCGAGGCCGGACTGCGCGCCGAGCAGCTGCGCGCGCGCTCCGACATGGGGCGCGCTGCGCTGGCGGCGATCGACCAGTACGTTAACGTTCAGGGCGTTCCCGCACCGCTCGCCGCGCGCGTGCGCGCCGAATTCGCCGAGAAGATTGCGCGCGACACGCCCTCCGGCCCCGCGCTGCCGGAGGACTCGGAGGCCGCGCGGCAACTGCGCGTCGCCGCGATCCGCGCCGAGCGCGCGGAATTGATCCGGGTGTGGCAGCTCAACCAGATCAGCGACGACGTGCTGCACCACCTCGAGGAAGAGCTCGACTACCAGGAATCGCGCCTGTGAAAATCGGGGTCAGAGCCCGATATTCGGATATGCGGAATATCGGGCTCTGACCCCGATTTATTGGCGGCGCTGCTTGCGCCGCCGCCAGGCGAGCACCACGTGGCAGCGCCAGGCGAGTTGCACCGCCACGTAACCCAGCAGGGCCAGCGTCAGGCCCAGCGCGACCAGTCCCACCGCCAGCGGCTTGCCGAGCGCGAGCGTCCAGTCGGCGAGCCGGTGCATGGAATCGACGAGGTGCCCCCAGTCCATCTCGAAATGCTGGATCTTCGGCTGCGGGTGGTTCAGGCCGAGCAGCAGGTTGCCGTAGGCGTAGGCGATCAGGTACAGCGGCACGATGGTGAAGGGATTGGTGTAGAGCGTCATCAGCAGGGCCACCGGCAGGTTGCGCTTCAGCGGGATCGCGAGCAGCAGCGCGGTCAGCATCTGCAGCGGGCCGGGAACCAGCCCGGCGAACAGGCCGATCGCCACCGCACCGGCCACCGAGTCGCGGTTGAGGTGCCAGAGGTTCGGGTGGTTGAGCAGCGTGCCGAACTTCGCCACCCAGCGGTTCTCCCGCACGCTGGCGGCGCTGGGCAGGTACTTGCGGAAGAGTTTGCGCGGCATCGGGTCATCCGGCGTGGTGCCGGCGCGTTGATTCTAGATGACCGGCGCGGCGCTCGCGTTCGCCTGCGGCGTGCTCCTGCTGCAGCAGCAGGCGGCGCTGCCGCAGGCCGCATGGCTGCTGCTGCTGCCGGTCTGCATCGCGCTTGCCGCCTGGCGCAGGGTCCTGGTGGTTCCCGCCGCCTTGGTCGTCGGCTTCCTGTGGGCCGCCGGCCTCGCGCAACTGCGGCTCGGCGAGCGCCTGGCGCCGCAGCTCGAGGGCCGGGACCTGGAGGTCGCCGGCGTGGTGTCGAGCCTGCCTGACGCCGCCGAACACGGCCCGCGCTTCGAGTTCGAGCTGGAAACCGCCGCGCCGGGGTTGCCGCGCCGCGTGCTGCTCACGTGGTACCGCAGCCCGCAGGCCGAGGACGACCCCGCCTTGCTTGGCGGCGCGGTGCACCCGGGGGAGCGCTGGCTGTTCACCGTGCGGCTGCGCCAGCCGCATGGCCAGCTGAATCCCTTCGGTTTCGACTACGAGGCGTGGCTCACCGAGCGCGGCATCGGCGCCACCGGCTACGTCCGGCAGCGCGGCGCGCAACGGCTGCTCGGCCGTCGCGACAGCCTGCCCGATCGCATCGAGCAGGCGCGCGAGGCGGTGCGCGAGCGCGTCCGGCGGGTGCTGGGCGAGACGCCTTCGGCGGGCATCCTCGCCGCGCTGGCGGTCGGCGACCAGCGCGCCATTTCCGGCGAGGAATGGCGGCTGTTCTCGCGCACCGGCGTCACCCACCTGATGAGCAT
>JBGPPD010000197.1:0-5364 GCA_041488375.1 Gammaproteobacteria bacterium | reverse complement strand
TTCCCAGGATGCACTTCACTTACGGCCTGTCCAATAGACCTAGGGGCGTTGGCGATGCACAAAACACAAGCACTCCCCCGTTATTCGATCGCAGGAAAATATTGCTGTACTCGGTGCATTGATGGACGCGCGAGCCACAGGATCCTCGCGACCGGTCTTTCCAATGCGCCGACGTCGGACCTTTGCGTGGAAGCACTTAAAAGATGATCACTCGCCACGGCAGGCGTGAATTGCGACCATATGCGCTAGTGCTAGTGCAACAAATATATTGACGCAATGCGAGCGCTCGACTATCAAGCCCTGGGCTCAGGTCTAGCATATGCGCGAGTCGCAATACAGCGCACGATTTGCACGCTCTCCAATCCCAATAAGTGTCACCGATCGACGCGCGCGAGCAGTCGCATATTCGAACAGATAGAATCTCTCGAACATTGTGCTAGTATTCAATCAATCTATTGACTAATAGGAAGTGGATTTCGCCATGTCGCCCGATGCCGTGAAGAAGGAACTCTACCAAGCGCTCGGCAAGGTGGCCCATGCACTTGCAAGTGGAAATCGCTTGCAAGTTCTTGAATTTATGGGCCAAAGAGAGCGTTCAGTCGAGTCGCTTGCAGAAATGACCGGGATGACCTTGGCCAACACGTCACAGCACCTGCAGGCGCTGCGGCAAGCTGGGCTAGTAACTCCGCGCAAGGAGGGCCAGCGCGTCTATTACCGACTTGCGGGTGACGACGTGGTGCGGCTATGCGGCATGCTGCGGGCGGTCGCAGAATCTCGCCTCGCTGAAGTGAAGCAGCTCGTCGCGGATTTCCTCGGCGACAAGGATGCGATGGAGCCCGTGCCTGCGCATGAACTGCTCGAACGCGCTAAGAGGGGCATGGTCACAGTGCTCGACGTTCGCCCGGCCGAGGAGTTCGCTGCAGGCCACCTTCCGGGCGCTATCAATATCCCGATCGATGAATTGGAAAGTGGTTTGGCAAGACTATCTAAGAGGCGCGAGGTTGTGGCGTACTGCCGAGGGCCGTATTGCCTGATGTCATTTGAGGCTGTGCTAAAACTCAGGAAACGCGGATGGAAAGCGCGCCGTCTTGACGAAGGTTTCCCTGAATGGAAAGCGGCGGGCCTACCAGTTGTTTTGTCTTCCTAAATTGATTTGCGAATTCGCGTTGGTAGCGACGGCAAAGCACTTTCGAACAGATCTCCAGCAACTCATCAGATCGCGAATTTCCATGCCGATCGGTGGCCGATTTGCGAAACGCAGATGCCAATAGTGCGCAAGCGGTTCAACAATCCGACATCGTCATAACAAAACGGCAATTTCACCTGCCCGGGTCTACTCCGACGCGAGCGCAAAGCACCTCTCCCGTGACGTGGCCAAATTCAAATTCCTCCTTGACGTCGGCAACGTCAATTGGTCTTACATGAGGCAGTTGGATAGCTTCGTCGTAGCTATTTCGAGCGGCGGATCACTTTCGCCGACGAGATTCCCTCTTATTCCTTGGAGAAGAAAAACAGTCGAAGCGGAAGAAGAATTTGAGGAGCAGATAATCAAGCCCATTTCAATTAGAACTTCAGGCTATCTCTTATTCGGCACCCTGAAAAAAGAAGATATTGAAGGACTCAATATCTATACTTGCTTCACGGACTCAATTCCAGAACTTCCTCCGGAGCATTCACATTTCGTCGTCACCATTACCACTCCGGGATCAATTGAACTTTTCGCGAAATGGCTCTATAAACGAATTAAAGATAAACCTGACGCGAAGATTATGATAAATGGAAATCAAATAAATATCGATACAATAAGCCTAGTGCAGATAATGCAATTAGTCAGAGGCGAGAGAGAAGGCGGACAAATTCGCCGCGAGACCGATTGCATCGAGAACTGTTGATAATTTCACGCTGGCAATTCCCAATGGGAGCGCCGTAGGCCAGCGAACCATAGATAGATGGTTTCAGGGGCTTACGAGACTTGACTGGCGGAGTGAGAGGGATTCGAACCCTCGATACGGGTTTTGCCCGTATAACGCCTTAGCAGGGCGCCCCCTTCGGCCACTCGGGCATCACTCCTGACGGCCGCCATTGTACCGCCCCTAGAACGAAATTATCGCCTTGACGGTCCACCGGTCGGAGGCGTCGGTCAGCCCGCGGCCGATGCCGAAATTGAAGCCGATCCGCCGCTCGGCGTCGACAACGACAAACAACGCGTGCGATTGCTCGCCGTGCGGCAGCGGGTGGCCTAGACGCCCGAGCTCGGCGTAATACTCCACACCCAGCGCGGTCTTCCCGCCGATGTCGCGCGCGATCTTCACCGACGGGTGAAACTGGGCTACGCCCCGCTCGTCGCCCTCGAGGTCGGCGCCAATCGTCGGATTGAATGCGAACAACCACTTTTCGCCCCGGTAGCCAACGATCGGCCGGATCTCAAGAGTGCGCCGCGCCTCGACGAACCGGCGCTGCACGAACGCGAGCTCGCCGTTCACGCCCGCAAAACTGCCAGCCTGCCCCTCCGCCGGACGCAGCGGGAGCCACTTGAGCCGGAATTTCGGGCCGGCGAAGTCGTACGCGCCGTCGGCAGTGCGCGCGAACGGCAGGTAGAGACCGGCATCCCAGTTCCGCGCGATTCCCCGGGAAATCTCCGGCGTCGCGCGCAGGCCGTCGTGCGGGGTCACCTCGCCCCGATAGTCCGGCGTGGAGCGCCCGCTCGGCGTGGTATTGACGTGGAGCTCCACGCCGAATGCCGCGGGCGCCTCGAGATCGTCCGTGTAGACCTGGATCTCGTCGGGCAGCGCCGCGCGCGCGAGCACGGCCCAGCCGAACAATGCGAGAAGTGCGACGCTATGCCTGATCGAGCTCAAAAGCCTTGTGCAGCACGCGCACCGCGAGCTCGGCGTACTTCTCGTCCACCACCACCGAGATCTTGATCTCGGAGGTGGAGATCATCTGGATGTTGATCCCCTCCTCGGCGAGGGTACGGAACATCTGCGCCGCGATCCCGGCGTGCGAGCGCATTCCCATGCCGACCACCGAAACCTTCGCCATGCGGTCGTCGCCGGTCACCTCCTTGCACTTGATGTGCGGCTTGACCTGGTCCTTGAGGATCTTCATCGCCTGGGGCAGGTCGCCGCGGGTCACCGTGAACGACAGATCGGTCATGCCGTCGTGGCTGACGTTCTGCACGATGACGTCGACGTTGATGTTGGCATCCGCAATGGGCCCGAGGATGGCGTAGGCGATGCCCGGCTTGTCGGGCACCGCATGCACCGTGATCTTGGCCTCGTCGCGCTGCGCCGCGACACCCGAAACCACTGCTTTTTCCATCGCCATATGCGGGTCTTCCTCGAAAGTGATGAGCGTGCCGGCCTGCGCTTCCTGCGCGACCGGCAGCATGGGATCGGTGAGGCTGGAGAGCACGCGCGTCGGCACCTTGTACTTGCCGGCGAATTCCACGGAGCGAATCTGCAGCACCTTGGAGCCGGCGCTCGCCAGCTCGAGCATTTCCTCGAAGGTGACGGAGTGCAGGCGCCGCGCCTCCGGCACGATGCGCGGGTCGGTGGTGTAGACCCCGTCCACGTCGGTGTAGATCTGGCACTCGTCGGCCTTCAGCGCCGCGGCCAGCGCCACCGCGGAGGTGTCCGAGCCGCCGCGCCCCAGCGTGGTGAGGTTGCCTTCCGCGTCCACGCCCTGGTAGCCGGCGACCACCACCACATATCCCGCGGCGAGATCCTTGCGGATGCGCGCGTCGTCGATCGACATGATGCGCGCCTTGGTGTGCGCGCTATCGGTGAGCACCTTCACCTGCCAGCCGGTGTAGCTGCGCGCCGCTACGCCGCACTCCATCAGCGCCATCGCCACCAGTCCGGCAGTCACCTGCTCCCCGGTGGCGGCGACCACGTCGAGCTCGCGCGGATCGGGCTGCGCCTGGATTTCGGCGGCCAGCGCGAGCAGGCGGTTGGTCTCGCCCGCCATGGCGGAGGGCACCACCACGACGTCGTGGCCGGCGCGCTGCCATTTGGCGACGCGGCGCGCGACATTGCGGATGCGCTCCGCCGTGCCGACCGAGGTGCCGCCGAATTTCTGGACGATGAGGGCCATGGGCGCCGGGCAAAGACTGCCAGTCTACCGGATGGTGCTAGACTCCCCGCGCCGTGGCTAGCCTACTCGAGGTTCGCAAGCTGATTACCACGTTCCGGACCGCCTCCGGCCTGGTGCGCGCGGTCGACGGCGTGTCCTGGAGCATCGAACCCGGCGAGACGGTGGCGCTGGTCGGGGAGTCCGGCTGCGGCAAGTCGGTATCGGCGCTCAGCGTGATGCGCCTGGTGTCCGAGCCGGCCGGCCGCATCGAGTCCGGCGAGATCCTTTACCAGGGGCGCGACCTCCTCAAGCTGAGCGCGGAGGAGATGCGTCGCGTGCGCGGCAAGGAGATCGCGATGGTCTTCCAGGAACCGATGACCTCGCTCAACCCGGTGCTCACGGTCGGGCGCCAGTTGACCGAAGGCCTCGAGATTCACCTGGGCATGCAGCCGGCGCAGGCGCGCGCGCGCGCCCTCGAACTGCTGAGCCTGGTCGGCATTTCCGACCCGGCGCGCCGCCTGTCGCAGTACCCGCACCATTTCAGCGGCGGCATGCGCCAGCGGCTGATGATCGCCATTGCGCTGGCCTGCAACCCGTCGCTGATCCTCGCGGACGAGCCGACCACGGCGCTCGACGTGACCATCCAGGCGCAGATCCTGGAGCTGATGCGCAGCCTCTCGCGCCGGCTGGGCGTGGCCATGCTGATCATCACGCACAACCTGGGAGTGGTGGCGCGCTACGCCGACCGCGTCAACGTGATGTACGCGGGACGGATCATCGAGCGCGCCAGCGCCGCCGAACTGTACGCCAACCCGCGCCATCCCTACACCCTGGGGCTGCTGCGATCGGTGCCCCGCCTGGACGAGCCGCGGCGCGCGCGCCTGGCGCCGATCGAGGGCCAGCCGCCGGACCTGACGCGGCTGCCCGCCGGCTGCGCCTTCGCGCCGCGCTGCGCCTACCGCGTCGAGCGCTGCGAGCGCGAGGCCCCGGAGCTCGAGGCCACCGGCGCCGCCGGCCACTTCAGCGCCTGCTGGGAATCGGCGCGGCTGCTGCAGGAGCGCGCGGCATGAGCGACGTGCTGCTCGAGGTCGACCACCTGGTGAAGCATTTCAGCGTCGGCCGAGCGGGCACGGTGCGCGCGGTCGACGACGTGAGCTTCACCATCCGGCGCGGGGAAACGCTCGGGCTGGTGGGCGAGTCCGGCTGCGGCAAGACCACCACCGGCCGCTGCATCCTGCAGCTCGAACGCCCCACCAGCGGCCGCATCGTGTTCGAAGGCGTCGATCTCAC
>JBGPPD010000196.1:0-5391 GCA_041488375.1 Gammaproteobacteria bacterium | reverse complement strand
GCGTCGCCTCGGCGTAGGCCTGCATCTACGCCATCCCGCGCGCGAGTACCCTGCCAGGCCGCGCGCCGGTCGCCTTGCCGTGCTGCCAGACCAGCGTGCCGTTGACGATCACGGCATCGATCCCCTTCGCCGGTTGGATGGGCCGCGCGAAGGTGGCGGCCTCGTCCACCGTGCCGGCGTCGAAGACCGTGACGTCGGCGGCGTAGCCTTGCTTGAGCACGCCGCGGTCGGCGAGGCCGAAGGTCCCGGCGGTGAGGCCGGTCATCTTGTGCACCGCGGTCTCGAGCGGGAACAGATTCAAGCCCCTTGAGTAGTGCCCGAGCACGCGCGGGAAGGTGCCCCACAGGCGAGGGTGCGGCGCGGCGTCGTGCGGCAGGCCGTCGGAGCCGATCATGGTCTGCGCGAAGGCGAGGATGCGCTGCACATCGGCTTCGTCCATCGAGAAGTAGATGGCACCCGCGGGCAGCAGCTTCGCGATCGCCGCCTCGGTGGGCAGGCCCATCTGCTTGGCGATCTCGGCGAGCTCCATGCCCGCGAACTCCGGATGGGGCTTGGACCAGGTGACGAGCACCTTGGAGGCGACGCCGACGCGGCTCGCGGTCAGGATGGTGGAGGAGGCGCAGTAGGGATAGCAGTCCAGGCCGATTTTCTGCTCGCGCATGCGCGCTTCGATCAACGGCAGCGTCTGCGCCGAGCGGCCGCGGTTCGGCACGCCCACCACCTTGTGGTGCGAGACGACCACCGGCACGCCCAGCTCGCGCCCGATGCGGAAGGTCTCCTCCAGCGACTCGAGCACCCGGTCGGCCTCGTCGCGCATGTGCGTGCAGTAAAGGCCGTTCCTCCTGGCCAGCGGCCGGCACACCTCGATGACTTCCTCGGTGGGCGCGGCGGCGGCGGGCTCGTAGTAAAGGCCGGTGGAGACGCCGATCGCGCCCGCGGCCAGCGCCTCGTCGGCGAGTTCGCGCATGCGCGCGATCTCCGGTCCGCTCGCCGGGCGCTCCAGGCGGTCCATCGTCTGCACGCGCAGCGACGTGTGCCCCACCAGCAGCGCGCAATTGGTGGCCGCCGGGTGCGCGCGCAGCTCTTGCACGTAGGCGGCGAAGGTCGGAAAGCGGAACCAGCCGCCCTCCTCGTCGAGCAGGTTGAGCGGCGGCGTCACGGGCCTGGGCATCCCGTTGGGCGCCGGCGCGAGGGATACGCCGCAGTTGCCGGCGATGACCGTGGTCACGCCCTGGCTCGCCTTGGGCGCCATCCCGGGCGCGGACAGCAGCAGCCGGTCGTCGTGCGTGTGCGCGTCGATGAAGCCGGGCGCGACGATCCTGCCGGCGGCGTCGAGCTCGGCGTCGGCACGCGCGTTCTTCAAGTCGCCGATGGCGGCGATGCGGCCGTCGCGGATGGCCAGGTCGGCCTGGAAGCGCGGCGCGCGGGTGCCGTCGATCAGCGTGCCGCCGCGGATCAGCAGGTGGTAGCGCTCGGGCATGCTGCCGCCATTCTTGCATGCCTCCGGGAACTCGAATTGGCGTAATCTTTCGCATTGCCTGCGAGGAGCAAACATGCTTTCAGCCGATCTTCCACTGCGTGTGTACTGGCGCCAGGGGTGCTCCAGCTGCGTGAAGGTGAAGGAATACCTCACCGGGCTGGGCGTGGACTACGAGTCGATCGACGTCGGCCTGCGGCCGCAGGCCATGGAGGAGCTGCGCGCCATGGGCGTGCGCACGGTGCCGGTGGTGGCGCGCGGCAGCGACTACGTGTTCGCGCAGGCGCTGGAGGACGTGTCGCGCTTCGTGGGCCGCGAGTTCCGCCCCGAGCGCCTGCCGCCTTCGGTGCTGATGCACAAGTGGCTGCGGGTCCTCGCCGCGGCACAGCGCCAGGCGGTGCAGTTCCCGCGCGAGCGCCTCGCCGAGCGCGCGACGCCGGGCCGCGACCGCAGCATCCGCGACCTCGCCTGCCACGTGTACCAGATTCCCGAGGCCTTCCTCGCGGCGGTGCAGGACGGGGACCCGGACCTCGCCACGCGCTACAACGCGCCGCCGCCCGCGGGCGTCGAGTCGGGCGAGCAGATCCGCGCCTTCGGACAGAAGATGGAGAAGCGGCTCGCCGCCTGGTGGGCGTCGCTGCCCGACAAGTCCTGCCGGCAGACGGTGGCGACCTACTACGGCGAGCGTCCGCTGCACGAGCTGCTCGAGCGCAGCGCCTGGCATTCGGCGCAGCACGCGCGCCAGCTCATCGCGGTGCTCGAGGGCTTCGGCATCGCCGCCGACGGGCCCCTCAGCGCGCAGGACTACGCCGGATTGCCCCTGCCCGCCGGCCTCTGGGCCTAGCGCCGTGTCGCTGGCGTTCCGGCCGCTGCATCCCCTGTTCGCCGCCGAGGCCGGCCCGGTGGACCTGCGGCGCGCGGCGGACCGGGAAACGCTCGAGGAGATTCGCGCGGGGATGGACCGCTACGCGGTGCTCGTGTTCCGCGACCAGCCGCTCTCGGGCGAGGAGCAGCTCGCGTTCGCCGAGCGCCTGGACGGCAAGCTGCACGCGAAGACCGGCGCCGCGGTGCTGGGCAAGAACCGCTTCGGCAACGAGGCGCTCACCGACATCTCCAACGTGGACGAGGCCGGCGGATTGCTGGAGGCCGGCGACCGGCGGCGCATGTACGCGCTGGGCAACCGCCTGTGGCACACCGACGCCTCCTTCCAGGATCCGCCGGGGCGCTACTCGATGCTCTCGGCGAAAGTGGTGCCCGAGGTCGCCGCCGACACCGAATTCGCGGACCTGCGCGCCGCCTACGACGCGCTGGACGGCGCGATGAAGGAGCGCATCGCCGGGCTGCGCGCGCACCACTCCATCGCCTACTCGCGCATGGTCCTCGGCTTCGATTTTTCCCGCGAGGAGCACGAGAAGCTCCCCGGCGCGGTGCATCCCCTGGTGCGCGTGAACCCGCGCACGGGCCGCCGCTCGCTATACCTGGCTTCGCACGCCTCGCGCATCCTCGACTGGCCGGTGCCCGAGGGGCGGCTGCTGCTGATCGAGCTCACCGAGCACGCCACGCGGCGCGATTTCGTCTACCGGCATTCCTGGCGCGTGGGCGACCTGGTGATCTGGGACAACCTCGCCACCATGCATCGCGGCGTGGCGTTCGACGACACGCTGCACCGGCGCGAGCTGCGCCGGGTGACCACGCTCGACGTCGCGTAGTCACTGCATGCGGTACGGCTCGAGTTGCAGGTCCTCGAGCCGCGCGCCCAGCATCACGATGGCGCCGTGGCGCCGGTTGTCGCCGGTCTCGGAGAACTCGAACACGTAGGTGCGCCGCAGCCGCAGGCGGCCTTCGTCGTCGCGCGCCAGGCGCAGCTTGGTGAAGGACACCGTCTCGTCGAGCAGCTGCACGCCGTAGCGCGCGCAGGCGGCGCGCCCGGCGGCCACCGCGTGCTCGCGCGCGCGCAGGCTGTCCATCCACAGGACGGCGGCGGCGAGCGCGAGGGCCAGGGCGAGCAGTTCCCACATCCGCCGCGATTCTGTCACGAGGCTATAGTGTCGTCCCGAGACGCGGAGGAAGCTTGGAATTCAAGGACTACTACCAGACGCTGGGCGTGGGGCGCGAGGCGCCGGCCGACCAGGTCAAGAAGGCCTACCGCAAGCTCGCGCGCAAGTACCACCCGGACGTCTCCAAGGAGCCCGACGCCGAGAAGCGCATGAAGGAGGTCAACGAGGCCTACGAGGTCCTCTCCGACCCCGAGAAGCGCGCCGCCTACGACCAGCTCGGGCGCGGCTACCAGCCGGGCCAGGAGTTCCGAGCGCCGCCGGACTGGGACGCAGGCATGGAGTTCTCGGGGCGCGGGTTCTCCGGCGCCGAGGCCGCGCAGTTCAGCGATTTCTTCTCCGAGATCTTCGGCCGGACGGGGGGGCGCGCGCGGCGCGGCGCCGCGCACGCGCACGGCAACGACCACCACGCGCGCATCCTGCTCGAGCTGGAGGACGCCTTCACCGGCGCCGAGCGCCAGCTTTCGCTGCGCGTGCCCAAGCTCGACGCCGAGGGCCGCGTGATCCTCGAGGCGCGCACGTTGAGCGTGAAAATCCCGCAGGGCATCCGCGAAGGCCAGATCATCCGCCTCGCGGGCCAGGGCGACGCCGGCATGGGCGGCGGCAAGCCCGGCGACCTGCTGCTCGAGGTCGGCTTCAAGCCGCATGCGCGCTTGCGCCCCGATGGGCGCGACCTGCGGCTCAGCCTGCCGGTGGCGCCGTGGGAAGCGGCGCTGGGCGCCGTGGTGCCCGTGGAGTTGCCCGGCGGCGCGCTCAACGTTCGCATTCCCGCCGGGGCGCAGAGCGGCAAGACGCTGCGCGTGCGCGGCAAGGGCCTGCCCTCCGAGCCGCCGGGCGACCTGTACATCGAGATCCGCATCGTGGTGCCGCCGGCCGCGACGCCGCGGGCGAAGGAACTCTACGAAACCATGGCGCGGGAGATGGCCTTCGACCCGCGCAAGGAGCAGGCGCCATGAGCGAGACGGTCGAAGTTTTCACGCTGGAAGAACTTTGCACGGTCTGCGCGCTCGAGCGCGAGTGGCTGGTGGTGCGCGTGCGCGAGGGATTGATTCCGGCCGCCGGCGGCAGCGACGCCGACTGGCGCTTCTCCACCGCCGCCGTCGCGCGCGTGCGGCGCATGCGCGACATCGAGCGCGCGTTCGACGCCGCGTCCGAGCTCGCGGCGCTGGTGGCCGACATGCTGGAGGAGATGGACGCGCTGCGCGCGCGGCTGCGGCGCGAGGGGCTGGGCTAGACGATCCGTTCCAGCGGCAGCTGGAAGAGGCGGACATGGTCCGACGGGCGCCGGATCTCCTGGTTCACCGTCTTCATGTCGCGGATCAGCGCCTCGAGCGGCGCGTCGTCCTCGAAGCCGATCATCGTCACCGAGTTCGTGCTGCTGTAGGCGCCGGAGCCCAGGTGCGGCTCGGTGCCGTGCCCCTTGCCCTTGGCGTGGTCCCAGCTGGTGAAGTAGTCGATGCCGTTGTCCTTCAGGATCTTCATGACGCGATCCATGAAGTAGCTGTTGCAGACCAGCAGGGCCATTTTCACGGCGGGACTCCGTGCGTGTTGCGGACGCGATGACGATACCTCCGCGCGGGCCCGGCGGATTGACGCAGATCAACCGCAAGAAATGCCTCGGCGCATTGTCTGCCCACCCCTGGGCGTGTAGCATCAACGCGGCTTGGCCCCATGCCGCCCAGGGAGGGCTCCATGAACCTGCTTCGAGTCGCGATCCTAGCCTTGCTGCTGCCGCCCGCCGCTCAAGCGCAGGCCCAGGGCACGGCGAAAATGATGGTCGTGCCCAACTTGGTCGTCAGTCCGGCGACGCAGCCGCAACCGGTGCTCGCGCCGGTGGTGCGGCCCGAGCCGAAGATGCTC
>JBGPPD010000195.1:0-5467 GCA_041488375.1 Gammaproteobacteria bacterium | reverse complement strand
GCCTCGATCACGTCCGGGGCTTTTCTCAGTGCACGCAGCACGTCCAGGCACATGACGTTGCCGGCGCCCTCCCAGATCGAATTGAGCGGCATTTCGCGGTAGATGCGCGCCAGCACTTGCTCCTCCACGTAGCCGTTGCCGCCGATCGACTCCATCGCCTCCTGCGCGAAGTGCGCGCCGCGCTTGCACACCCAGAACTTGGCCGCCGGCGTGAGCACGCGGCGCAGGAGCTTCTCGTCTTCCGAGTCGTAGGCGCGCGACAGGCGAAGGACGAGCGCGGTCGCGCCTTCCGCCTCCAGCGCGAGGTCGGCGAGCACGTTCTTCATCAGCGGCTGGTCCTTGAGCAGCTTGCCGAAGACTTTGCGCTGCGCGGCATTCCACAGCGCCTGCGACAGCGCCTGGCGCATCAGGCCCGCCGTGCCGATGGCGCAATCCAGGCGCGTATACACGCCCATCTCCAGAATCATGGGCACCCCGCGGCCTTCCTCGCCGAGCAGGGTTGCGCGCGCGTCCTCGAACTCCACCTCCGAGGAGGCATTGGAACGATTGCCGAGCTTGTCCTTCAGGCGCTGGATGCGGATCGCGTTGTGCGTGCCGTCGGCGAACAGGCGCGGCAGGAAGAAGCAGGACAGGCCGCCGGGCGCCTGCGCCAGCACCAGCCAGGCGTCGCACATCGGCGCGGAGAGGAACCACTTGTGGCCGGTAAGGGCGTATTCGCCTGCGCCCAGCGCCACCGCCCTGGTCGTGTTGGTGCGCACATCGGAGCCGCCCTGCTTTTCCGTCATGCCCATGCCGATGAGCGCGGCGTCCTCTTTTCGCGAGTAGATGCGCGGCAGCCACTGCGCCGCAACGATCGGATTTGCCTTCAGCGCCGGCACCGAACCGTAGGTCATGGTGACCGGGCACTGCGTGCCGTTCTCGATTTCCGAATACAGCAGGTACGCGGCGGCGCGCTCGACGTGCGCGCCGGGGCCGGGCTCGGCCCAGGGGCCGCTGTGCAGCCCGTGCTTCAGGGCCAGCGCGATCAGTTCGTGCCAGGCCGGGTGGAACTCGACTTCGTCCCTGCGCCGGCCCTGGCGGTCGTGCGTCTTCAGTTCTGGCGGGTAGCGATTGGCTGCGTCGGCGAGCGCCAGCGTCGCGCGCGCGCCGAGCTCGGCGCCGAGGGCGCCGAGGCGCGCCGCGGCCGGCGCGCGGCGCGCCGCCGGCAGGTTGCCGGCCAGTGCGTCGCGCAGCGCCGCGTTGGCCGCGTAGAGGTTGTAGTCCTCGAGCGGCGCGCTCTGGTTGAGGACCTCGTGCGTCGCCGGCATGGCCCGCACGAGTCTAGTCGCGCCCCTTTTGAAAAGCAATTGCTTGGTGATTTCTGCCTGTAGAATTCCGCGCCGGAGGAGGGAGAAGTTGGTGACCCAGCTGCTGCAATTGCTGGTGGCCGGCGTGGCGCAGGGCTGCGTCTACGCGCTGGTCGCGCTCGGCTTCGTGCTGATCTACAAGGCGACCGAGACGGTCAATTTCGCGCAGGGCGACCTGATGATGCTGGGCGCGTTCTTCGCGCTCACCGGCGCCACGGTGCTCGGCCTGCCCTACTGGCTGAGCATCGTCTTCGCGCTCGCGTGCATGGCGGCGGTCGGCATGCTCATCGAGCGCACGGTGCTGCGTCCCGTGCTCGGCCACCCGCAGTTCACCGTGGTGATGGTCACCATCGGCGCGGGCTACGTGATGCGCGGCGTGGTGACCATGATTCCCGGCTGGGGCACCGACACCTACGCGCTCGCCACGCCCTTCGGCGACAAAGTGATGCGCATCGCCGGCGTGGTGGTGGCGGAGCAGCAGCTGGCCGTGATCGGCCACACCGCGCTGCTGTGCCTCGGGCTGTACCTGTTCTTCCGCTACACGCGCGTGGGCATCGCGATGCAGGCGAGCTCGCAGAACCAATTGGCCGCCTACTACATGGGCATCCCGGTGCGGCGCATCAACATGCTGATCTGGGCGCTGTCGGCCGGCATCGCCACCATCGGCGGCATCCTGCTCGCGCCCAGCACCTTCGTGCACTCGAACATGGGTTTCATCGGCCTGAAGGCCTTTCCGGCGGCGGTGCTCGGCGGCTTCGGCAGCGTGCCCGGCGCGATCGTCGGCGGCCTGATCATCGGCATCGTCGAGCAGCTCTCGGGCTTCTACCTGCCCGAGGGCTTCAAGGACGTCGCCGCCTACGTGGTGCTGCTGCTGGTGCTGATGGTGAAGCCCTCGGGCATCTTCGGCGAGACCGTGGCGAAGAAGGTCTAGTCCTCCGGTGCGCTTCCTCTTCAAGACCTCCTACGACCAGGACCTGCGCCTGTTCAAGCATGGCGGGCAGGTGTTCTGGTACGGCCTGCTCGCCGTGGTGCTGCTCGCCGCGCCGTGGTGGGCGAGCGAATACCTGCTGTCGCAACTGCATTTCATCGGCATCTACTCGATCGTCGGCCTCGGGCTGATGCTGCTGGTGGGCTTCACCGGGCAGATCTCGCTCGGCCATGCGGCGTTCCTCGCGGTGGGCGCCTATACCGAAGCCCTGCTGCAGGCGGCGGGCTGGCCGTTCTGGCTCACGCTGCCCTGCGCGGCGCTGCTCTCCGGGGCGGTGGGCATCGTCGTCGGCCTGCCGGCGCTGCGCCTGAAGGGCATCTACCTCGCCATCGCGACGCTGGCTTTCGGCGCGATCGTGGAGGAAATCATCACCCGCTGGGAAAGCCTGACCGGCGGCAATTCCGGCAGGCACCTCGCCCCGATCGAACTGTTCGGCCGGAAGTTCGACGGCGATGCGGATTTCTACTACTTGTGCCTCGGGCTCACGGCGCTGTGCTGCGTCGCGCTGGCGAACCTGCTGCGTTCCCCCACCGGCCGCGCCTTCGTCGCCATCCGCGATTCGGAGATCTCGGCTTCCTGCCTGGGCGTGAATCTCGCCAAGTACAAGACCATGTCCTTTGCGCTGTCGGCCGCGCTCACCGGCATCGGCGGCGCGCTCTACGCGCACAAGGTCACCTTCATCTCGCCCGAGCAGTTCACGCTGCTGGTGTCAATCGAACTCGTCACGATTGTGATCCTGGGCGGCGTGGGCTCGCTGCATGGCGCGGTGTTCGGCGCCGCGTTTGTCATCGTGCTGCCGCAGCTGATCTCCATCGCCAAGGACTACCTGCCCTCGGGCGTGGCCGGCGCCTCGGGCCTGCAGGCCACGGTGTTCGGCCTGGTGCTGATCGGCTTCATCATTTTCGAGCCGTTGGGGCTGTACGGTCGCTGGTTGAAGATCCGCACCTGGCTGGAACTGTTCCCGTTCTACCGCAAGGGCATGTTCCGGCGGCAGAAGACCTACATGAAGTCCGAGCGCCTGCGGTGAAATTCTTCAGCGTCGAGAACCTGGGCATCCGCTTCGGCGGCGTGGTCGCCGTGGACAACGTGTCCTTCGACGTGCAGCGCGGCGAGGTCACCACCCTCATCGGCCCGAACGGCGCCGGCAAGACCACCATCTTCAACCTGATCGGCCTGATCTACCCGGCGACCTCGGGGCGCATCGTCTACCAGGGCCGCGACCTGACCGGCATGAGCCCGCACCGCGTGGCGGAGCTGGGCATCGCGCGCACTTTCCAGAATATCGAGCTGTTCGAGCACGCCACCGTGCTGCAGAACCTGCTCATCGGCCGCCACCGCCACCGCTCGACCGCGCTGTGGCAGGAGCTCGCGTTCACCCCGGCCGTGCGCCGCGCCGAGCGCGCGCAGCGCGAGGCGGTGGAGAAGGTGATCGACTTCCTCGACCTGCAGCACTACCGCGACAGCATGGTCGCCGGATTGCCTTACGGGGTGCGCAAAGTGATCGAATTGGGCCGCGCGCTGGCCACCGAGCCGAAACTGCTCCTGCTGGACGAGCCTTCCTCGGGCCTCAATCCCGAGGAGACCAACGACATGGCGTTCTGGATCGAGGACATCAAGAAGGGCCTGGGCATCACGGTGCTGATGGTCGAGCACGACATGAGCCTGGTGCAGCGGGTCTCCGACCGGGTGCTCGCGCTGAACGAGGGCCGGGCGATCGCCCAAGGCACGCCAGCGGAAGTCCAATCCCATCCCGCCGTGATCGAGGCCTACCTGGGTTCCAGGGAGCCGGCATGACGGCTCCCATCCTGGAACTGCTCAACGTCGAGTCGAGCTACGGCCCGGTGCAGGCGCTGCGCGGCGTGACCCTCTCGGTGCCCGAGGGAAAGATCGTGACGGTGCTGGGGGCCAACGGCGCGGGCAAGAGCACGATCCTCAAGACCATCTCGGGGATCATCGACCCCTCCAAGGGCCAGGTGAAGCTGCGCGGGCAGGAGATCCAGGGCTGGTCGCCCGACCGCATCGTGCGCGCGGGCGTGGTGCATGTGCCCGAGGGGCGCGAAGTGTTCCCGCTGCTGTCGGTCGAGGACAACCTGAAGATGGGCGCCTACACCCGCCCGGACAAGGACGGGGTGGCGCGGGACCTGGAAACCGTATTCGGCTACTTCCCGATCCTGCGCGAGCGCTCCAGGCAGGAGGCCGGGCAGCTCTCCGGCGGCCAGCAGCAGATGCTGGCGATCGCGCGGGCGCTGCTGTCGCGGCCCGCGGTGATGCTGATGGACGAGCCCAGCCTGGGCCTGTCGCCCTTGCTCACGCAGGAAATCTTCCGCATCATCACGCGCATCAACCGCGAGCGCGGCACCACCATCCTGCTGGTGGAGCAGAACGCGCACATGGCGCTGGCGGTGGCCGAGCTGGGCTACGTCCTGGAGGTGGGGCGCATCGTGATGGAGGACAGCTGCGCCAACCTGGCGAAGAAAGAAGACATCCAGGAGTTCTACCTCGGCGTGCGCGCCGCCGGGGTGCGCGGCCAGCGGCGCTGGAAGAGGAAGAAGCAGTGGAGATAAAGGTGAGGGCGATCGAACACGGCAGCGTGGCGCGCATGTTCTGGCACGGCGTGCGCGCGCGCGGGCCGCAGGTGATCCTGCGCCAGAAGGAACTGGGCATCTGGCGCGCGGTAAGCTGGGACGAACTCGGGCAGGCGGCGCGCGAGGTCGGCATGGGCCTGGTCGCGCTCGGCTTCGAGCCGGGCGAGGCGGCCTCCATCCAGTCCAACACCAACCGCGAGTGGCTGTTCGCCGACCTCGGCATCCTCGGCGCCGGCGGCGTGTCCAACGGCGTCTACCCCACCGACGCGGCGGCGCAGGCCGAGTACCTGCTCGCGGACTCGGGTTCGGTCTACGTGTTCGTCGAGGACGAGGAGCAGCTCGACAAGATCCTGGAGGTGCGCGAGCGCCTGCCCAGGCTGCGCAGGATCATCGTTTTCGACATGGAAGGCCTGCGCGACTTCGACGACGCCCAGGTAATGTCGCTCGAGGCGCTGCGCGCGCTCGGCACCGACTACGACGAGAAGCACGAGGGCGTGTGGGACCAGCGCCTCGCCTCGCGCAAGGCCGAGGACCTGGCGATCCTGGTC
>JBGPPD010000194.1:0-5477 GCA_041488375.1 Gammaproteobacteria bacterium | reverse complement strand
TGCCGTTCGGCGCGGCGCTGGCCGGCGGCGCGGCCGGCCTGCTGCTGGTCCTCGGTTGATCTGCGTCAACAGCCACGGCCGCCGGCTGCCTAGACTTCCCGGCATGCGCAAAGCCATCCACATCCTGCGCGATGAGCACCGCTCGATCTCCGCGGTGCTGCAGAGCCTGCAGCACCTCGCGCGCATGGCGCAGGACCCCGCGGTGAAGCCCGATTTCGCGGTGTTCCGCGCCATGATCTACTACATCGACGCCTTTCCCGAGCGCTTGCACCACCCGAAGGAGGACAACTACCTGTTCGCCCGGCTGCTGCGGCGCTCGGATGCGGCCCGGCCGCTCGTCGACCAGCTCATGGCGGAGCACGTGCTGGGCGCGCAGCTGATCCGGGAACTCGAGCGCGCGCTGCTCACGTTCGAGGAGACCTGGCCGCGCGGCGCGGAGGACTTCGCCGCCGCGGTGAACGCCTACGCCGAGTTCAACTGGAAGCACATGCGCTGCGAGGAGCACGAGCTGCTGCCGCTGGCGGAAGCGGCGCTGATCGAGGAAGACTGGCAGGCGATCGAGGCCGCCTTCGCCGAAAACGCGGACCCGATCGCCGACCTGCGCGGCGGGGAGTTCGACCAGCTGTTTTCCCGCATCGTCAGCCTCGCCCCGTCGCCGATCGGCCTGGGCGAGGCCTGGAAGCGCGCCTAGCGGATCACCAGCACCGGGATCCTGGAGTGCGTCAGCACCTTCTGGGTCTCGCTGCCGAGCAGGGCCCGGGCGAAGCCGCGCCGGCCGTGCGAGGCCATCACGATCAGGTCGCATTTCCTCTTGTGTGCCGCGTGCAGCACGCCCGCCCAGGGCTCGGGGGCGTTCACCGCCAGCGTGTCGCATTGAACGCCGATCTTGCGCGCCAGGCGCGCGGCGGGGGCGAGCACCTTCCTCGCCAGGGCGTCGGCGCGTTGCCGGTACAACTGCGTCGTGACTCCGGGCACATATTGCGCGGCCTCGCCGTAGGCGGGCAGCACGTAAGGCGGGATGACGTAGAGCACCGAGAGCTTCGCCTGGCAGGCGCCGGCGAGCTTCGCCGCCGCCGCCACCGCCCTGCGCGAGCGCGGCGAGCCGTCGCTGCAGGCGAGGATGTGGCGGATGCTCACCGGCAGACCAGCACCGGGATGTTCGAGTGCGTGAGCACCTTGGTGGTTTCGCTGCCCAGCAGCAGACCGGCGATGCCGCGCCGGCCGTGCGAGGCCATGGCGATGAGGTCGCAGCGCCTGGCGCGGGCGGCCTTGAGGATTCCTTCCCAGGGCTGGCCGGCGACGGGCGAAGCCGTGGCGCAGGCCACGCCGGCGCGGCGCGCCTCTGCGCTCACGACGGCGAGCGCCTTGCCGGCGGCCTTCGCCATCAACTCCTTGTGGCGCTGCGGGCCGAGGTCGGCGACGTAGATCATGCCCTCGGCGTACATGGGCGGGACCCAGGGCGGGATCACGTAGAGGCCGGTGATCTTCGCGCCGCAGGTGCGCGCCAAGTCGCAGGCGGCGCGAATTGCGCGGGTGGAAAGCTTGGAGCCGTCGGTGGGTACCAGGATGTGCTTGTACATGGAGCCTCCGTTTTTTCCCTATGGAAAGTATGGGTACCGGGACCATGGCCCGGTTTGACCTGCGTCAAAGTAGTGTATCGCCGTATCCCTAGAGTTGCCCGAGGGCAAATAAGGCAAGCCCGCCAGCGGAGGCTGAAACGATGGTTTCGCAGACTTACAAGGGCTGGTCGGTGGTCACCGCGAGTACCACGGCGTTCACCGTGTGCTTCATGGTATGGATGATGTTTGCCGTGATCGGCATCCCGATCAAGCAGTCGCTGGGTCTCAATGAAACCCAGTTCGGAATCCTGGTGGCGATGCCGGTGCTCACCGGCTCGCTGATCCGCCTGCCGCTGGGCATGTGGACCGACCGGTACGGCGGGCGCATCGTGTTTTTCGTGCTGATGCTGTCCACGGTATTTCCAATCTGGCTGATTTCCCGGGCCACCGAGTTCTGGCATTTCCTCGTGACCGGCCTGTTCGTGGGCGTGGCGGGCGGCTCGTTCACGGTCGGCATCGCCTACTGCGCGCGCTGGTTCCCGCGCCACCGGCAAGGGCTCGCCATGGGAATCTTCGGCGTCGGCAACACCGGGGCGGCGGTGACCAAGCTCGTTGCGCCGACCATCGTGGTGGCCTACGGCTGGACGATGGTGCCGCAGGTCTATGCCGTGCTCATGACGGTAACGGCGGTGATGTTCTGGTTCTTCAGCTATACCGATGAGCAGCACACGGCGGCCGCGTCCCAGGTCACGATCAAACAGCAGCTGATGGCGTTGAAGGACCCCACCGTGTGGCGCTATAGCCAGTATTATTCGATCGTCTTCGGCGGCTACGTGGCGTTGTCGCTGTGGATGACCAAGTACTACATAGCCGAGTACGGTTTCGACATCCAGCTGGCGGCCGTGCTGGCCGCCGGATTCAGCATACCCGGGGGTCTGCTGCGCGCCATCGGCGGCTGGATCTCGGACAAGTACGGCGCGCATACCGTGACCTGGTGGGTGCTGTGGGTCGGCCTGCTCTGCCTGTTCTTCCTGTCCTACCCGCAGACTGAATTCACCATCCATACGGTGGGCGGCCCGAGGAGCTTTCATCTCGGGCTCACCCCGACCGTGTTCACCGTCATCATGTTCACGATGGGCGTCGCGTTCGCGATCGGCAAGGCCTCGGTGTTCAAGTACATCTCCGATGACTACCCGCACAATATCGGCGTGGTTTCCGGCGTGGTGGGTCTGGCGGGCGGCATGGGCGGGTTCATCCTGCCCATCATGTTCGGCGCGCTGGTGGACCTGACCGGCGTGCGCTCCTCCGCGTTCATGCTGATGTTCGGCATCGTCTGGGTGTCGCTGATGTGGATGTACTTCACCGAGGTACGCCCGCTGAGCGAAGAGCAAAGCCGCAGGCATCCGGAACCCGCGCACTTCACCTGAAACTGGAATCCCCATGAGCACGCAGGAAAAAGCCGGCGGCGGCGCAGATATCGCGAAATGGGACGTCGAGGATCCGGCGTTCTGGGAATCCACCGGCAAGCGCGTTGCCTACCGCAACCTGTGGATCTCGGTGCCGGCCCTGCTTTGCGGGTTCGCGGTATGGGGCATGTGGGGAATCATCACCGTGCAGATGCTCAACCTGGGATTCCCGTTCAGCCAGGCCGAGCTGTTCACGCTGACCGCCATCTCGGGCCTCGCCGGCGCCACCATGCGCATCCCGGCCGCGTTCCTGATCCGCCTCGCGGGCGGGCGCAATACCATCTTCCTGACCACCGCCATGCTGCTCGCTCCCGCGATCGGCACCGGCATCGTGCTGCAGCACAAGGACTGGCCGCTGTGGGCCTTCCAGCTGATGGCGCTGTGGTCGGGCGTGGGCGGCGGCAACTTCGCCAGTTCCATGTCCAATATCAGCACCTTCTTCCCGAAGCGGTTGCAGGGCACGGCGCTCGGGATCAACGCGGGGCTGGGAAACTTCGGCGTGACCAGCATGCAGGTCGTCATTCCGCTGGTCATGACCATGGGCATCTTCGGCACCCTGGGGGGCGAGCCGATGACGCTGGTGAAGGACAGCGGCTGGATCCTCGGCAAGATCGCCGCCGGCACGCCCACCTACATCCAGAACGCCGGCTACGCCTGGCTGCTGTCGCTCGTGCCGCTGTCGATCCTGTGCTGGTTCGGCATGAACAACCTGCTGACCGTCTCGCCCAGCATCGGCGGCACGATCCTCGCCTTCCTGAAGATCACCTGGCTCTACACGCTGTCGTTCGTGCCGGCGGGCCTGGGCATGGTCCTCTACCTGCCGCCGCCCAGCGGCCTCGGCCTGCTGAGCATGTGGCTGACCATGCCGCTGATCATCGTGAGCATGCTGCTGGTGATGAAGCTGACCGCCTTCGGCACGATGAAGGAAAACATCAACAAGCAGTTCGAGATCTTCAGAAACAAGCACACCTGGTCGATGACGCTGCTGTATATCGTCACCTTCGGGTCCTTCATCGGCTTTTCGATGGCGCTGCCGCTGTCGATGAAGGTGATTTTCGGCGTCAGCCACGTGCCCGATGCCGCGGGCGTGATGCAGCACGCGCTGACCAATCCGAACGCGCCGCCGGTGCTGGCCTACGCGTGGATCGGGCCCTTCGTCGGCGCGCTGATCCGCCCGGTGGGCGGATGGATCGCCGACAAGGTCGGCGGCTCGATCGTCACCCAGGTCATTTCGGCGGTGATGGTGGTGGCCTCGGCGGCAGTGGGTTACGTGATGCTGCTGGCGTACAAGTCACCGGCGCCGGAAGAGTACTTCCTGGCGTTCATGGTGCTGTTCGTGCTGCTATTCGCCGCCACCGGCATCGGCAACGGCTCCACCTTCCGCACCATCGGTGTGATTTTCGACCGCACACAGGCCGGTCCGGTGCTGGGCTGGACCTCTGCGGTGGCGGCCTACGGCGCCTTCATCGCCCCGGTGGTCATCGGCCAGCAGATCACGGCCGGCACCCCCGAGAACGCGATGTACGCCTTCGCCGTGTTCTACGCGCTCTGCCTGGTCCTCAACTGGTGGTTCTACTTGCGCGCCAACGCGTACGTGAAGAACCCCTGATCGGAAAAACCGCATGAGCCACTTCCTCGACCGCCTGAAGTACTTCGCCAATCCGAGGGAGAGCTTCGCCGGCGGTTTCGGCCAGGTCAACGGCGAAGACCGCACCTGGGAGGACGCCTACCGCAACCGCTGGGCGCACGACAAGATCGTGCGCTCCACGCACGGCGTGAACTGCACCGGCTCGTGCTCGTGGAAGATCTACGTCAAGGGCGGCATCGTCACCTGGGAAACCCAGCAGACCGACTACCCGCGCACGCGCTGGGACATGCCCAACCACGAGCCGCGCGGCTGCTCGCGCGGCGCGAGCTACAGCTGGTACCTGTACAGCGCCAACCGCGTGAAGTACCCGCTGGTGCGCGGCCGGCTGCTGAAGCACTGGCGCGCGGCGCGCCTGGCGCAGGGCCCGGTCGAGGCCTGGGCGTCGATCGTCGAATCCGAGGCGACGCGACGCGACTACCAGGGCGTGCGCGGCATGGGCGGCTTCGTGCGCTCGAACTGGGACGAGGTCAACGAGATCGTCGCCGCGGCCAACGTCTACACCATCAAGAAGCACGGGCCCGACCGCGTGATCGGCTTCTCGCCGATCCCGGCCATGTCGATGGTGAGCTACGCCGCCGGCAGCCGCTACTTGAGCCTGATCGGCGGCGTGTGCATGAGCTTCTACGACTGGTACTGCGACCTGCCGCCCTCCAGCCCGCAGGTGTGGGGCGAGCAGACCGACGTGCCCGAGTCCGCCGACTGGTACAACTCCAGTTTCATCATCGCCTGGGGCTCGAACGTGCCGCAGACGCGCACGCCCGACGCGCACTTCTTCACCGAGGTGCGCTACAAGGGCACCAAGAC
>JBGPPD010000193.1:0-5489 GCA_041488375.1 Gammaproteobacteria bacterium | reverse complement strand
GGCGCCACGCGCTCGAGCGCCTTCGACACCGAGCGGATGTTGCCCATGCCGTAATCGACCACCGCAATCTTCAACTAGAGCGAACCCTTGGTGGAAGGTATGGCGCCCGCGGCGCGCGGGTCGGCTTCCGCCGCCATGCGCAGCGCGCGCGCGAAGGCCTTGAAAATGGTTTCACACTGGTGGTGCGCGTTGTCGCCGCGCAGATTGTCGATGTGCAGCGTCACCTGGCCGTGGTTGACGAAGCCCTGGAAGAATTCGTGCATCAAGTCGACGTCGAACTCGCCGATCAGCGCGCGCGTGAATTTCACGTGGTATTCCAGGCCTGGCCGGCCCGAGAAATCGACCACCACGCGCGACAGCGCCTCGTCCAGCGGCACGTAGGCGTGGCCGTAGCGGCGCACGCCCGCCTTGTCGCCGATCGCGTTGAAGAACGCCTGGCCGAGCGTGATGCCGATGTCCTCCACGGTGTGGTGCGCATCGATGTGCAGGTCGCCCTTGGCCTCGATCTCCAGATCCAGCATGCCGTGGCGCGCCACCTGGTCGAGCATGTGCTCGAGGAACGGCAGCCCGGTGGAGAGCTTCGAGGCGCCCTTGCCATCCAGGTTGAGCTTCACCCGGATCTGGGTCTCCTTGGTGTTGCGGGTCACTTCGGCGGTGCGGTTCACAGCGCTTCTCGCATGGCGGTGAGCAGTATACGGTTTTCGTCGGGCGTGCCGACGGTGATGCGCAGGCAGTTCTTCAGGCTCGGTCCGTTCAGGTTCCGCACCAGCACGCCCTGGCGGCGCAGTGCTTCGTAGGCGCGGTCGGCGTCGGGCACGCGCACCAGGAAGAAATTCGCCTCGGAAGGAAACACCGTCACCCCGGGCAGCGCGGCCAGGGCCTTGCCCAGTCCCGCGCGGTCGGCGCGGATCTTCGCCGCCTGCTCTTCCAGCACCTCGATACGCTCCAGCACGAACGTCGCTGCCGCCTGCGTCAGCACGTTGACGTTGTAGGCCTGGCGCACCTTGTTGAATTCGCCGATCCACTCCGGGCGCCCGACCAGGTAGCCCAGGCGGATGCCCGCCAGGCCGAGCTTGGACACGGTACGCATCACCACCAGGTTCGGGAACTCGGCCAGGCGCGGCAGGAAGCTCTTGCGCGCGAACACGTGGTAGGCCTCGTCCAGCACCACCAGGCCCTGCGCCGCGCGCAGCACCGCGACGATGTCTTCCTCCGGATACAGGATGCCGGTCGGGTTGTTGGGGTAGGCGATGAAGATGAGCGCGGGCTGCTCGGCCTTCACCCGGGCGACGAACGCCTCGCGGTCGAGCGTGTAGTCCTCGCGCAACTCGTAGCGCAGCGCTTGCATGCCGGAAAGCGCGGCGTTCATCGAGTACATGACGAAAGTCGGCGCCGGGAACATCACCGAAGCGCCGGGCCGCGCCATGGCGAAGGTGACGATCTGGATCAGGTCGTCCGACCCGTTGCCGAGCAGGATCTCCATGCCCGCGGGCACCTGCATCTTCCTCGCGATCAGTTCGCGCAGCTTGCGGCCCGTGGGATCCGGGTAGCGGTTGAGGTCCACGCGCGACAGGTATTCCCCGAGCTCGCGCCGCATCGGCGCCGGCAGCGGGTAGGGGTTCTCCATCGCGTCGAGCTTCACCATGCCCTCCGCGTCGGCGACGTGGTAGGCCTTGAGCGCGAGGATCTCCGGCCGGATCAGTTTGTCCGGGCTCACTTGAACCTCATCTCGGCCGAGCGCGCGTGCGCGGTGAGGCCCTCGCCTTCGGCCAGCGTCGTGGCCAGCCGTCCGAGCGTGGCCGCGCCTGCCTGCGACACGCCGATGATGCTGGTGCGCTTCTGGAAATCGTAGACGCCGAGCGGCGAGGAAAAGCGCGCGGTGCCGGCGGTCGGCAGCACGTGGTTGGGCCCGGCGCAGTAATCGCCGATCGCCTCCGAGCTCCAGCGGCCGAGGAAGATCGCGCCGGCGTGGTGCAGTTTTGGCAGCAGCGCCTCGGGGTTCTCCACCGACAGCTCCAGGTGCTCGGGCGCGATGCGATCGGCGATGGCGCAGGCCTCCTCGAGGCTGCGCGTGCGGATCAGCGCGCCGCGCGTGCCAAGCGACGCCTCGATCACTTCGCGCCGGGGCAGCGTCGGCAGCAACCTGACGATGCTCGCCTCGACCGCATCGAGGTACTCCTTCGATGGCGACAGCAGGATCGACTGCGCCACCTCGTCGTGCTCTGCCTGGGAAAAAAGGTCCATCGCCACCCAGTCCGCGGGCGTGGAGCCGTCGCCGATCACCAGGATTTCCGAGGGTCCGGCGATCATGTCGATGCCGACCTGGCCGAACACCTGGCGCTTGGCGGCGGCGACATAGGCGTTGCCCGGGCCCACGATCTTGTCCACCCGCGCGATCGATTCGGTGCCGTAGGCGAGCGCGGCCACCGCCTGCGCGCCGCCGATCGCGAGCACGCGGTCCACGCCGGCGAGCGCCGCGGTGGCGAGCACTATCGGCTCGGCGTTGGGGCTCGCCATCACGATATCGCCCACCCCCGCCACTTTCGCCGGGATCACGTTCATCAGCACGGTGGAGGGGTAGGACGCCTTGCCGCCGGGCACGTAGACGCCGACGCGCGCGAGCGGGGTCACGCGCTGGCCGAGGCGCGTGCCGTCGGCTTCGGTGTAGTCCCAGGACTCGGAGAGTTGGCGCGCATGGAAGCGGCGGATACGGTCGGCCGCCTCGCGCAGCGCGGCGGCCTGCGCGGCGGGCAGCGCCGCGAGCGCGGCCTCGAGCTTCGCGCGCGGCACTTCGAGCCCCGCCATGCTGCGCGCCGCGAGGCGGTCGAACTTGCGCGTGTATTCGAGCACCGCCGCGTCGCCGCGTTGCCTGACCTCAGCGATGATGGCGCGCACCGTGGACTCCACAGCTTCATCCTGCGCGGCCTCGTAGCGCGTAAGCCGCCCGAGCTCGGCGTCGAATCCCGGATCTTGAGTCGACAGGCGTCGCAGCTTCATGGCCTGGCCGCCTTGGCGAATGCCTCGATCAGCGGCTGCAGCTCGGCGCGCCTGGTCTTCAGCGCCGCCTGGTTGACGATGAGGCGTGCCGACACGGGCATGATCTCCTCCACCGCCACCAGATTGTTGGCCTTCAGGGTCTTGCCGGTGGACACGAGGTCCACGATCGCGTCCGCGAGCCCCAGGATCGGCGCCAGCTCCATCGAGCCGTACAGCCGGATCAGGTCCACGTGAACACCTTTGTTCGCGAAGAAATCGCGCGCGGTGTTCAGGTACTTGGTGGCCACTCGGAGGCGCGCGCCCTGCTTCACGGCGCCTTGGTAGTCGAAGCCCTTTTTGACCGCGACCATCATGCGGCACCTGGCGATGCCGAGGTCGAGCGGCTGGTACAGGCCTTCGCCGCCGTGCTCGGCGAGCACATCCTTGCCGGCGATGCCGAGGTCGGCGGCGCCGTGCGCGACGTAGGTTGGCGTGTCGGAGGCGCGCACGATGATCAGGCTCACGTCGCGGCGCGACGTGGGGATCACCAGCTTGCGGGAGCGCTCGGGGTCTTCCTTCGGGCTAAGACCGACGCGCGCGAGCAGCGGCCCCGTCTCCTCCAGGATCCGTCCCTTGGACAGCGCGATGCCGATGCCGGTCATGATGCAAATGAAAAAAGGCCCCGAAGGGCCCCTCCCGCTTGATTCGGAAGGGGATTTTACCGCACCCGGGCGATCTTGGCGCCGAGGCCGGCGAGCTTGCGTTCCAAGGCCTCGTAGCCGCGGTCCAGATGGTAGATGCGGTCGATCAGGGTCTCCCCCTGCGCCACCAGGCCGGCGAGCACCAGGCTGGCGGAGGCGCGCAGGTCGGTGGCCATCACTCTGGCCCCCTGCAGCCGCTCGACGCCCTTGACCACCGCCGTGCGGTCATGGATCGAGATGTCCGCGCCCAGGCGCTGCAATTCCAGCGCGTGCATGAAGCGGTTCTCGAAGATCGTCTCGGTGATCTGCCCGGTGCCGCTGGCCACGCAATCCAGCGCCATGAACTGCGCCTGCATGTCGGTGGCGAAGCCCGGATAAGGCGCCGTCGTCAGGCTGACCGACTGCGGCCGCCCCGCCATCTCAATCTCAATCACCTCGGCGGAAACCGAAATCTTCGCCCCCGCCTCGCGCAGCTTGTCCAGCGTCGCCCGCAAAGTATCGGCTGCAGTGCCGATCAATCTCACCTTGCCGCCCGCCGCCGCGACAGCGGCGAGATAGGTCCCCGTCTCGATGCGGTCCGGCATCACGCGATGGCTCGTACCGGATAGAGAACGCACACCCTCGATGCGGATCGTGCCGGTGCCCGCGCCCTGGATCTTCGCGCCCATCGCCGTCAGGCAATTCGCCAAGTCCGCCACTTCGGGCTCGCGCGCCGCGTTCTCCAGCACCGTGGTTCCCTCGGCGAGCGTCGCCGCCAGCATCAGGTTCTCGGTGCCGGTCACGGTGACCACGTCCATGACGATGCGCGCGCCCTTCAGTCGCCTGGCGGTCGCATTCATGTAGCCGTGCTCGATCTCGATCTTCGCGCCCATCGCCTGCAGGCCCTTGATATGCTGGTCCACCGGCCGCGCGCCGATGCCGCAGCCCCCCGGCAGCGACACCTTGGCGCGCCCGCAGCGCGCGAGCAGCGGCCCCAGCGCCAGCACCGAGGCGCGCATGGTCTTGACCAGGTCGTAGCCCGCGGTCGGGTCCTTGATTTCCCGGGCGCGCAGCAGCAACCGGTCTTCCTCCTGCGGCCCGACCTCCACGCCCATTAGCGCCAGGATCTTGGCCATGGTGTGCACGTCCATCAGCCGCGGCACGTTGTCGAGCGCGAGCGGGTGCTCGGTCAGCAGCGCCGCGCACATGATGGGCAGCGCCGCGTTCTTCGCGCCCGACACCCGCACCTCACCCGCCAGCGGCCGCCCGCCGGTGATCGCGAGCTTATCCACCGGCGCTGAATTCCTCGGGCGTGAGCGTCTTCATCGACAGCGCGTGGATCTCTTCGCGCATGCGCTCGCCGAGCGCGGCGTACACCAGCTGGTGGCGCTGCACGCGGCTCTTGCCGGCAAAGGCGCTGGACACCACCAGCGCTTCGAAGTGCTGGCCGTCGCCGGCGACTTCGACCTGTTGGCAGGCCAGGCCCGCGCGTATGCCCTGTTCGACGCTTTCTGGGGTCACCATGGTCAGGTCCTGAGCTTGTATCCGGTTTTCAGCAGCCACAGCGTGGCGGCCGACAGCAGCGCCAAGCTTACCGCGACCACGGCCAGGCTGGCCGCGGGCGGCACGTCCGAAACGCCGAAGAAGCCGTAGCGGAAGCCGTCGATCATGTAGAAAAAGGGGTTCAGGTGCGAAACCTGCTGCCACAGCGGCGGCAAAGTGCGGATCGAATAGAACACGCCCGAGAGCATGGAGAGCGGCAGGATGAGAAAGTTCTGGAACGCCGCGATCTGGTCGAATTTCTCCGCCCAGATGCCGGCCAGCAGGCCCAGC
>JBGPPD010000192.1:0-5496 GCA_041488375.1 Gammaproteobacteria bacterium | reverse complement strand
TGGCGAAGGACACCAGCGTCGGCACCCAGGCGGCGCGCAGCACCAGCGCGAAGGCGGCGGCGCACACCGACAGCACGCCGCCGGCAATGCTCGCCAGCACGATCCAGGCGAGGGTCATGGGGAGCGCGATTCTAACCAGACAAAGGCGGCGATGCGCTCGCGGGTGCCGTCGCGCCGGAAGGAGGGAAAGCGTTGCGGCTCGCTATAGGTGCAAAAGCCGCCGCCGTAGACGCGCGTCACGCCGCACCCCGCCAGCCGCTGGCGCGCCACGGCATAGAGGTCGAGCAGCCAGTGTCCCGGCCGGTGCGGCGCGAACGCGCGTGCGGCCTGCGCGTCGCGCTCGAGAAACGCCGCGCGCACCTCTTCGCCGACCTCGTACACCTTGGGCCCGATGGCCGGTCCCAGCCACGCGAGGAGCGCCTGCGGCGCGACCCGCATCTCGCGCACGGTCGCTTCGATCACTCCGGCGGCGAGCCCGCGCCAGCCGGCGTGCGCCGCGCCCACGACGCTGCCCGCCTCATCGGCGAGCAGCACCGGCAGGCAGTCGGCGGCCCTTACCGCGCACACGACGCCGGGCGCCCGCGCGAACGACGCGTCGGCCTGCGGTTCACCGTCAAAAGGCTTCGCTTCCACGACCTGGGTACCGTGCACCTGGCGCAGCCAGGCCGGCGGCGCAGGCAAGGGCGGCTCGGCCTCGCCGCGCGTGGTCACCAGCGCGTGCACGCGCGCCGGGACCGGCCAGTCGGGCACGATCATCGGCGCAGGCTCTTCAGCAGCTTCTGGAAATCGGCGGGCGGTTCGGCACGCCAGGTGACGGTCTTGCCCGTGCGGGGATGCACCAGCGACAGCTCCACCGCGTGCAGCGCCTGGCGAGCGAACGCGAGGCCGTGGCGCGTGCCGCGCCGGTACACGGTGTCGCCCACCAGCGGATGGCGGATATGCTGGAAATGCACGCGGATCTGGTGCGTGCGGCCGCTTTCCAGGCGGCACTCGACCAGCGCCGCGTGGCCGTAGCGCTCGAGCACGCGGTAGCGCGTCACCGCGTCCTTGCCGCGCCGCGTGACCGCCATGCGCGTGCGCGCGCGCGTGTCGCGCCCCACCGGCGCGTCGATCAGGCCGCTGGTGGGCGGATCGCCCTGCACCACGGCCAGGTAGGTGCGGCGCATGCTGCGCGTCTCGAGCTGCCGCACCAGGCTCACCTGCGCCTCGACGGTCTTCGCCACCACCAACAGCCCGCTGGTGTCCTTGTCCAGCCGGTGCACGATGCCGGCGCGCGGTACACCGGCAAGGGCCGGGCAATGCGCCAGCAGGCCGTTCATCAGCGTGCGGTCGGGCACGCCCGCGCCCGGGTGCACCACCAGCCCGGCCGGCTTGTCGATGACGATCAGGTCCGCGTCCTCGTGCACGATGGCGAGCGGCATCTTCTGCGCGCGCGGCGCCGCGTCGGGCGCGCTCGGCGGCGCGAGGTCCACGCGCTCGCCGCCGCGCACCGCCTGGCGCGCTTCGCCGCGCGCACCGTCGAGGCGGATGTGTCCGGCGGCGAGCCACACCTGCAGCCGGTTGCGCGAATACTGCGGGAACATGCGCGCCAGTGCCTGGTCCAAGCGCAGGCCGCCCAGCGCGCGCGGCACTGGCGCGCTCATCGGCGCGACAAAGCTCGCGTCCCAGTCGGCGTTCTCGCTCCCGGCGTCGCTATAATCGCGGCCCATGCGTCCAAGTGTACTGACTCTGCTCGCCGCCGTCGCCGCAGCGCTGCTGCTCGCGGCCTGCGCCGGCGCGGGCGAGCAGGCCGACGAGACCGCGGGCTGGTCGGCGCAGCGCCTGTACGGCGAGGCGCGCGACGCCCAGAGCGCCAGGGACTGGACCAAGGCGGTGAAGTACCTGGAGAAGCTCGAGTCGCGCTATCCGTACGGCCGCTATGCGCAGCAGGCGCTGCTGGAGATCGCCTATGCGCAGTACAAGGCGGACGAGCGCGCCGCCTCGATCTCGGCGGCCGAGCGCTTCATCAAGCTCTATCCGAACCACGCCAACGTCGACTACGCCTACTACCTGAAGGGGCTGGTCAACTTCGCCGAGCGCGAAGGACTGCTCGCCACCTTCGCCAACTCGGACATGTCCGAGCGCGACCCCAAGGCGGCGCTCGAGGCCTACGGCGCCTTCAAGGAGATCGTCACGCGCTTTCCCGAGTCGAAGTACGCCACCGACGCGGCCGCGCGCATGCGCTACCTGATCAATTCGCTGGCGCAGCACGACGTGCACGTCGCGCGCTACTACATGCGGCGCGGCGCCTACGTGGCGGCGGCCAACCGCGCGCAGCACGCCCTGCAGACCTATCCGAACGCGCCGGCCACGGAGGAGGCGCTGTTCATCATGATCCACGCCTACGACCGGCTGGCGCTGAACGACCTGCGCGACGACGCCGACCGCGTCATGCGCAAGAACTTCCCGAACAGCCCCTACTACAGGGGCCCGATCACGCGCGACGTGTCCTGGTGGAAACTCTGGGACCCCGACTGGTAAGCCCGGTCAGGCGATCTTGATGTTTTCGTCCGCGAGGTAGTCGCGGATCAGCGTCTCCACGTCCGGGTCGGGCTTGAAGCCCATCGCCAGCGCGCGCGGCGTGCGGAAGTTCACCGGCCAGGTCTTCACGATCGCCTGGATGCGCGCGTCGGCCTTGTAGACCACCCGCCCGGCTGCCTGGTCGCCTGCCACGCGACGCAGCGCTTCCACCATCTGCGCGACGCTCGCGGTGATGCCGGGCAGGTTGAGCCAGCGCTGCGTGCCCCAGGCCTCGGGCGGCAGTTCCCACGCGTGCAGGAAGGCCTCCACCACGCGGCGCGGCGAGAGCAGCCACACGCCGGTCTCGGGCGGCACCGGGCATTCCGACACCACGCCGTTGAGCGGCTCGCGGAGGATGCCGCTCGCGAACGAGGAGGCGGCGGCGTTCGGCTTGCCAGCGCGCACCACGATCGTCGGCAGGCGCAGCGAGCGCCCGTCGAGGTAGCCCTTGCGCGAGTAATCCGTCACCAGGTATTCGCCGATCACTTTCTGCGTGCCGTAGGAGGTCTGCGGATTGGCGATGGTGGCATCGTCCAGCACCGCCGGCAGGGTGCCGCCGAAGGCGGCCACGGAACTGGTGTAGACCAGGCGCGGCGGCCTGGCGCAGCGGCGCATCTGCGCGAGCAGCAGTTCCATCCCCTTCAGGTTGACGCGCATGCCCAGGTCGAAATCGGCCTCGGCCGCGCCGCTCACCACCGCCGCCAGGTGGAACACGGCGTCGGTATCCGGCGGGCAGACCGCGGCGATCACTGTCGGGTCGGAAACGTCGCCGGCCACCGCCTTGAGGCGGGGCTCCTGCGCGGCCGCCGGCGCAAACGCGCCGTCGAGCAGCGTCAGCGAAGTGATGGGCTTGCCGCCGAGCGCGCCGCGCGCGAGGAGCGCCTTCGCGAGCTTGAAGCCGAGGAACCCGCCGCCGCCGGTAATCAGGATTTTCATGCGGCGATTCTAGCGAAGAACCCGCGCACTTCGGCCAGTTCGCGCGTCTGTTTCATCGGCGGGAGGCTCCCGCGCACCAGGCGGCCGTAGGGTCGCGTGTACAGGCGGGGGTCGCACAGCATCAGCACGCCGCGGTCGGTGTCGTCGCGGATCAGCCGGCCGGCGCCCTGCTTGAGCTGCAGGATCGCCTGCGGCAGCTGGAATTCGGTGAACGGGTTGCCGCCGCGCGCCCGGAGCGCCTCGATGCGCGCCGCCAGCACCGGGTCGTCGGGCGGCGCGAACGGCAACTTGTCGATCACCACCAAGGAGAGCGCCTCGCCGCGCACGTCCACGCCTTCCCAGAACGAGGCGCTGCCCAGCAGCACGGCGTTGCCGAGCTCGCGGAAGCGCGCGAGCAGCTCGCTGCGCGATCCCGTGCCCTGCACCAGCAGCGGATACTCGATGCGCTCGCGCAACAGCTCGTGCGCGCGGCGCAGGGCCCGCAGCGTGGTGAACAGGAGGAAAGCCCGTCCCCGGCTCGCCTGCAGCACCGGCAGCGCCGCGTTCACCACCGCCTCGGTGAATGCAGGATCGTTGGGGTCGGCCGGCATGTCGCGCGGCACGTAGAGCAGCGCCTGCTGCTCGAAGTCGAAGGGGCTGGGCCAGGTGCGCGCCTTGGCCTCCTGCAGCCCCAGTTCGCCCTTGAAGTGGGAGAAATCCTCGCCCACCGACAGCGTCGCCGACGTAAAGATCCAGGCGCGCGGCCGCTCCTCGACCTGCCGGCGGAACAGCTCGGCGCTGGACAAGGGCGTGAGGTGCAGCTGCAGGGCATGGCCGAAAACCTCGACCCAGCGCACCTGCTCCGCACCCTCGGCGGCGATCACCCGCGCCAGGGTCGCGCGCGCCTCCTGCGCGCGCCGCGAACAGGAGGCGAGCCCCTCGGAGCGCTCGGCCTGCGCGCCGAGCGCCTCGCTGAAGGCGGACAGCGCTGCTTCGAGCAGGGCGAGCGATGCGCCGAATGGCGGCCGCGCCTGGGCCTGCGCCCAGGCCATGCGCGCACCGTCCATGTCGAAGGCCAGGCGCAGGTCGCGTGCCGCCTTGTCCACGCGGCCGGCCAGCGCGTCGAACTCCGGCGCCGCGCCGCCCGCGGCGCGCAATTCCAGCCGCGCGTCGCGCGCGAGCTCGATCAGCCGGCCGGTCGAGACGCTTTCGCCGAAGAACAGGCGCGCGGTATCCGGCAACTGGTGCGCCTCGTCGAAGATCAGCGTGTTGCAGGCGGGCAGCAGCTCCGCCACGCCCTCGTCGCGCAGCACCACGTCGGCGAAGAACAAGTGGTGGTTGACCACCACCACGTCGGCGGCGAGCGCGCCGCGGCGCGCCTTCATCACGAAGCAGTCCTTGTAGCGCGGGCATTCCTGGCCGAGGCAGTTCTCGCGCGTCGAGGTGGCGTGCTGCCACACCGGCGCGTCGTCCGGCACGTCCGGCAGGTCGGCGCGGTCTCCGCTGGCGGAGACCGCGGCGA
Source organism: Gammaproteobacteria bacterium (assembly GCA_041488375.1). Classification (GTDB taxonomy): domain Bacteria; phylum Pseudomonadota; class Gammaproteobacteria; order Burkholderiales; family SG8-39; genus JAABQT01. The sequence continues at coordinate 500 of JBGPPD010000192.1, read as the reverse complement.
AGCGCTCGATGCGGCGCAGCTGCGCGGCTTCCTCGCGGCTGGCCAGGCGCGCCTCGATGGCGCTGCGCTCCAGGCGGTGCAGGCACACGTAGTTGGCGCGCCCCTTGAGCAGCGCGGGCACGGCGCCGCTGGCCAGCGCGGCGCGCATCGCGGGCAGGTCGCGGTCGTAGAGCTGGTCCTGCAGCGTCTTGGTGCCCGTGGAGACGATCACCTTGCCGCCCGCCAGCAGCGCCGGGGCGAGGTAGGCGAGCGTCTTGCCGGTGCCGGTGCCCGCTTCGGCCACCAGCACGCCGTCCTCCTCTATCGCTTCGAGGATCGCCCGCGCCATGTCGAGTTGCTGCGGCCGCAGGCGGTAGCCGGGGATCTGCGCGGCGAGCGGGCCGCCGTCGGCGAACAGGCGCTCCAGGTTAGTAGTTGCTTCCATTCGCCTATTGGACTAGATTACTTGAGGTATGCAACGTAATTATATGTATTTATTGGCTTTAGTGATTCCGCTCGGC